>CAYZAI010000301.1:0-6193 GCA_964476305.1 uncultured Myxococcales bacterium
CAGCCAGTACAGGATCCCCGACCTCAACTCGGGGCTTCGGGTCATGCGGCGCGACGTGCTGCTGGCCTACCTGCCGATCCTGCCCAACGGGTTCTCCTTCACAACGACCATCACCCTTGCGCTGCTGACGAGGGGGGAGGAAGTCGAGTTCGTCCCTATCGACTACGCCAAGCGCGTCGGCAAGTCGAAGATGCGGCCGATCCGGGACACTCTGAATTTCCTGCAGCTGATCATCCGGACCGTGCTGCTGTTCGAGCCGCTGCGCGTCTTCGTGCCGTTCGCCATGCTGCTGTTCCTCGGCGCGGTGGGCGTGTTCGCGTACTCGTCGATCTGGCTGCCGCGGATTCTCGATACCACGGCGATGCTGTTGGTCGTCGGCAGCCTGCAGATCTTCAGCGTCGGCATGATAGCCGACATGATCAACAGGCGTCTGGATCGGTTCCCCCGCACGCTCGACGACGACGTGCGGGGTGTGGGCCGGGGAGAATCCGGGAAGAAGGGTTCGAGCTAGCCGGAAAGGAATCGGGCGTGGGCCTCGTTGATCGGATCTTTTCGCCCGGCGGCAGGACCAGGTCCCACACCGGGCCCGTGGACGCCCTGTTCGTCAACCCGCCCTCACCGGACGGGTTCGTGTACATCCGAGACCTGAACCGCCATGGGCGATCGTCGTGGGAGCGGATGATCTGGCCCCAGACGAGCCTCGCCTACCTCGCAGCCGTGGCGGAAGAGGCTGGCCTGTCGGTGGACATCGTGGACTGCATCGCCGAGGGGATCGACTGGCCGGCCTACCGGCGGATCATCGAGCGGTTGCGGCCGAGGTACTGCCTGGCGAACGTGATATCCGTGACCTTCGCCAACGATCTCGAAGCCCTGCGCTCTGCCAAGCGGGTTGCGGGGGCCTGGACCATCGGCATGGGGCCGCACCTGACCAACGCCCCCGGACAGTCCCTCGTGGAAGCGGATGGGCTCGATTTCGTGATCAGGCACGAGGCCGAGGACACGCTGCGGGAGCTCCTGGCTGTCATCGAGGCGGGAGATGCGGGCGACCTCGAACGCCTGGGCCAGGTGGAGGGCATCGCCTTCGTCCCTTCGAGGCTGGTGCCGGGGTCGGGAGACGAGCCGGTCGTGACGAAGCAGCGACCGTTCGTCTGTGACCTCGACTCCCTGCCCCGGCCGCGTCACGACCTGCTGCCCCTCGATCGCTACTGGGCGCCGTTCCTCGGCAACTACACCTTCGTCGAGGCGAGCCGCGGCTGCGCCTACCGCTGCATCTTCTGCCGGCAGGCGGTGATGTGGCAGTGGAAGATCCGGTCCCGCTCGGGGGCGGCCCTGGCCGAGGAGGCGCTGTACGTCCATGCCCTCGGCGTAGAGAACATCCTGTTCCACGCGGACACTTTCACGCTGGATCACCGGATGGTCGAGGAAATGTGCGACCGCCTGATCGAGGCCGGCACTCCCTTCCGGTGGGCCTGCAACGCCCACGTCCGCACGCTGTACAAGAGGCCGGAGCTCGTGGCGAAGATGAAGCGGGCCGGGTGCTGGATGATCGCGATCGGTATCGAGTCCGGCGACGACGAAATCCTGCGGACGATCAAGAAGCAGATCACCGCCGACGAGGCCGAGGAGGTCGTCCGCCTCATCGACGGCGCCGGGATCGAGGCATGGGGTTACTTCGTGCTGGGCTTCCCGGGAGAGACCGAGGAGACCATGGAGCGGACGATCCGCTTCGCGCTGCGGCTGCCCCTGGCCATGGCCAAGTTCGACATCGCCGCGCCCTACCCGGGGACCGAGTTCCACGACTACGTGACCGAGAAGGGCTACCTCCGGGTCACGCGGCCCGAGGACTTCGATCAGAACGCCAGCGCCGTCGTCGAGTACCCGAACCTCTCGAGGCGGCGGATCAAGGCGGCGGTGCGCCGGGGCAACCTGTTCTTCCACCTCAGGCCGCGCGGCTTGAAGCGTCTGCTGCACGAGGCGACGACGCCGCGAGCGGTGAAGAACATGGCGCTGATCGTCAGGGACCAGTTCCGCCTGCTCGGCCGAAAGGAGCGGCGATGACGCACAAGAACGGAGATCGAGTTCGGGCGCAGATCGACCTCCACCGGGACCTCGCCAGGACGTATACGGACAAGCGCTACGCCCCGGACTACTCCCGGATCTACCAGGAGCACTGGAACCGCGTGCTGCTCGACCTCGCCGCACCCGGACCCGGGGCGCGTGTCCTCGACTTCGGCTGCGGCACGGGGGTCCTTTTCCCGTCGATGCTGGAGCGCTCCATGCGAATCATCGGTCTCGACGTCAGCGCCGAGATGCTCTCTAAGGCGCCTCCCGTCGGGGTCGGCGGGGGCGTACTGAGGGCGGACGGACGGAGCATCCCCCTGGCCACCGGCGGCGTCGACTGCGTCGTCTGCCGCGGCTCGATCCACCACCTGTCCGATCGCGAGGGCGTGCTCGGGGAGATCGCCCGCGTGCTGCGCCCCGGTGGCGTGCTCGCGTTCTCGGAGCCGTCCAACGACTCGCTGCTCAACCGCGCGGCGAGGTGGGCGATGTACCGCGCCAGCAGCGGGTTCCACGAGGACGACGAGGGCTTCCTTCGCGCCGACGTCCTGCCGGCTCTCGACCGGGCGGGCTTCGACGTGGAGGTCTCCCGCGGCTTCGGGTTCGCGGCCTATGCGCTGGCAGGATTCCCCGACAAGCTGCCGCTGCTGGGGAGCGTCCCCGGACGCTGCCGGATCACCCGGGGGCTGATCGCGCTCGACGGGCTGCTGGAGGCGATCCCCGGCGTGCGCGATCTGGCGTTGCACTGGCAGGTGCGCGCCGTCAGGCGCTAGCTCCGTCTCACTGTGTCTCGCGGATGGATTGGCACGCGCCGTCCCGGCCGTCGCAGGGCCAGCGTCCGCCGAAGAGGGTCGTGCCCTCCCAGGTCAGGGACGAGTGATCGTAGCGGTGGGAATCGTACCAGGCGGCCGACTCCTTCGCGGACTCCGACCACTGGGAGGGGTCGATCAGCGGCCGGGATTCCCGCGGGTCCGCGAGCAGGTCGAACACCAGCCACGAGCGGCTCCCCGGCAGCACAACCAGCTTGCTGTAGCCCTCGACGTAGCCGTGGCACGTGTCGTCGTACCAGCAGGCGAAGCGGCGGCGGGTCCCGGGCGGTTCGGCCGCAAGCAGGCTGCGGCCCTCGAAGCGGTCGGCGTGGTAGGGCACGCCGGCGACATCGAGGATCGTCGGCGCGAGGTCCATCAGCGATCTGGGCTCGCGGAGGACGCCGGGCTGCACACGGTCCGGGGCGCGCAGCAGGAAGGGCACGCGCAGCCCCTCCTCGGTGTAGATGTTGTCGTGCTGGTAGCCCCCGTGCTCGCCGAACGCCTCGCCGTGGTCGCCGAAGACCGCGACGATGGTGTCGCGATCGTGGCCCGACTCCTCGAGGGAGCGAAGCAGCGCGGCCAGCATCGCGTCCGCCCCGTTGACCAGCGCCAGGTAGCGCTGCGCCTGGTCGTGCTCGGCCGTGGCTCCGGTGCGCTCGGAGACCCAGGGCGTCAGCTCGTAGGGGTGGTGTGTCGCCGAGGTGAGCACGGCCGCGAAGAACGGTCCGCGCTGCTGTCGGATCCAGGCGGCCACGGGCTCCACCAGGCTCATGTCGTCGGAGGCCAGGTAGCCAAGCGGCGCGGGCGGCGGTTCGATGTCCTGCCAGGCCACGAAGCTCGAGAAGCCCATGCGCGCCGCCAGCCGCGGGCGCTTCTCGAACCGGCCGTCGGCGGACTGGAAGAACGCGGTGGACCAGCCGTTCTCCGCGAGGATCGCGGGGAGGCAGCGCATCGGGTAGTTGTTTGCGGTCTCGATGATCCGCTGCTGGAGTGCCGGGGCGCGGCCGCAGAAGATCGACACCAGTGACTTGGAGGTGTGGGGCACAACGGCCCGCATCCACTCGACCTCCAGGCTCTCGCGGGCCAGCGACACCAGCGTGGGCGTGTTGGACGGGCCGTGGGGATCGAGGGAGGTGGCCCGGCGGGCCGTGGCCTCGAGGATCACGACCAGCACGTTCGGGGACTGCGCGGTGGCCCGCGGCGCCGGGGGCGGCGGCGAGGGATCGGGAAGCGCGCTGGGCAGCGGGGCGGGCTCGCTCCGCTCGACGAGCTGGCGGACAAGCGAGATCTGCACGTTGGCGGCAATCAGCTTCCAGCCCGGGGTGGTGGGGGAACGCTGCTCGACGAGGCCGAGCACCCCCAGCAGCGCCAGCAGCGCGGGGAAGCCCAGGGTGGCGAGGCGCGGCGTCTCGGGCAGGCCGTCCTTGCGCCACTTGGCGCGAAACAAGAGGGGCAGGCCAGCGATCAGCAGGACGGAGCCCGCGAGCATGGACAGCCCGGTGGCGCCCAGGCCGGACTCGACGATGGGCAGGACCTCCGCCGTGCGGGTCAGGCCCACGTCGATCACCGAGAGCGTGAGTTGCCCGCCCGTGCCGCGCAGCCAGAAGACATTGGCCAGGGACAGGACCGCGAGCAGCCCGGTCGCGCAGGTCGTGGCGATCCTGACCGCCCTGCGGGGGAACCGCGTCTCCGCCAGGAAGACCAACGCGACGATCGCGGCCCAGAACAGGAGATCGTCCGCCAGGAAGGCCAGGAACGGGGTGCGGGATCCCCCCGGGCGCGCCAGGGAGCCGGTGTGCCACCAGATCTTCGCCAGGTACGTGGCGAGCAGCGCCGCGGTCGCCAGGACCAGGGAGGGCCGCCGCAGCACGTCCAGGGCCGTGACCCACGTTCCCCGAAGTACTCTCCCGGTGTGCTTTCTCAGGTTGCTCATCGTTCGTCGGCTTCCTTGGGAGGCCTGTCCGCGGCGAAGGAGGCGAAGCCCACCAGCCCGACGCCCAGGTAGAAGACCGCCAGCACCAGGGCCGAGAAGGCCAGGGCCTGGGCTTCGGCCAGGCCCAGCTCCGGGAACGCCAGCACGAAGATCGCGTCGCGGGTTCCGACCCCGGCCACGGTCACCGGCACCAGGGCGACCAGATTGGCGAGGCCGAGCAGCAGGCCCGCCTCCAGCGGCGAGACGTCGATGCCGAGGGACATGGCCAGCAGGGCGGCGCCGGCGAAGAGCACGGCATAGGCTCCGAGGGTCAGCAGGCCGTCGAGCAGCAGGCGTGGCCCGAGCAGACGGCCGACGCCGTTGTAGAAGTCGCCGGTGTTGTCGGCGAGGGAGCGCCCGAGGGCGGTGCGGCTGACCAGCCGGAGCAGGAGCGAGGCGGCGGGGCGCCCGATGCGCGGGTGCACGGTCACCATGGGCAGCACCAGGACGGCGGCGGCAGCGGCCGCGAAGAGGGGCGAGAAGCGGCCGGCGAGATCCAGGACCCAGACGGCGGCCAGGCCCGAGGCGAGCAGGGCGTAGAGGTCGAAGACCCGATCCAGGATGATGGAGGACAGCCCCGAACCGGCGCTGACCCCCAGGTCGCGCCTGAGGTAGAGCACCCGGGCCAGCTCGCCCAGGCGCCCCGGCGTGGCGACGCCGATGTAGATGCCGGCGAAGTAGAAGCGCAGGGAGCGGGAAAAGGGCAGGTCGTGGCCCTGGCGGCGCAGCATCCCGTGCCAGCGCAGGGCCTTGATCGCGATGGCCAGCAGGCAAAGGGCGAAGCCGCCGAGGGCGAGGCCCGGGTGGCAGCCGGCGAGGCTGCGCGCCACGGACGAAAGGTCGGCGCGCCACAGGATCACCGCCAGCAGCGCGAACCCCAGCAGCTTCAGGTACTTGCCCACCGCCGCAGGCTACGCCGCCCCCCCACCCGGCGCAAGCAATCGTCCCCCGCCCGTGGTACAATCGCCGCACCGGAAGGGGGTTCGATCGTGACACAGCCGATGCGGATCGCCTGCCTGGGCCTGGTTTCCATCCTCGCCGCCTGCTCCGGCGGGTCGTCCGGTGACGACGACGGCGCGACGGACGCGGACAGCGACGCCGACACGGACGCCGACACGGACGCCGACGGGGACACGGATGCCGACACGGACGCAGACAGCGACGCGGACACCGACACCGACACCGATACCGATGCCGACGCCGACACGGACACCGATGCCGACGCCGATGCCGATACGGATGCCGACAGCGACGCGGATAGCGACGCTGACAGCGACACGGACTCGGACACCGACAGCGACGCGGATACCGACGCCGACGCGGATACGGACGCCGACGCGGACGCCGATGCGGA
>CAYZAI010000302.1:0-4159 GCA_964476305.1 uncultured Myxococcales bacterium
AGCACCGGTGCTCCGGTTGGCAGACGGATCGGTATCCGCTGGGTTCTCGGTGGCGCCGCCCTGTTCCTGCTGGTCTACGCGGGCTTGCAGCTCGTCCTGGTCGGCGTGATTGCCGCGGACGACAACCCTGATCTGGCGCCACTCAAGAGCGAGATCGACCGTACCCTCGGGCGCGACAGGGCAGGCCAGCACGCTCCGCTCGATCAGATGAACGAAGAGGAGAAGGCTCGGGTACGGGATGCCCTGCTCGGAAACACCCCTTTCGTCTTCGGGGTGTTCGCCATGCTGCTGCTCCCGCCGTTTTTCTGTGGCCTGCTGGTGGGGAGGTTCAGCGGCAGCCTGCTCGAGGCGGCTGCGGCCTGCGGCGTCGGGGCATTCGTGGGCGGCGCCTTCATCGAGGGGGACATATGGATCGGGCTCGTGTTCCTCGCCGTGATGGCCCCGCTCGGGCTGCCCGGCGCGGTCCTCGGCCGCTACTGGAGCGCCCGCCGACGGGCCGGCGGCACCGCGTAACTGCTCGAGATTCCGTTGACCGCCGATAGTCGTTCATGTTACGGGAAAAGCACCCGCCGCGCGGGTCGAAGGCGCGAGGAGAATCGAACGGACCGAGACACTGGCAGCATGCGACAAGAGGCCCTGCGCTTCGCTGCGGTCGGCCTCGAGATGGGCATAGCGGTCTTCATCGGCGTGTTCGGAGGACGCACTCTGGACAGTTGGCTCGACACCAAGCCCGTGTTCTTCTGGATCGGGCTGGCGCTGGGCCTTGGCGCCGCGGGAAAAGCGATCTGGGATGCCGCAGCAAGGGCACGAAAAACGCTCGAAAGAGACGACCGCTGACCAGGGAGTGCGGCGGGTGGACCTGCACGTGATGGCCTGGGGCGCGCTCGTCGTCCTGGGTTTCCTGTTGTTCGGAGAGCGTTCGATGGCCCTGGGCGCGCTGGCGGGGGCGATCCTGGCCGTGATGAACTGGCTCGGCTTCCGCTGGGCTGCGGTGCGGCTGGCCCTGGTGGCCGAGCGTGGCCGCTTCATGCTGTTCCTCGCCGTCAAGAGTGCGATGATGATGGGTGCGGTGACGCTCGTGCTGTGGACCCGTCTGGTCCACCCCGTGGCGTTCGCGGCCGGTCTCTCTGCGCTGGTGGCGGGGATTTTGAGCCGCACCTTCGCGCAGGCCCTCGCTGACGGCGAGGCGGCACTCAGGGAGCAGGGGAAGTAGTCCGATGCCCAACCACTCGACCTGGTTCAACTACCTGTTGCCGGACTTCGAGGCGATGCTCTCCCGCTTCCGTGAGGCCCTCGGCCTCTCTTTTGTAGGTCATGCACCGGTCGAGATCCAGTACGTCATAGGGTTCGCGCTCGTCGCCGCCCTGCTGCTCGTGCTGGTACTCGTCGCCCGGGGCCGCATCGCCAACACGAAAGCGGCACTGCTCCCGGACGGCCGGCTCACCTTGCGCACGTTTTTCGAGATGATGATCGAGGGCACGCTGAACACGATGGCCGGGACCATGGACCGCAAGGCAGCGGTCTTCTTCCTGCCGCTGATCGGCTCGTGCGCACTGATCATCTTTTTCTCGAATCTGCTGGGGCTGATCCCCGGGTTCCTGCCGCCGACCAGCAACCTCAATACCACCCTCGCCATGGCGATCGTGATTTTCTTCACGACGCACATCTACGGCGTGAAGCAAAACGGGATCGGCTACTTTGCCCACTTCTTCGGGCCGGTGCGCAAGTGGTACGCGCTGCCGCTCATGCTGCTGATTTTCGCCATCGAGGTGATCAGCCACCTCGCCCGTCCGGCCTCGCTGTCTATCCGACTGATGGGGAACATGTTCGCCGACCACGCGGTGGTAGGGACCTTCACGTTGCTGGTACCGCTGCTGGTGCCGTTGCCGATCCTCATCATGGGGGTCCTGGTGTGCGTCGTGCAGGTCGCGGTGTTTTGCATTCTGTCCATGGTCTACATCGGAATGGCCATCGCCCACGAGGAGCACTGATCCCGGGTGGGCACCACAAGGAGAGCCGACAATGCAGATTCGCAAGTTCCTCACATTCCTGTCCGTGACGCTCACCACGCTGCTCGTCTCAGCGGCGGCGTTCGCCGAGGGCTCCGGCGCCGAGGCGGAGGCCGGCGGTGGCGATATCGGCTGGCGAGCATTGGCCGCGGGGTTGGCCATAGGCCTGGCGGCGCTGGGCGGCTCCCTGGGTCAGGGACGGGCAGCGGGCGCCGCGCTCGAGGGGATCGCCCGGAATCCCGGCGCGTCGGGCAAGATCTTCACACCGATGATTCTTGGCCTCGCGCTCATCGAGTCGCTGGTGATCTACGCGCTCATCATCGCGTTCATGATCCAGCCGTGATCTCGTCCAGCGCGCGGCCTGCTCGCTGCTCGATGGATGCATCCGAGCGCTTGACGGCCACGGTGGCCGCCCTGTCCGCCTTGCTGGCAGCGGGCTGCGGTGGGACGTCTCCGCCCCCGATGGCTGCGGAGGCGTCGGAAGAAGCGGCGCCGGAAATCGATCTTCCCCAGCCCGTGGCGGTTTCCCTCGATCCGGAGGTGACGGAGCGGATCGAGATGGTCACGAGCAGCGGCCGAATCGTGGTCGGGCTTTTCGGAAAAGCGGCTCCGGCGACGGTTGCCAACTTCCTTTCCTACGTGGAAAGGGGCTTCTACTCCGGCCAGATCTTCCACCGGGTGCTGCCTGCCTTCATGATCCAGGGGGGCGGCTTCAGCCAGACGATGGAGCGGGCATCCACCGGCCCTCCGGTCCGACTCGAGGTGATCCCTGGCTTGGAGCACATGCCGGGGACCGTTTCCATGGCGCGTGTGGCCAGCGATCCCCACAGCGCGACATCACAGTTCTTCATCTGTGTCGCCCAGGCGCCACAACTGAACGGTGGCTATTCCGTGTTCGGAAGGGTCGAGGAGGGATACGAGGTGGCCGTGGAGATTTCGAACCAGCGCACCCATGAAGTGCAGACCGAACGGGGTACAATGGGTGACGTACCCGTGACACCTGTCGTCATCGAAGCGGTCAACCGGCTCGGTGTCACTCGTTGAGGTAGTCCCAATCGACGAAGACGTTGAGTTCCTCGGAGAAGTGTCGCAAGTCGCTTTCAAGGATCTTGATGGCCAGACCGCCCGTCGTGTTGTACGCCTTGAGACCGTGTTTCCTGATCCAGCGCCGGATGGTCTCGTTGGAGACACGACACATCTGCGCCAGATCGTTCACTGAAAGGACGCGATCCTTTTCACGGCGGGTGCTTGTCATACGAGGCTCCTTCCCGTAAAAGTGGAGTTCTTTATAAATAGTAGAACCTAATTCCGATATGTCAACTGCCGTGTGTGTTGATATCTCCATCCCCACGCGACGTAATCGGCCCCCCTTGGAACGACTTTCGATGCTCGTGTCAGTCGTTCAGTCCGCGATGGACCCGTCGATGAATTCCGAGATGAGCTGCCAGTTGTCGATGGTTCTGGAATGCCTGCATCCCCACACATTGCATAGAGCCATGACGTGGCTGTCGTTCAACGCCGGGCTCAGGAAGAGCTTGATCAGTTCGCCCTCCTGTCCGGTGCCCGTGTCACAGTGGCACTTCGCCAGCCTGGGAAGGAGGACTTCGCAGACGGGACAGCGCACCTCCAGCTTGGTGCCAGGCTCCCAGTCGGTCATCCCTCGCTTCGTGCTGTCGCCGTGGAACGGGGAGAGGTGCACTTCGCCGGAGCGATCTCCGTGGGCGACCTTGAGACGGATGCCCGGGTAGCCGTCGAACAGCTCGCTGGTCGTCTCGTCGATCACGTTGTGGCCGTTAGGGCAGAACGCCTGGGTGATCACGATGAACACATCGTCGACCTGCTTGATCGGCGAGTTCAGCGCTGGCGCGTTCGAGATCCGCACACGATCCTGTTGGATGTCTCTCTTGGCCATTGGGTCCTCGTCCTGGCTGAGCCCATCGCGCCCGCCTCTGGTACACCTATTCCGAAGCGCGGCAGCAAGTCAAGAGCAAGGACTGCCCGCATGTCGGGAGTGGAGGGGGCGGGTTCTAGTCGAGGTCCGGGCTGGACGAGCGGGTGATCAGCTTGTGGTACAGGTGGTCTCCCAGGCTGTCGATCATCAGGCGTTCGACCTTCTGCTCGACCAGACTGCGCTCCTGCTGGTTGGCGTA
>CAYZAI010000302.1:4169-6185 GCA_964476305.1 uncultured Myxococcales bacterium
TCCCGGCGGGTTCATCCTCGGTCGCCTGCTCGGACGTGACGATCCACTGGACCGAGCCCTTCAGCACGATCGGCTGCTCCAGCGTCGGCACGAGCAGCTTGAACAGGAACTCGGTTCCGACATTCAGGGGCTTCTGGGTCTTGATGAAGGTCCCGCCGCGGCTGATGTTTCGCGTGTAGTCTGCGAAGAACGTATTCAGCCGGCGGTACTCGACTTTGAGTTCGATAGGTGCCCGGGGATTGCCCCTTCTGTCCTGTGGGTCGGTCGACACGCCATCAGGCCTTTCGCTTTTCGCCGATCGGAGTTGACTGCGGCGAAGTACCTACTATAGCGCGACTCCCGTCCGGATATCCATCTGTCTGTTGCCGGCGCCCGATCGGTGCTAGAAGAATCGACTGACACGGGGCGCGACGCCGTGGCTGGCATCGTGACCGGGATGGCCGCAACGAAAAGGGGCAAGAGATGAGCGAAGAACACTCGGGTGGTGGCGAGATCCAGGTGCGCCCCACAGGGCAGGGAGGCATCACCGGACCTGCGCCGGGCGCGTACAGACCCTGGGTCAGGTGGCGGGTCTATACATCCTTCGTCCTGGGCGTCTCAGCGGCGACGACGTTGCTGATCTGCATCGCCCCCCAAGCGGTGGTCCTCGGCTGGATGGCGCTGGGGATGGGTCTGCCAGCCTGGCTCATCGGCCGCAAAGAGGTGGCCGAGTTCCCGGAGGCGGCCGGGCATGGCTTCATCAAATGGGGGATCCGCACGGGGATGCTGTCGACGATCCTCGGACCGGTGTCGGCCATCGTCTGGATCATCATCATCGCCGCTATCGGCGTGCACTTCTAGCGGACGTCCCCGTCGCGGGCACAGCGGATCCCAAGGCCGCTGTAGAAGAACGGGGGATCGTGGAACACGCGGTTGCGGGCGCGGCAGCTTTCGTCACTGCCGATCCCGCCGCCGCGCATGGCGCGGAACTCGGGGCGCTTCAACTTGGTTCGCGGGCGCCCATCCCTGGGGAGGCCGGCATAGCCGTCCTTGTGCCAGTCGGCCAGCCAGACCAGCACGTTGCCCGCCATGTCGCACAGGCCCTGTGGCGTGTTGCCCGCCGGCTTCGAGCACACGGGGACGGTGCCCCTGGGCTCGCAGCGCCGTCCCTGCTCGTCCCTTGTGAGGTGCGCGCGGTCGCAGGTCACGGGTTCGTCCCCCCACGGGTACTCCCGCTCGCCGCCCATACCCCGTGCCGCGTATTCCCACTCCGATTCGGATGGCAGCCGGCCCCCGGCCCATGTGCAGTAGTCCGCCGCCATCTGCCAGTCCACGCAGTTCATCGGATGGTCGAGGCGATCGCCCCGATCGAGGTTGCAGTCGCGCGGGAGCTTCCTGTCGGAAGAGGGTTTCAAGCGGCACTTCCCAGCCCGTACGCACCGCCCGTACTGCTCGACGGTCACCTCGCTTCGCGTCATCCAGAGGTCGGGGATGGCGACCTGGACCGGGGGCTTTTCCTCCTCGGTCCCGCGGCCCTCGACGCTGCCCATCGTGAACTCGCCGCCGCGAAGGAACACCCACGAGAGGCCGGTGCGCTCGTCGGGATTCACGGCCCCCGACCGGGGGCGCCGGGTGCACGCGGCCGCGAGGTCGAAGGCCAGAAGGAATGCCAGCGTGGTCAGAGCCACCCTCCAGAAACGATCGATGCGGTGCACGGTCGTCCTCCTGTTCGTTCAGCTTGCGCATCCCGCTGCATATCATAAGTTCCTAGGCATTGGCGGAAACAATCCGGCGCGCTCGTTCGCGCCTCGGAGGTTGCACATGGTATCGTCGAACACGGTGATCAACGCGATCCGTTCCAGGCGCTCGGTGCGGGGTTACCAGCCGGGGCCCGTGAGCAAGGAACAGCTCGAAACGATCGTGGACTGCGGCAGGCTCGCCCCGAGCGCGCTCAACGAGCAGCGCTGGGAGTTTGTCGTGATCACCCGCCACGAGACCCTGGTGCGGCTCGCCGCTCTGGTTCCCGACAACGGCCCG
>CAYZAI010000303.1:0-6158 GCA_964476305.1 uncultured Myxococcales bacterium
CCGGGGTAGGTGGGCGGAGGCAGCGAGGCGTCGAACCAGCTGCCCATGCTGCGGGTGTCTCGGATGCCCGTGAAGGAGTAGCCGGCCAGGGCGATGAGCAGCACCGCGAAGAACAGGCGCACCGGGCCGACGGTGCGCGCCTCGGTGTCCGAATGGGGCAGGTTGAACACGCGCAGCAGGAACAGGCCCGCCGCGAGGAAGATCGCCACCCAGAAGGACAGGATCAGCGGCCGCGTGACGAATCCCCAGCGCCAGACCAGATCCACGTTCGACAGGAACTTGAATGCCATGGCCAGCATGACGAATCCCAGGATGGCCTTGACCGCCACCATCCAGTCGCCGCCGCGCCCCCGCAGCTTGTCGGCCCAGGAGGGAAAGAGCGCCAGGAAGAAGAAGGGCAGCGCGAAGGCCAGCGAGAAGGCGAGCATGCCCACCGTCGGGTAGAACCACTGCCCCTTCGCCGCCTGGGCGATGACGAAGCCCATGAACCCCACGGTGCAGGTGAACGAGACCAGGGTGAAGACCAGGCCCATCAGGAAGACCCCCACCGCCTGCCTCGGCAGCGAGCCGTCGTCGGCGGTCAGGGACTGCTCCTTCGCGCTGGCGCCAGCGATAAACCCGCTGGGCATGCGGATCTCGAACAGGCCGAAGAGGTTGAAGGCGAAGACCACCAGCAGGGCCGTCATGAACAGGTTGAAGCCGCCCGAGGACGAGAGCCACTGCATGCCCACCGCGCCGAAGACCGCCGAGACGATCACCCCGACCAGCGTGAACGTGGCCATGATCGACATCGCGTAGATGAACGCCATGGTCACCGATCGCCGCAGGGAAACCTTCGCGTACTTGGAAAAGAAGCCCACCGTGATCGGGATCATCGGGAACACGCAGGGCGTGGCCAGGGCCGCGAGCCCAGCGAGGAACGCGATGATCAGGAAGGCGAGCAGACCCTCGTCCGTGGGATTGGCGCCGCCGGCGGCTGGAGCTGGTCGGGCGTCGTCGAAGACCTCGCCCTCGATTGCCGGTATCGTGGTGCGCTCGGGCCGCGCCGTTCCCTCGGCGAGGGCCAGGGTCGCGGTGATCCGCGTTCGGACCGGGATACAGCGATTGTCATCGCAGATCTGGCCGCGAATCGCCACCGGTGCGCCGCCCTCGGGCGCCGGCCCGCGGACGGTGAACGCCCGGCGGTGCGAAACCCCGCCCGAATAGAACTCGACGTGCCTGCCGAAGCTCCTGTCGAAACCGACCACCGGTGTAGGGGCGTGCCACTCGCCCGCGGGCACCAGGGTGTCGGCTTCCAGGGAGATCTGCAACCTCAGCGGGCCGCCCGGCACGCGGGTCATGCTGTAGAGGTGGTACCCCTCGGGGATGGAAGCCTCAATCTCGAGCACGGCGATCTCGCCGGCGCGGGCCTCCTCCGGCGAGAAGCGGGCGTGGAAGACGACGTCGGGATCGGCGGCGTCCGCCCGAAGGGGGAGCAGGGCGATGACGGTCGCGACCGGGATCGCCCTGGCTAGCTGGTTTCCGAGGCGCATGCCTACTTCAGGACGATGGGATACGTGAACGACTGGGTGGCGTCCTTGAACTTGGGGAACTTCGCGGTCTTGGCCAGCGCGGCGACGCAGTTGCCCGCCGTGGAGTTGGCAAAGGCGCCCACCGTCTGGGCCTTCTGTACCCTGCCCGTGCCGCCGGCGACGACGACCTTCACCTGGACGGAGCCGGTGGAGTACTTGGCGCACATGGTCTGGGCCTTGGCCGCCACCGGGGCCATCGCCTTCTGGATGTCGGCCTTGTCGAGTTGGGCGGGCGTGCTGTCCGCCGGAGCCGCGGCCGGTTTCTCGGTGCCGCCGGACTTCTTGCTGCCGAGCAGCGAGTCGAGCTCTGACTGGCTGCCGCCGGTGGCCGGCTTCTTCTCGGGCTTGGGCTCGGCGGCGGCCGGCTTCTTCTCGGGCTTGGGCGCCGGCTCGGCCGCCGGTTTCTTGGACCCCCCAGTGGAGGCAACCTTGGTGCCGCCCGAGGCCTTCGATCCGCCGGCCTTGGCCTTGGCTTCCTCGGCCTTCTTGGCCGCCTCTTCCTGGACGAGCTTCGCTTCTGCGATCTCCTTTTCGAGGGCGGCCTTGGCCGCCTGGTCGACGGCGCTCGCGTCCCCCTTCGTCTGCGCCTCGAGTTTGGCCATGAGGGCCGCGATACGCTCTTCCGCCTCAAGACGCTTCCGTTCCTGTTCCTCGAACCTGGCGAGCAATGCCTGGGTCACCGAGTCGTCCTTGCCGTCGTCCTTGGGTTCGTCCTTGGGCTGGGACACGAAATAGATCCCGACCCCGCCGAGGGCGATGACAGCGATCACCAGCACCCAGATCGCGGCGCTGCTCTTGTGGGGCGCGGCGGCCACCTGGGCGCCGGCGTGCACCGGCACGGCCTGGCTGCCCGTGGAGTCGGCAGCCGGGCCCGGGCCGGGTGGCGGCGGTGCGATGGAGGGGGTCTTGGCGGTCTCGACGCTGGATCCGGCCACCATCCTGGCGAGGTTGACCATCCCGGAGTCGGGTTCGTCCTTGCGCGCCTCCACACGCCTGGCGGCGGAAGGTTCTTCGGAAACATCCGCGCCGAGGAGATCGGCGAGGGACATGTCCTCGGCTTCGGGTTTCTTCACATCGCTGCTGCTGTCGGGATCTTTCACGGCACCTTCCTCCTTCGTTGCCGGCACGATCGAATCCACCGCGTGCCCCGGTCGTCGCTCAGTGCGCACGGGGCGCCTGGCGGATGAAGGTATCTCTCTTCTTGCGTCCGGTCCCTCTATCCTTGTCAACGCCGGCCGTCCGGATGCGTTCACGCTTCGGGCCGAATGGAAAACGCGTCGCAGTCTACCAGTGTTGGCGAAATGGGTTCAACTCGAAAAAACAACGCTCACGAAAAGGGCCGGGTCAGCGCCAGGGGTCGCTGTAGTCAATTCTCCGTGTCTTGCGTATCGTCAAATCAAGATCGCTGGTCATGGCGGGCCGGACGAATATCGTTCGGCGGAAGACCGTCTCGCCCTGGTCTTCGATGCGCACCTCGTAGATGCCGGGGCGGATGTCGAAGATGACCGGCGTCGGCTGCGGGATGAGCTCCTCGTTCATGAAGACCGTCAGACCGGCGGGCGTCGTGACGATGGTGACGGTCCCCGGGGCCGCGTTCGCCTCGATGTTTTCGAGGTGCTGGACCTTCGCGGCGGGTTCGATCGCTGCCGGGGGCTTCTTTCCGGGCGTGGGCGATTTTCCCGGTTCCGGTTCCAGGGGAACGTGCTGCCGGTGCAGTCGCCCGGCAAGAACAGTCACGTAACGGATGACCGATCGATAGCCGGGCTGTTCGAGCCGGATGACGTGGCGGCCGGGTGCGACTTCGAGCAGGGTCGGGGTGGCGCCGCGCGGGACATCATCGACCCACACCCGAGCGCCGGCCGGGTCCGACGTCACCTTGAGAACGCCTTCGGCCGCCTCCGAGAAGAGCGGCCCCGGGGCGGTGACGAGCGCCAGCAACAGCACCAGGCCGCCGGTGAGCGCGGGGCCTGTCCTCTCATCCCGCCGGAATTGTCCTTTCGAGCACATCTGATGAAGCAGCATAGCACCGACCACTGCCGGGTGTCACCACCGGACCACCGGGACTGACGATGGAGATCGCCGCAAAGGCGTTTGCCAGGAAACGGGATTCGGGGCACGATGGCCCGCATGTCGCGTGGGTATCAGCGGAGGCGTTCGGCCGTGTTGGCGTTGCTCCTGGCGTCCCCGCTGGCGTTGCTCGGCGCAGCGGCCGGGGAGGCGATCCCCGAAGGACCGGTCCCGGCCGAGGTGGAGGGAATCCTGGCCGGCGCGGTGGGGTCGGCCGGGCAATCGCCACTGGTCCGCGTCGCACAGTCGCTGCCCGGCGAGGACCTCGTCGTCGCATGCTACCGCGGTACCCGCGCCGAGCGTCTCGTCGCTCTCTCCGCGGCGGCTTACGCCGAACCTGGCCGGGAGTTGATGCCGTACCTGGTGGCCCTCACCGGAACCCGGCAGCGCGAGACGGCGTCCCGGGCGGCGGGGTCACTGCTCGTGGCCATTGAGCGCATGGAGACAGGCCTAGGCGATCCGGAGCTCGTTCCCGGCCAGGCACGACAACTCGCGGAGCAATGCCTGGATCTCGCCCGGGATCCGCGGCTGGCGTCCGACCTGCGCATCGTGGGCCTCGATGCGGCCGCGCGCCTTTCCCGCCTCGGCGGCGAGGCCGTCCCCCGGGTGCCCGAGCTGTTCGACGATCCGGAACACTCGATGAGGGCGGCCGCCCTCGCCCTCCTCGATGCCCCGCTGGACGAGGGTGGCCTGGCGCTGGCGGCGACGATGGCGTCCTCCGACCCCGACCCCGTGCTGCGCGGGCAGGCGGCCGGGCTGCTCTGCGAGAACGCCCTGGCCCACGAGGTCACGGAGCCGTCCGCGGATCTGGCGCGGGTGCTCCGGGAAGTGGCCGGGGACGACCGGGTGCCCTCCGATGGCCTGGCGCCGCTGCTGGGCTGCCTGGTCAGGTTCCCGTCCCAGGCCCGGGCAGGCCTCGTCGAGCGCATCCTGGCCCGGGACGCCGGGGAACTGCGCGACCTGTGGAAGGCGCTGGAAGAGGGGGGGCCGTGAGAATACGACGGGGCGAGGGCGGGTCCAACGACGCGAGGAAGGGAATGGGGACGTCCAATCGACTGGTTTCACTGGCGGCCGCGGCCCTGCTTGCCGTCGTCGCTTCGGCCGCCGGGGCACGTGCGGAGGCCCCGCGCCGCCTGACCGCCGCCTTCGTGATGGAGCGCGCGCTCCCGGCGCTGGCGGGCAAGGTGCGATCCTCGGGGCGCATCTCCCTCGGCGGGCCCGGCCTGCTGCGCTGGGAGATGACGAGCCCGACCCGCTCCACGCTCGTCGTGAACGGCGGCCGGGCCTGGGTCCACTACCCGGACCTGGGGATCACGAAGGCATTCGACCTCGCGTCGGACCCGGTGATGCGCGTGATGTCCGAGCACATGCTGGCACTCACGGCGGGCGACTTCGAGGCCGCCTCCGTGCTCTATCGCGTGAGCGACGGGGAGGGAGGTGTCAAGCACCTCGAGCCCCGCGAGGAGAGCGTGCGCTCGGTCTTCTCGGAGATTCGCGTCTCGTTCGCCAGCCCGGGGATCGTCGGCTGGGTCGAGCTCGTCTCGCCGGGGGGAGACCTGACCCGGATCACCTTCACCAGGGTCACGATCGATCCCGTGCTCGATCCGGGCCTGTTCCGGGAGCCGGGGCGCTGATGGGCTCCCGCATCTACACGCGGACCGGGGACAGCGGCACCACGTCGCTCTTTGACGGCACGCGGGTGCCGAAACACTCGCCCCGCGTGGAGGCCTACGGGACCATCGACGAGGTGGACGCCTGTCTCGGCGCGGCCCTGGCCTTCTGCGACGACCCGCTGCTCTCACGCGTCCTCGAATTCACCGGCCACCGGCTCTACAACTGTTCATCCATCACGGCCATGCCGCCGGGAGACCCGACCTCCGCGGCCGCGATGTCCGCCGACGATGTGATCTTCCTGGAACGGGCGATCGACAGGTTCGAAGAGAAGGCCGGGGCCATCCTGGGGTTCGTGCTCCCCGGCGGAGGAAGGGTGGCGAGCCTGCTCCACGTGGCGCGGACGGTCTGCCGGCGGGCCGAGCGCGCGCTGTGGGCCCTGGCCGAGGACGAGCACGTGGATCGGACGGTGCTGGCCTTCGTGAACCGCTGTTCGGACCTGCTCTTCGCCGCGGCGCGCTATGCGAACGCGGCGGAGGGGAGGGGAGACGTGCATTGGAATCCGACGTTCCCGCCTCCAGACATCGATTGAATCCCGGGCCCGTTTCTGGTATCCTTCACCCCGCCAATTCCGAAACAAGGAGGGTTGGACAATGAAATCCATCGAGAATACGGCGCTTGTGCTCATGGTACTATCGCTCTTCGCGCTCGGCGCCTGGGGTTGCGGCGGAACGTCGGATGACGACGACGGCGCCAGCGATGCCGACACGGATGCGGACACCGACGCGGACAGCGACAGTGACACGGACGGCGACACCGACGCGGACGCGGATGCGGACGCCGATGCGGACACCGATGCGGACACCGATACCGACACGGATGCCGATACGGATGCGGACACCGATACCG
>CAYZAI010000304.1:0-6130 GCA_964476305.1 uncultured Myxococcales bacterium
CCCATCCTCGGCGGCGACGATCCGCCAGCGGTCGTTCTCGGCGTCCTGGTCCACCGAGCGCACCGGCGATCGTCCGGCCACGAACTCCCGGCCCCAGGTGCCCACCGGGAACAGCTGCTGCTCGAGGTGATCGCACCAGTTCACGAATGACGGGACGAACGCGCAGGCGTTGCCGCCAAAGACCGCGATCGGCCTGTCGGCCTCGATCATGGTGCCCGAGGCGTCGCCATTGGAGCTCAACTGCAGCACGTCCGCCGCCCGCAACAGGAAGGTCTTCACGGTTCCAGAGGGAACCGGCTCGATCCCGGTGCCGGCGAAGAAATCCGTCGACGCGGTGATCGAGACCGAGGTCTCGTCCTCGGTCGCCACCACGGCGACGAACCCCGACGCCACGTTCGGCGGGTACTGGAGCACGATGTGTTCCCGGCCCAGCGCGGACTTGGGGATCAATGCGGTGGCGTCGTTGCTGCCGATCATCTCGTCCTCGGAGGTCAGCCCCTCGGCCGGGTTGAACTGGAAGACAGCGATCGGCGCGTCCGCGGTCACGCGTAGTGCCCCGTAGTACGCAAGGGATGTGCCCGGGTTACCCGGGCCATCGATCCGGAGCGCGAACTCCGCGGCGGGCGGCAGATCGATCTCCTCGACTGCCACCCACCCGGCGCTGGTCCGCTCGCCGAACACGACGTGGATCGGCGTGTCGCCCGGATTCGCCACCGCGACCCCAATCGGCTCACCGAGCGCCACGTTGTCCAGACGCGCGGCCCAGAACTCGGTGCCCCAGCTGGAGAGATCCTGGCTGCCGGTGTCGCTGTCCGCGTCCGCGTCCGTGTCCGTGTCCGTGTCCGTGTCCGCGTCTGTATCGCCGTCAGCGTCCGCGTCGGAGGCGGACGCGTCCTCGTCGATAATCGGGGCGGCCCGATGACACGCCGCGAGCGTCGGGAGCGCCAAGGCAACGGCGACCCGGATCGGCAGTCCTTCACCGAACGACAACATGGCCGGCATTCTACACCGAAGGGTCAGCCGTGTAATTCATTTGTAAAAAGCCGTACCGACTCGCCGCCGCGATGAATCCGGGGAAAAGCGGAGTTGTCCATGAACCCGGACGGGGCACAACCGCCGCCGGGAACGACAACGCGAGGAGGAGACCATGAGAGAAGGAACGGCCGTGAAATGGGGTCTGGCTTTCGGTGTCCCGCTGCTGGCTGCCGGGTGCGTCGCTGCCAAGGCGCCCGCGCCGCCGCCGAAGCACCCGGTCACACCCGCGGCGGACGGCTCCGGGCCGGATTTCGCGGATGTCCCCGATGCCTCCGACGCTCCCAGCGGCACCGAGGCCACGGCCCTGCAATCCGAGGTCACCAAGGTGACCGTGTACTCGGATCGGGCACAGGTGACGCGTCGGGCGGTCGCCGAGGTAACGACCGAGCCGCAGGTCTTCGCCTTCGGAAGGCTCCCGGGCTGGGTGGACGACGGTTCGGTCCGGGTCTCGGCGAGCGCGGGTCGGATCGTCGACGTCCGAGTGGAACGCAGCTTCCTCGCCAGCTCGACCGACGCGGGCTACCGGAAGGCCGAGAAGGAACTCAAGGACCTGACGAACCAGCTGGCAGCCGCGAGCGACGAGATCGCCGTCCTCGATGCCCAGAAGGCGCAGATCGAAGCCATCAAGGCGTTCTCGCTGGACAAGATCACCAAGGATACGACCATCGGTGACATCAGCGTCCAGAGCTACAGCGACGTGCTGACCTTCATCAGCGACTCGCTGCGCAAGACCGCAAAGGCGCGCCGCGAGGCGCAGCTCCAGCAGGACGGGATCGCGCCCAGGCTCGCGGCGAGTCAGCGCAAGCTCGAGGAAATGAAGAGCCTCTTGAACCTGGAGGAGACGACGGTGCTCGTGACGCTTCAGAGCAGCCGCCCCGCCACGAGCACCATCGAGCTGACCTACATGATGCCGGGGGCGACCTGGGAGCCGATGCACGAGCTGCGCGTGAGCACCTCGGACTCGAACGAGGTCGAGGTCATCTCGTTCGCCGTGGTCACCCAGACCAGCGGCGAGGACTGGGGCAAGGCCGAGCTGTCCTTCTCGACGCAGTCCACGGTCCAGTCGGTGCGGATCCCCGAGCTCGAGGCGTTGACCCTGGGCGACACACACACGGCGACCCGCATCCTCACGAGCAAGATGTCGTCCTTCAGCCGGGCGCAGAAGGCCTTCGAGGGGCAGAGCCAGCTCTGGAACAAGGTTCATCAGAAGGCGTACGCGGTGAACGAGCGACTGAACTTCGAGCAGGCCTACCAGAGCAACATGGAGTACCTGCAGGTCGTCCAGAGCAAGACCGTCGAGATCTTCGAGGCGCTCGAGAACCGCGGGACGACCGCCCAGTTCCAGGCGAGCGCCCCGCACAACGTGAGGGGCGACGGCCACCCCACCAGGATGCGGATCGGCTTCAGCTCCCTCGAGTCCAGGCAGAAGATCGTCGCGGTACCCGAGCAATCCCTGAACGCGGCCCGCACGCTCGACCTGGTCAACGCCACCGGCCAACCCCTGCTCCCCGGCAAGGTCGCCCTCTACCAGGACGGCGCGTTCATCGGCATGACCGAGATCGACTTCATCGCCCAGGGCGAGGACTTCTCACTGTTCCTCAGCGTCGCGGATCACATCAAGCTCTCCCGGACGTTGGACCGCAAGCAGAGCTCGCTGGTCCACAGGCAGCAAAGCAGGATGCTCGTGACCTTCGTCGTGACCGCCGAGAACCTCCTGACGGAAGAGACGGCGTTCACGCTGGCGGATCGCATCCCCGTGTCCGAGAACCGGGAAATCCGGGTGAGCAACGTGAAGATCACGCCGGCCGCGAGCCCCGACTCGCAGGGCATCCTGCACTGGGATCTCGTGCTGAGGCCGAAGGAGAAGCGCGAGTTCCGGATCAGCTACCGGGTGGAGTACCCCGCGGAGCTGGTCATCGACGCGCGCCGCAGGCGCTCGATGCAGCCGGCCCCGCCCAGCCCTTCTCCCTCCGCCCCGGCGAGCGCCCCCGGGAAACGCGACATCCAGGACCAGCTCATGGATCTGGAGGAGATGCTCTAGCCGGCGTCCTACGCCGCGCGGGCGGCGGAGACGATGGCCGAGAGCTCGGAGCGGATCGCCTCGGGCGGGGACTGGGCCAGGGCCTTGAGCGCGAAGGCCGCGGCTCGTGCCCGCTCCCCGCGCTCCAGGCAGGCGCGAGCCTCCCGGATCAGGGCCTCACAGTCTCCCGTCGGGGCTTGCCTGACCACGTGGACCCGGGCCAGGGGCTCCCCCTCGTGGCCTCGCACCGGCCGCGAGCGGCGGGAACGGCGCAGGCGGTCGCGGGCCGCCACGACACCGCGGAAAGCCTCGACGGCGAGATCGACCTCGGCCGGGGGAGCGCCCCGCAGCCGGTCCGGGTGCAGTTCGAGACACAGCGCGGCGAAGGCCCTCTCGACGGCGGCCAGCGCGGCGCCGTCGGGCAGGCCCAGCAACCGGCAATCGTCGGCCCCGGATCGCAGCAGCCGCAGCACGCGGGCGGCGGTCGTGATCCGCGGCAGCACGCCCGGCTCCCACGTCCCGGCGAAGGCTCCCACGAGGTTCAGGGCCACGAGCAGGGCACCAGCCCGCCGGGGATCGAGCTCACGCTTCCACAGAAGCATCGGGATCGGCGTGGGGCGGATCAGGCCCTCGAGGAACCGCCGCTCCTCGGGCCGCAGCCGAACGGCCCGCCGGATGCGCTCGAACCGGTCGCCGGGCAGGTGGAGTTGCGCGGCCGGGATGCGCTCGGCCAGCTGCCGGGGCTCGAAAAGGTCGGAGCGGGAAGCCACGCCGCCGAGAACGACGGGCTCGGGCTCGATGGCCGGGGCAGGTGCGGCGGGTGCCTCGCCCGGGAGCCAGATCGCGTGGGGTCTGGGAAGGGCGAACAGCCACGCGGCCCGGGATTCCAGATCGATTGCGGCAGGCCCGGCGTCGTCGAGCACAACGTCGCGGATGGCGCCGCGCTCCAGCAAGACGCCGTGGATGCGGCCCTCGTCGCGGACCTCGATCCACCCGCTGCGGTCCTCCCGCCGGGCGACGGTCAGGGCCGTGCCGAGCCGAAGCAGGGGCGCCACGGGATCGCGGCGCTCGAATCCGTTCGCGGCCGTCATAGCCCCGATTAAAGGCCATCCCTCCCGGCCGGAGCAAGAAACCGGCGACGACGCTACCTCGCCGTGGCCTTGGCCCAGCGCTCGCAGGCGCCGCCCCAGTAGGCGATGGGCTCGCCGTTTTCCGTGACGCGCACGATGTCGCAACGGTTGTCGCAGTGCTCGCAGCCGAAGCTGCCGGTCTCGTAGGTCGCGGCCAGGATCGCCGCCAGCCCCTTGAAGGCCGTGGCGGAGGCGCCGGTGGCCGACTCCCGGGCCATCAGCGCCATGCCCAGGGCGCCCATGACGTCGGCGTGCTCGGGCACGATCACCGGCATGCCGAGTTCCTCCTCGAAGGCCTTCACGATGCCGGCGTTGTTGGACACGCCGCCCTGGAACAGGATCTCCGGCCGGATCGGCTTGCCCTTGGCGCAGTTGGCCAGGTAGTTCTTCACCAGCGAGCGGCACAGGCCTGCGAGGATCTCGGCCTGGCCGAAGCCCTGCTGCTGCCGGTGGATCATGTCCGACTCGGCGAAAACGGTGCAGCGCCCCGAGATCGGCGCGGCCCGCGAGGCGCCGAGGGCCATCTCGCCGACGGCGCGCACGTCGAGGCCCAGGCGGCGGGCCTGGGAGTCCAGGAACGCGCCGGTGCCCGCCGCGCAGATCGAGTTCATCGCAAAGTCCGCCACCATCCCGTCGCGCACGACGATCAGCTTGGAGTCCTGGCCGCCGATCTCGATGATGGTGCGGCAGCCCGGGTGCACCTCGGTGGCGCCGCGGAAGTGGGCGATGATCTCGGTGCGCCGCACGTCGGCGCCAACCACCGAGCCGACCAGGTTGCGGCCCGAGCCCGTGACCCCGACCCCGCGCACGTCGCCCGAGCGCTCGCCGAGGGCCTCGGCCAGCAGGGCGCGGGTGGCGCCGATGGGATCGCCGGCCGTGTAGCGGTAGCGGGTCTCCACGACCTCCCCCGCGCCGTCGATCAGCACGAGGTTGGTCGAGACCGAACCGACATCGAGGCCCAGGTGCAGCTCACGGCCCATTGCGGAAGTGGTATAGCCGCCCGCCCCGGGCCTGTCGAGGCCGGCCGGCCGCACATGACCGGGTGTCTGTTCTCCATGATTCACTCTGCCGGCCGCCCGGTACGAGGTCGACAAAGAATAGAAAGAATAGGGGTCAAAAAGAATAGGGGTCAAAACCCGCCACTTGACACTTAGCGGGGTTCGCACTACCCACCCGCATGCCCCGGAGACCAAGAATCGACTTCCCCGGCGTGTGGCACCACGTGATGCACCGGGGTGCCCGCCGAGCCCCGATTTTCAAGAAGGACTCTCACTGCCACCTTTTTCTCGATCTGCTCGAGGACACGGCCCACGAATTCGAGCTGCAGGTTCACGCCTATTCGCTGATGCCGAACCACTACCACCTGCTGGTCCGCTCGCTCCATGGCAATCTCTCCCGGGCCATGAAGCGCATCGACGCCACCTACACCCAGCGGGTGAACTTGGCCCAGGGATGGGACGGTCCGGTCTTCCGCGGCCGCTTCCGTTCGGAGCTCATCGAAGATGAATCGAGCCTGCCGTACGTGTTGGCGTACATCCACCTGAACCCGCTCAAGGCAGGGCTGGTCACGAGGCTCCAGTCCCACGGGTGGACCAGCCACCGCGCCTACCTCGGTCTGGACGAGAAGCCGTGGTTGACGACGGCGCACTTCCTCGAACTCTTCGGCGACCCCGAGGCGCTGCACCGGTACGTGCTCGACCTCCACCAGGGCAAGCTGGATTGGCCCGAGCGGATGGTCCAGGACAGCGGCTGGCTGAATTCGACGAGGGGTTCGTCTGCGATGCGATCCCGCGAGACCGAACCGACGCGGTTCCTGGGGACGAACGATGCATTGGCGAGGGTCCGCGCAGTGACGGGGGCGGACCTCCCCATCCTGAGGGCGGTGGTCCGGGGTCCACGGGCGAACCCGGCCCGCCGGTTCGCCGTCTGGGCGCTCAAGGATCGA
>CAYZAI010000305.1:0-6115 GCA_964476305.1 uncultured Myxococcales bacterium
CGGAGAGCTGCGAGTGGCTGCTCTTCGTCGGCTGCGCGGGTTCCTACGACGATCGGGCCAAGAAGATCTCCCGCGCGGTGGTCAAGCTGCTGGAAGCGGCGGGCGTCCGCTTCGGCACCCTGGGCAACGACGAGCCCTGCTGCGGCGACATGGCGCGGCGCGGCGGTTCCGAGTCCAACTACCGGATGACCGTGGACATGAACGTCGAGGCCTTTGGCGAGCTGGGCGTGAAGAAGATCATCACGATATGCCCCCACGGCTACAACACCTTCAAGAACGAGTACCCGGCCTTCGGCGGCAGCTACGAGATCGTGCACCACACCGAGCTGCTCGCCCGGCTCGTGGCCGAGGGGAAGCTCAGGCCTTCGGAGCGCATCGATCGCAAGGTCGTTTACCACGACGGCTGCTACCTCGGGCGCTACAACGGCGTGTTCGACGCGCCCCGGGACCTGCTCGACGCCATCCCGGGCCTCGCCCGGATCGAGCTGCCCACCAGCAGGTTGCGCGGGCTGTGTTGCGGCGCCGGCGGCGCGCGCTTCTTCCTGGAGGAGAAGCCCGAGCAGCGGGTCAACGCCCTGCGCGTCGGCGAGCTGATGGCGGCCGGGCCCCAGGCCATCGCCTCGGCCTGCCCCTTCTGCATGACCATGCTCTCCGACGGGCTCAAGGACCGCGACCTGTACGACACCGTGGGCCAGCTCGACGTGGCCGAGCTCCTGGCCATCGCCTGCGGCCTCGAGGACCGCAAGCTCCTGCGCGAGACGCCCCCCTCCGCGGCGTGATCCCGGCGTCTTCCGGAACAGGTGCCGGACACTTCCCATTTCCGTCCCGTTCTCCTACGCTGTACTCATGCCGATCCCGTCGCCCCCGGCCCGTGCGCTGCCGTTCCTGGCGCCCCTGCTGCTCTGCGGGGCCGCGGTCGCGGACGAGGGCGCCTGGGAGGAGGTCGCGCGGACCGACGACGGGATCGCGGTCCAAATGCGCGAGCAGCGGGGCACGACGGTCAAGGAGGTGCGGGCCACCCTGCGGATCCCGGCGCCGCCGCGGATCGTCCTCGACGCGGCCTGCGACCCCAGGAGCTTCAGGAAGTCGCTCGAGTACGTGGAGCGGCAGCGGTACTACTGGATCGGCGATCCGGACGTCTGGTTCACCTATCAGCTCCTCGACTACCCGGTCGTCACCAAGCGCGACTACGTCCTCCGCTACGAGCGGACCATGGATCCGGCCAGGGGGATCTACCGGCTGTCCTGGTCGACCTCCACCGAGAAGGGGCCGGCGCCCCGCGAGGACGCCATCCGCGTGACCCTCGCCACGGGCGGGATCGACGTCGTGCCCGAGGACGGGGGCGAGCGATCGCTGCTCACGTTCCGGCTGCTCGCCGACCCCGGCGGGAGCATCCCGGGCTGGGTGATCAACATCGCCAACCGGCTGAGCCTGCCGGACATCGTCCGCGAAATCCGCGACGCCGCGATCCGGCGCGCCCGGCAATGCGCGCAGGGCGACTGCCGGCACTGGGATGCCGTGGGGCACGCCTACTAGCTGGCGACAAGCGGTTGTCTTCCCTCACCCGTCGTGGCGGTAGCCCACGCCGTGGACCGTGAGGATGATCTTCGGATCCTTGGGGTCGCGCTCGATCTTCTTGCGCAGCTTGGCGATGTGCTGGTCGAGGGTGCGGCTCGAGGCGAAGAAGGTGGCGCCCCAGACCTCGTCGAAGATCGTGCCGCGGTCGAGGACCGCGCCGCGGTGCCGGGCGAAGAGGTCCAGGAGCCTCACCTCCCGCAGGCTGAGCTCGATCACCTCGTCCCCCCGGCGGGCCCGCAGCTCGGCCGGGAGGACCTCGAGGTCGCCGATGGTGAAGCCCGCGGGGAGCTCCACCGGGGCCCGGTCCGCCAGGCAGCGGCGGGTTACGGCCCGGATGCGCGCCACGACCTCGCGCACGCCGAACGGCTTGACGATGAAGTCGTCCGCGCCCAGCTCCAGCCCCACGACCTTGTCGATCTCCTCGGACTTGGCCGTGATGAAGACGATCGGCACCCGCGCGTTCTCCTTGCGGATGGCGCGGCAGACGTCGAAGCCCGACATCCCGGGCATCATGATGTCGAGGCAGACGAAGTCGGGCTTTTCGTCCCGGAACAGGGAGAGCGCACGGACCCCGTCCTCGGCGGCCACTGTGGCGTAGCCCTCGCCCTCCAGGATGTCCACGAGCCCGGCGCGGATGTTCTCGTCGTCCTCGGCCACGAGCACCTTGATCATCGACGTTCTCCTTCCTCGCCGGCGGGGGGTGCGGCGAGTGTCAACCGGAACCGGGTGCCGGTCTCGGCGGGCTCGAGGGCCAGGTCGCCGCCGTGGAGCAGCGCGAGCTCACGGGCGATGGTCAGGCCGATGCCGGTCCCGCTGACGCCCTCTCTGACGCTCTCGGACAGGCGCACGAACGGCTCGAAGACGCGGCGCGCCGCGGCCGGCGGGATGCCCGGACCCCGGTCCGCCACGATCACCGCCAGCTTTCCGTCCTCCAGGCGAGTGGTGATCTCGAGCCGCTTGCCGGCGGCGGCGTACTTCTCGACGTTGCCCACGAGGTTGCCCAGGATCTGCCCGAGGGCGTCGGCGTCGATCATGACCGGTTCCGCGGCCGAGGCCTCGAATGCGATCCCGATTCCGGCCCGCTCCAACCCTGGTCGGAACTGCTCGATGACCTCTGCCACCACGCGGTCCGGCACGGCCGGGGCCGGCCGCACGGCGAGCTTGCCCTTCTGTTGTCGCGCCAGGGAGAGCACGTTGGCGATCAGCCGGGACAGGCGCCGGCTCTCGGCGCAGATCACCTGCAGGTAGCCGCGGCTCCGCTGGTCGTCGTCGTCGATGCGATCCTCGAGCAGCTCGGCGTACATCCGGATGTTGGTGAGCGGCGTCTTCAGCTCGTGGGAGACCTGGTTGACGAAGGTCACGCGGCGCATGGCCTCGCGGCCCTCCCGGCCGCTCTCCCGGGCGAACCAGAACGCCAGTCCGAGCAGCGCCAGCGCCAGCCCGCCGAGGCCCAGCAGGGTTCCGCCGAGGCCTCCTGTCCCCGGGGCGCCCTCCAGCACGCCCGGACCGGCATGGAGGTACAGGCGCAACGAGCCGAGGGGCGGGGCCAGCTCGCGGGTCATGCGCGGGGCCTCGCTGGTCGCCGGTTCGTAGCCGCCCCAGCTGTGGACCACCCTCCCGGCCGCGTCCACCAGCGCGATGCGCGTGGCCCCTTCCCCATCCTCCGGCAGCTCACCGACGATGTCCGCGAGCAGGGACAGGGTGTCCACCTCTATGCCGGTGACCCTCCCTCCCGCGCCGCGGCGCCAGTAGATCAGGTTCAGGCCGCTGTCCCAGAACCACGTGTACCAGCCCTGCCGTACGGGAACCCCGCCGTCCGCGGGCCCGGCGTCGCGGGCATCGGCCCCATCCACGGGGTGGAAGAACTCCTCCCCCGAGTCCCAGACGTGCCGCGTGCGGGCCAGGAACGCCTCCTCGCGCTCGTTGCCCGACCCGGCCAACGGGAAGATCCGCCGACCCTCGACATCGAGCACGAAGACCTGCCGCACCAACCGCTCCCCCCGCACGAGTTCCCGAAGCCGGTCCGGCTCCGGCACTGCCCGCGCCGCGACATCGTCCAGGGCCCGTTCGTGGCCGGCGACCACCCCGGCGATGCTCGCGGCGACGTCGTCGAGCCTGGTGCCGAGCATCTCGTCGAAGCGGCGCCGCACGACCTCGCGCTCGCCGGCGGCGCTTCGCCAGGCCAGCCAGGACAGCGCCGCCAGGGGGGCGAGCACCAGCAGGGCGAGGACGACGGCGAGCCTGGGTTTCACGGGGGGGCCTCCCTGAAGCGGTGCGCGGGCTAGAACGCCTGCTGCATGTCTAGCTCGTACTGGTCGTCGCGCATCTCCTTGCGCTGGGCGTTCCAGTCGTAGGGATTGGCGAGCTTGGGCTTGGCCGCCCGCTGCTTCTTCGCGCCTTGTTCGAGGCGCTTCGACTTGTAGCGGCGCGCATTGTCATCGAGGAACGCCGCGTTGTTGTCCAGCAGGCCCTCGGCCTCGGCGACCTTGCCCTGGTCGCGCAATTCCACCGCGCGCTTGCTGGTCTCGTTGGCGATCAGCTCGACACTGGCGACGAGCACGCCGTCATTGCGGAAGCGGTCGACGTCCGCCATCGCGGCGCTGAAGCTGGCGGCCGCGGCCGCGCCCAGCACGTCGGTCGTGTGATCCAGGGTGTTGGCGTAGCGCACGTCCACCGTGGCCACCTCCAGCCGCGACCCCGCGAGCTGGGCCGGGACCTGGACCTCGATCATCAGGAACTTCTCCTGGCTGGCATAGAGCTGGTTGAGCCTGGCGACAACGGTGCCGCCGTAGATCTCCGCCGGGCGGCCCAGCACGCGCAGGGGTCGCACGCCCGGGGCGCAGCGGATCGTGACCTCGACCTCGCGGGCCACCACGGACAGCACGTCGCCGAACTCGTACGAGAAGATGCGCGCCAGGTCCGCGGCGTTCTCCACGAAGGCGTGGTTGCCGTCGCTCGATCTGGCCAGGGCCACCATCAGATCCTCGTTGTAGTCGTAGCCGAGGCCGAGGGTGGTCACAGAGATGCCCTCCTTGGCCAGCGACCAGCCCAGGTTCGCGAGATCCCCGGGGCTGCTCGGGCCGACGTTGGCGAGGCCGTCGGAGAGCAGGATCACGCGGTTGACGCGGTTGACGTCCGCGAAGCGGCGCACCTCGCGGGCACCCTTGCTGACGCCGGCGAACAGGGCCGTGTTGCCCCCCTCGCGGATCGCCGCGATCCGCCGGTAGATCTCGCCCCGCTGCCGTACCCGGGTCGCCGGCACGATCACCTTGACGTTGTGATCGTAGGCGACGACGGACACGATATCGTCCGGTCCGAGGCGGTCGATGGCCATGATCGCCGCGTCCTTGGCCCGGGCCAGCTTCTCGCCCGCCATGGACCCGGAGCGGTCGATGACGATGGCCACATTGGCCGGCGTGCGGCGCTCGCCTTCGAGAGGGAAGCCGGCGAGGCCTATCTTGAGGTAGGCGGTCTGGGTGGAGCCGGCGAGCATGACGGGTGTGCCCAGGGACACGTCGAGGCGGACGCGCTCGCCGGCGGCGGCCGGGGCGGACAGTGCGATGGCCACGAGGAAGGCAGCCAGCTGGGCGACGCGGGTCGTTCGGGGTTGCATGGTCTTTCTCCTTTTCCCTTGTACCGCCTCGGGCGGTGTCTTGGCCACATCGGCCTGCAACCCAGGATACGAACCGGGGCTCCCGGAAGTGTTCTTCGTCTCGCAAAACGATTGTAAATGGTTGGTAAACACCCGGGAACATGGGAGCCGTGGTTTTTTTTACCCCCCTGGCAACAAAGCAAGTGGTACAATTCCATGCGAAGAAGCCGAGAAAGGAAGAGGCAATGGGAAAATCGATTCACTACTCTCTTTTCGTCCTGGTCCTGTTGGCCGGGTGGGTCTTCGCCGGTTGTGGCGGAGGGAGTTCGGGCGGAGGGCTGGGTGACGATGACGGTACATCGGACACCGACACGGACGCGGACAGCGATTCGGACGCCGACTCGGACGCCGACACCGATGCCGACGGCGACACCGATGCGGACACGGACGGCGACACCGACGCGGACACGGACGGCGACACCGACGCGGACACGGACGCCGATGCCGACGGCGATACCGACGCGGACACGGACGGCGACACGGACGCGGACACCGACGCCGACGCGGACGCGGACAGCGATGCGGACACGGACGGCGACAGCGACGCCGACACGGACGCTGACACGGACGCGGACGCCGACGCGGACGCGGATGCCGACGCCGACGCGGACAGCGACGCGGACGCGGATGCGGACGCGGATGCCGACGCGGATACCGACGCGGATGCCGACGCGGATGCCGATACGGACTCGGATACCGACACGCCATGCGACCCCGCGGAATACCCCCAGTGCCAGGACGAGCAGACGCTGCTGACGTGCTTCGGCGGAGTGCTGGGGACGGTGACGTGCAGCCCGGGCAACGTGTGTTGCGTCGACGGCTGCTACCAGGAGATCTGCACGCCTTGGCAGAAGGAGTGCGTCGGCGAGTTCGGCTATCACATCT
>CAYZAI010000306.1:0-6110 GCA_964476305.1 uncultured Myxococcales bacterium
TCTCGATCGAGCTCATCGCGGTGGAAGGTTCGGTATTCACGGTCAAGGAGCAGGGAACGGACACCATTCCGACATCGTTCACGTTGACGAATCTGACCTCGGACTGGCTCACGGGTCGCTACCAGCTCTCAATCACCGATCACGCCCCGGGCAACCAGGGCACCCTGGATTCCTGGAGCATTTCTTTGTGACACTTCCAGGGTAACCGTCCGGTGAAGGACGTGGGATCATGCGGCGACGAAGGAGTCGGCCTGGGGCGCTCCATCAAGCTCACAGCCTTGAAAATTGTAGGCGTTGTTGAAGGGGTTCTCGGTGCCCGGCGAACACAACTCGCCCGGGCCCGCGTCGTCGGGAGCGGCGTCGAAGTCGCTGGCGTCCGGCGCCCACTGCCCGTCGTCCATCAGCGGGGTGCGGCAGCCCGTCATCGAGACCAGCACAACGCCTGCAAGTAGGGCGGTTGTCGGTCCTTTTTTCATTTGTCATTCTCTATTTCACACAACGAAATCCAAGGTAGGACCGAATCGCATCTTCATCTTCGAACGTCCTCTGCGTCGTGCGCAACACCTGGCCCATGCTGCCGAAGCTCCCGCCCCGGATGACCTTGTTCACGGTCTGAAAACAGGATTCCTCGGAGCTGCCGTCCACCGGAGCCGAGGCGTAGTCCCCATTATAGCAATCCTGGACCCACTCCCACACGTTCCCGGCCATGTCACACAGCCCCTGCTCCGTGTTGCCCGCCATCTTCGAGCAGACTGGCAGGGTCCGGTTCGTGCCGCAGCCGTCTCCGCCGTCGTTCATCACGGCGCGGGCGCAGGTCGCGGGGGCATCTCCCCACGGATAGACCACGTCCAGCCCGCGGCTGCGCGCGGCGAACTCCCACTCGGCCTCTGTGGGCAACCTTCCGTCGTTTGTCATGCAGAATGCGCGCGCCTGTTTCCAGGTGACGCAGTTCACCGGGTCGTTCTCGTGGCCTGCCGCGTTCCAGTTGCCGTACTGATCCGGCGCGCACACGCCCTGTGCGTCGGGCTCGCTGCACGCGGCGTTCTCCACGCAGTCACGGTACTGCGCCACGGTCACCTCTGTCCGGGTCATTTCGAAAGAGGGGACAGTCACTTCGTGCACCGGCTTTTCGCCTGGCTCCCCCTCGTTCGAACCCATCATGAATACTCCACCAGGGATCTCGATCCAAGCGAGTTCGTAACAGTCGGTTCCGCACTCCGAACCGGTATCCGGCTCCGTATCCGTGTCCGTGTCCGTGTCCGCGTCGCCATCGGAGTCGCTGTCGGTATCCGCATCGCAGTCTGCGTCCGTTTCCTGGTTATCGGTCGTCGCGGGTTCCGACGCGCCTATCCTGCTACAGGCGACCAACGAGAGAAGGGCGAAGACCGCTGCTCCGTGGCAGGGAACGATGCCCGGCAGTCCAACGGTTGCAAGCTGTTTTCCCATGACACGACAACAGTAGCACCGGGGAAAAGAAGCCCGCAAGCATCGCAATGGACGACGATGTTGGATCGGACACTCCGTCGCGGGCCGGTATCGGTGGTGTGCGAGGAAACAAACGTCGCGGCGATGAGGCGGGCCGGCCCGGCTCAGCTGCCGAAGAGCTTGCGGAAGAGCCCCTTCTTCTTCTTGCCGTCGTCCTTGCCGGCGGCCTCCGGGGGCGGGGGAGGCGGGCTCGGGCGCGGCCGCACGAGCCCGGGCGGCACCGCGTCGTCCGGCAGGGTATCCGGCGGCGGCCGGCGGAAGGGGGCATTCTTCTTGAAGAAGTCGTCCAGGGCCTCGGCCACATGGTCGCGGCCGATCAGCGGCTCGGCGGGCGGTTCGTCCGGGGGCGGGGCCGTGTCCCTGGCGATCTCGTCGATCAGGTCCGCCACGGACTCCGGCTGGTCGAGGGAGAGGGTCTCCTCATCGATCTCGGTCGTCGGGTCATCGTCCTCTTCACCGGCGGATCCGATGGGGATCGAATCGTTGATCGGCTCCATCTCCAGGCTGTCGTAGTCGTCCTCGTCCATCGGATCCCCGTCCCCGATCCCCGTGTCGACGTCCATCAGGGTCTCGTCGTCTTCGGTGGAGGCCAGAACGGACTCCAGCTCCGACATGAGCCGCAACTGGCTGTCCTCGCTGGAGCGCGGCATGAACGAGATCTCGGGCGGCTGGCCGTCGGGCCCGGGAGGGGGAGGCAAGTACGATTCGTACTTGGCCTGCTCCTCGAGCTCCTCGTCGCTCTCGACGTCCGCGGCATCGCCCTCGATGTCCGCGGGGCTCTGAGCGTAGCTGCCCCGGGCCACCATCGGCTCGGGCTCCGGCGGCCCGGGTGGAGCGAAATCGCCGTCGAGCTGTGAGAGCAGGTCGTCGAGGGGCTCCGGCCTGGCGCTGATGTCCTCGTCGAACTCGAGGCCGTCCGGGGAGGCCGGCCCCGGCTCGTCGAGGGAGCCCGTGTCGAGGGTCGGCTCGGATGGGATCTCCACAGGCGGGACCGAAGGCAGCGGCTCGGGCACGGGCAGGGGTTCGCTCGCGGGCTCGGGCAGGGGCTCCGCCACCGACTCCGGCTCGGCGAAAGGCTCGGGTTCGGCCACGGGCTCCAGGGCGGCAATCCGCGGCCCCGCGTCCTGTTCGGGCACTGGCGGCTCCGGCTCGGGCGCCGGTGGCTCCGGCTCGGGCGCCGGCGGCTCCGGCTCGGGCGCCGGCGGCTCCTCGAGAGCGGCCGGGGGGGGGACGGAGTGCTTCGACGCGGTCTTCTTGCGCCGGGGAGCGACCGACACGTCCGCGGAGAGATCCGCCAGCATCGAGTCGATCGCGCTCAGATCGATGTCGGCAACGGGCTTCCTGGCCTTGCCGGCGTGCCTGGGCTTCCCGACGGGCGGCGACGAGGGTTCCAGCCGCGCGGCCGGTTCGGGCGACGGCGGCGGCTCGAAAGCGTCCTCTTCCTCCTCGTCGATCTCGCCCGGCAGTGGAGGCGGCGGCATCTCGGAGTAGCGCGAGACGATCCGCCGCTGCTGCTTCCACTCCACCACGCGATCCAGGTGTTCCTGGCTGCGGGCATCGAGCTTGAGGAACCGGATGCCCATCCCCGCCGGGCGGTCCCCCTCGTCGGCCTCGCGAATCCAGGCCACCTCGCCCAGCCCGCGCATCACCGACGTGCCATCGGATATCTGGAACTCGAACTTGACCGGTGTACCCGCCGGCCGGGGACTCGAGGTCTTCACGAAAATCCCGGCCCGGGACACATTGGGCGCATAGCGCTCGATGAACGTTTCCACGTCCGGAAACTTGAGCTTGGCGCGAATCACGGCGGGTTTCGTAGTGTCGTTCACGAGCCCCTCTCTTTCGTGCTCAACCGGCCAACGTCCTCGTCACCGCGGCCTGGATCGCGGCCACCGCGTTCTCCAGGCCCGCCGGGTTCGGCCCGCCCGCCTGGGCGAAATCGGCCCGTCCGCCGCCCCTCCCGCCGATGCCGGCGGCCACCTCGGCTATCAGGCCGCGGGCGTCCAGCCTCCCGACGAGATCCTTCGTCACCGCCACTACCACGGCGGCCTTGCCCTTGTGCTCCCCTCCGAGGCATACCACGCCGCTGCCGATCCGCTGCAGCAGCCTGTCGGCCGTGTCCCGCAGGGTCGCCGGATCTCCCACCGGGAGCCGCGCACCCAGCACCCGGACCCCGCCCACGTCCCTGGCCCGCTCCAGCAGATCCCCTCCCCCCCCCGCGCCGCCGCCTGCCAGCTCGCGCTTCACGGCCTCCAGCTCGCGCGCCAGCTCCTTCTCGTGCTCGAACAGCTTCTCGATCCTGACCGGTACGTCGTCCGCCGGGGTCCGCAGCATCCGCGCGGCCCTGTCGAGCACGGCGCGGCGCGCGGCCAGCCACTCGACGGCGGCGACGCCGGCCACGGCCTCGATCCGGCGCACGCCAGCGGCGACCCCGGTCTCGCCGACGATGGCGAAGGACCCGATGTCCCCGGTGCGCGCGACGTGGGTTCCGCCGCAAAGCTCGGCGCTCTCCCCGGAGGCCCGCACCAGTCTGACCTCGTCACCGTAGGTCTCCTCGAAGATCGCCATCGCGCCCGTGGCCCGGGCCTCCTCGTAGCTCGTGACCGCGGTCGAGACGTCGGCATTGGCCATCACGCCGTCGTTGACCCGGCGCTCGACCGCCGAGAGCTGCTCAGCGGTCAGTGGCTCGAAGTGCGCGAAGTCGAAGCGCAGCATCTCGGGGCCGACCCGCGAGCCCTTCTGCGTGGCGTGGGGCCCCAGGTGATGCCGCAGGGCCTCGTGAAGCAGGTGCGTGGCGGTGTGATGCCGGCGGATGGCGGCGCGACGCCCGGGATCGACGACGGCCTCCACCTCGTCTCCAGGCCGCAGCCGACCCTCGGTCACGATGCCACGATGGACCCACAGGCCGGCGAGGGGCCGCAGCGTGTCCAGCACCCGCAGCGCCCCATCCGGTCCGCGGATCTCCCCGGTGTCGCCCACCTGGCCGCCGGCCTCGCCGTAGAACGGTGTCTCGGCCAGCACGACCTCGATCCGCTCGCCTTCACCGGCACCGATCACCGTGGCGCCGTCGCGGATCACGGCCAGCACCTGGCTCGTACCCCGCTGTGCTTCGTAGCCGATGAAGCGGGTGTCGCCGAGGGAGGCGTGCAGCTCCGCGTAGATCTGCGGCACGGCCTTCTCACCGATCTTGCCCGCGCCCGAAGCGACCCGGTGCCGCTCCTGGGCGACGCGGTAGCCTTCCTCATCGACGTCGAAGCCCTGCTCCTCGCCGATGACCGTGATCAGATCCACCGGGAAGCCGTAGGTGGCGGTCAGATCGAAGGCCAGCTCGCCGGGCAGCAGCCGCTCGCCAGCAGGACCGGCCGCCCAGTCGGAATTGCGCTCGAGCAGTTCGAGACCATGGCCCAGGGTCAGGCGGAAGCGCTCCTCTTCCTGTCGACAGACGCTCTCGATCAGCTCGCGGTGCTCGACGAGCTCGGGATAGGCCGGCCCCATCACCTCGATCACCGCGCCAGCGACGCGGTGCAGGAACAGGTCGCCGATGCCCAGCCTGTGGCCGTGCCGGATCGCGCGGCGCATCACCCGCCGCAGCACGTACTCGCGGCCGGTCTTCTCGGGGGAGACCCCCTCGGCCACCAGGTGCGCGGCCATCCGCGCGTGATCGGCGACCACGCGCAGTGAGACGTCGTCCTCGGGATCGGCGCCGTAGCGCTTCCCGGAGGCGGCCTCGCCGGCGGCGAGCAGCGGCCGGAAGCCGTCGGTGTCGTAGTTCGAGTCCACCTGCTGCAACACCGAGGCGATGCGCTCGAGGCCGGCACCGGTGTCGATGCACGGGGCGGGCAGCGGGTCGCGCGGCCCGCCGGGCTCTTTCACCTCGTACTGCATGAACACGAGGTTCCACAGCTCGAAGAAGCGCTCGCCGTTGTCCAGGCTGGGCTCGCCGAATCGCTCGCCGCGGTCGTACATGATCTCGGAGCAGGGGCCGCAAGGGCCGGTGTCGCCCATGGCCCAGAAGTTGTCCTTGGCAGAGCCGCGCAGGATCCGCTCCCCGGGCACGCGAAGCCCGTCGCGCCAGATCGCCGCGGCCTCCTCGTCGGCGGGCGCGTTGTCGTCGCCGGCGAAGACCGAGACCCACAGCCGCCCGGGATCCAGGCCCAGCTCTCCGGTGAGGAAATCCCAGCCGAAGCGGCAGGCGTCCGCCTTGAAGTAGTCGCCGAACGAGAAGTTGCCGAGCATCTCGAAGAACGTGTGGTGGCGCGAGGTACGGCCGACGTTCTCGAGGTCGTTGTGCTTGCCCGAGATGCGGATGCACTTTTGCACGGTGGCGGCCCGGGGCGCGGGCCGGGGGCGCAGCCCGATGAAGACGTCCTTGAACTGCACCATTCCCGCGTTGGTGAACATCAGCGTGGGATCGCCGCGGGGCACCAGGGGCGCCGAGCCCATGACGCGGTGGCCGTTCCTCTCGAAATAGTCGAGGAAGCGCTTGCGGATATCCGAAGTGGTTGCGGGCATGTGTTCTCGTTCCGGGCGCTCGAGAAGAAGCAAAAGGAGCTTTCCTCTGGAGCTTTGCGGGCTGAAAAATAGCAGGATCACCGGACACGGGCAAGCTGCGCACCCGGGCCGTG
>CAYZAI010000307.1:0-6102 GCA_964476305.1 uncultured Myxococcales bacterium
AGCGTCGGCTTCAGCGCGTAGCCGGAGGCGGGGATGACGCCGATGCCGCGCCAGGCGGCGTCCACCGGCTCCAGGGTGCGCCGGATCAGCTCCAGGGCGCGTGGGTTCCCCTCCGGCCGGACCACCCGCTCGTACTGGTTCGAGAGCCGCGGAGTGGACGCGACGAGCTGCTCCAGCGTCTCGAGGATCGCGTGGAGGATATCGAGGGGCTCGAATCCGGCCACGACGCAGGGGATCCCGTAGCGCTCCACGAGCGGCCGGTAGGCCTCGGAGCCGATGATCGCGCTGACGTGCGGCGGGCAGATGAAGGCATCGACCTCGACATCCGGATCGTCGAGCAACGCCGCCAGGGCCGGCGGTACCACCTTGAACGCCGTGAGCAGCGAGAGGTTCTCGATCCCCTCCCGCAGCGCGGTCCCGACCAGGGACACCACCGGGGCCACCGTCGTCTCGAACCCGATGGCCAGGAACACGACCTGCCGGGCCGGCTCTTCGCGGGCGGCCTCGATCGCCTCGGTCGGCGAATAGCACACACGGATCGCGGCCCCTTCGGCGCGGGCCCGGTCGAGGCTGCCCGCACTGCCGGGCACGCGGAGCATGTCGCCGAAGGTGCAGACGACGCTCCCGCTCCTGGCGATCTCGAGGGCGGCATCGACGTAGCCGGCATCGGTGACGCAGACCGGGCACCCGGGGCCGCTGAGCAGGGTCACACCCTCCGGCAGCCCGCGGCCGATCCCGTGCCGTGCGATGGACATCGTGTGGGTTCCGCAGACCTCCATCAGCCGGGCGGTCCTGCCCAGGTCGTGCAGCCGTCGCCCGGCGTCGTGGATCATGGCGAGCAGGGCCCGTGCCGCGGCACCGTCGCGGAAGCCGTCGATGTATCTCATGACGCCCCGGACCCCTGGGGTTCCAACGACCGGGCCATCTCGGCGAACAGCGCGAGCCTCTCCTCGGCCTCCGCGACGTCGAGCTGCTCGATGGCGAAGCCCGCGTGGACGATCACGTGGTCGCCGACGATCGGCGCCTCCAGCAGGGAAACGTCGATATCGCAGCGGGTCCCCCCCAACTCGGCCACGGCCCGCCCGTCTTCACGGAGCTCCACGAGCACCATCGGAACCGCGAGGCACATTCAGCCCTCTCTTGCCCGACCGGCCAACACCTGGCCGAGCGCGATCCCGCCATCGTTGGGCGGGATGCTGTCTGCCAAGAATACCTCGAAACCCAGTTCTCTCAAGCCGTGAGCGAGCCTCTCCGTCACAATCCGGTTCATCATCACGCCGCCGCCGAGGGCGATGCGCGAGATCCCGGTGCGCTCCCTGCCGAAGCGGGCCATCCGGAGCCCGGCGGCGCGGAAGGCCTCGTGGAAGCCGAGCGCCCAGTCCGGCGTCGTGCCCTCGAGCGGTGGCCGCTTTGCGAAGCCGAGGAACGCGGGCGCCCAGTCGATCACGAACAGATCGTCCCGCTCGTCGACGTCGAACGGCACTTCCGGCGGGCGACCCGCGGTGGATCGCTCCGCCGCGACCTCGAGCAGGACGGCGGCCTGCCCCTCGTAACTCACCCGGGATCCGCAAGCGCCTATCATCACGGAGAACGCGTCGAAGACCCGGCCCGCGGCGTGGGATCGCGGCGTGTTGAGGCCACGGCGGCACTGCAGGGCCCAGGCCTCCAAGGCCTCGTCATCGATGGCCAGGCGCTCCCGCCACGCTGCCGACACTTCGACCCCGGCGTCCACCCAGCGGCCGACGAGCTGGCGGACCGGATGATCCACCGCCGCATCCCCGCCGGGCAGGGGTGCGTCGGCGAAGGTTCCGAGGCGCCTCCAGCCGCCGCGGGTGACGTGGAGCAGTTCCGCGCCCCAGATCCGACCGTCGGTTCCCAGGCCGGTCCCGTCGAAGACCAGCGCCAGGGACTCGTCCACGCCGTGCTCGGCCATCACCGCCATGGCGTGGGCGTGGTGGTGCTGGACCTCGACGATCTCGAGGCCGCGATCCGCCGCGAAGCGCCTGCCGATCCGGCTGCACTGCATGTCCGGGTGGAGATCGACGGCGATGACCTCCGGCTCGCGCTGGAAGAAGCGGGGGAACCGATCCAGCACGACCTCGAGCCCCTCGAGGGCCTCGGGCGTCTCCAGATCGCCGATGTGGGGGCTGAGCACGACCTGGTCGTCGAAGCCGAGAGCGATGGCGTTCTTGAGCTCGGCGCCCAGCGCCAGGACCGTGCGTCCGAGCGGCGCCGCCAGCCGGATGGCGTCCGGGGCGAAGCCCCTCGCCCGGCGCCAGACCCGAGCCCGTCCGTCCATCACACGCACCAGCGAGTCGTCGTTGCGCAGGAGGATCTCACGGTCGTGGATCAGGAAGAAGTCGGCGATTCCGGACAGCCGCTCCAGCGCCTCGCCGTTCCCGATGCAGATCGGCTCGCCCCCGCGGTTGCCGCTGGTCATCACCAGCATGTCGAATGGCCCGGTCGCATCGCCGGGCAGCGGCTCGGCCAGCAGGAGGTTGAGCGGCGTGGTGGGCAGCATCACGCCCAGCGTGTCCATCCCCGGCGAGAGCAGCGCCAGCGGCAGCCTCGATCCGGCATCGGCGAGAACGTCGAGGATGGCGACAGGCGCCCGCGGCCCGGCGAGCACCTCGCGGGCGGCTCCGTCGAGCCGACACCAGCGCTCGATGGCCTCCAACGAGCGGGCCATCACGGCGAAGGGCTTGTGCGGCCGGCGCTTGCGTTCCCGAAGGCGCAGCAGGGTGCCCTCGTCGAATGCGTCGGCGACCAGAAGAAACCCCCCGAGCCCGCGGACCGCCACGATGGCCCCGGCAGCGAGGGCCGCCCGCGCCGCGGCCAGGGGTTCTCCCGGCACCGGTCGCCCCTTCGAGTCGAGCAGCGCCAGCCGCGGACCGCACTCCGGGCAGGCAATGCTCTGGGCGTGGAAGCGACGGTTCGCCGGATCGCGGTACTCTGCGAGGCAGGCGTCGCAGAGTGGGAACCGTGCGAGCGCCGTGCGCCCGCGATCGTAGGGCACTCCGTCGACCACGGTGTAGCGCGGCCCGCAATCGGTGCACGTCGTGAACGGGTAGCCGAAGTAGCGCGATCCCGGATCCAGCACCTCGGCGCGGCAGCCCTCGCACATGGAAAGGTCCGCGGGGATGGAGATGCGGGGGCGATCCCCGGCCTCGCTCTCGAGGATGCGAAACGGTGCCGGTCGCCACGTCTCCGGCAGCGATTCCCGGGCCACCACCCGGGCCTCGTCGATCCGCGCCTGGCGCGGAAGGATTCCCGGCAAGTCCTCGAGAAAGGCCTCGGCCAGGGCCGCCCCGGCCTCGATGACGAGGCACACACACCCGGCGCGGTTCCGGATCGAGCCGGAGATGCCTCGCCTCGCGGCGGCGACCGCGATTGCCGGTCGGAACCCGACCCCCTGGACGGTTCCGGTGAGCTCGACGGTGATGCGCGAGTTGGCGGGCAAGCGGTGGTTCCCGGCGTGGGCCAAAGAGCCCCTCGGGACCTAGCCCAGCTTCGACTTGATCGTCCCGATCAAGGTTTCGAAGTCGACCGGCTTCTGGAACACACCGCTCAGGCCGAGGCTGGCGTAGTCCGCCGAGATGCTCAGTTGATCTCCCACGGAGCTGAGCATGTAGACCGGCGCCGCGTTGCCGGCGAGCTTCAGTGACTTGACCAGGCCCGTCCCGGCGTCGACCTCCTCCATCATCAGATCGACGATGATCAGGTCCGGCTTCGCGCTTTGGAAGGTCTTCAGTCCCTCCTCGGCACTCTCGGCCGTCTCGACGACGAAGCCATTGGCCTCGAGGACCAATTTCGTCGAATCGAGGAAATCCGGGTCGTCGTCCACGTACAGGATCACGTGTTTTCCGTCCTTCATGTTGCTCCCTCTTGGCACCGGAGGCCCGGGACCACGCCCGCGACTTCCGGACCGGGCCGATACGCGGCAGCGTACTCGGCGAACCGTCGGTCCTCAAGCGCCCTGCGAAGGAATCCGATGGCAGCGCCCAGGTTCGCCCTGGCCTTCACGGAGAGTCCCTCGCCGAACTCGTTGAACTCGTACCCCCGGATCCCCAGCACGTAGCCCTCTGCCCGGCCCCCCAGCAAATCCTCGGCCAGGGCCAGCACGGCCTCGGGGCTCACGCTGTGAGTCGAAAAGCTCATCTCGCGGCGCGGCTCGAGCCGTTCGAACCGGAACGGTTCCGGGCCCGAGACGTCAGCATCCACGAAAATCGCGACGTCGTGGGCGGCGGCGGCCGCCGCGTCGTCGACCGAGAGCTGGTAGTTGGAGTCGACCGTGACGCCGGGGATGCCCTCGGCGGCCAGTTCCTCGGCCAGGGCCGGCCCGAGCCCGTCGTCGAGACGGCCCGGGTTGCCGTAGCCATAGACGAGGATCCTGGGCGCCGGCCCCGTCATCAGGTGCTCTTCCTGTCCAGCAGGTTGCCCTCGTGGTCCACGAGCTTGACGTCGAGGGGCATCCTCCCGAGGGCGTGCGTGGCACAGGACAGGCACGGATCGTAGGCGCGGATCGCCACCTCGACGTGGTTGAGCAGCCCCTCTGTGATCTCGACGCCGCTCAGGTACTCCTTGGCGACCCTGGTCACGGCGCGGTTCATGGGCTCGTTGTTGCTCGTCGTCGAAACGATCAGGTTGGCCATCACCACCTGGTCGTTCTCGTCGACCTCGTAGTGGTGGAAGAGCGTCCCGCGCGGCGCCTCGACGAGTCCGACACCCACCGGCCGGCGAGTCCCCTTGAGCACCAGATCCGTCCCCTGCAGATCGGGATCGTGCAGCAGTTCCTTGATCTTCTCGCCGGCGTGGACCACCTCAATCATGCGCGCCCAGTGGTAGGCCATGGTGATGTTGTTGGGCTTCCCGTTCGTGACCGCCATGAACTCCTGGCGCGCCTTTTCGGCCTCGGGAGTGTCGATGAAGTCGGCGGTATTGACCCGCGCCAGCGGGCCGACCCTGTACCACCCGTTCTCGGGGCCAAGGGACTTTATGAACGGGAACTTCATGTACGACCAGTCGCGGACCTCCTCCATCACGTAGTCGTTGTAGCGCTGGTAGTCGACCTGATCGAAGATCTTGTTTCCCTGGGCGTCGATGGCCCGCAGGTTGCCATGGTAGAGATCCATCGCGCCATCGGCGCGGACAAGCGAGAGGTGGTTCGAATCGAACGACCCGAAGTCCTTGATCTTGTCCAGGTTCGCGACGGTGTAGTCCTTCGCGATCTTCAGCGCGCCCAGCGTCCATGCCAGCTGCTGGTCGAGCTCGGCGAGCAGCTCGTCGCGCTCGGCGATGGAGAGGTTCTTGTTGATGCCGCCGGGGATCGCCCCGGTGCCGTGGATCTTCTTGCCCGAAGTGGCGCGGATGATCTCCTGACCGTACTTGCGCATCATCACGCCCTGCACCGCCAGCTCCGGGTACTTCTCGGCCACGCCGAAGACGTTGCGCTTTGCCACGTCCGAGCCGAAACCGAAGAGCAGATCCGGAGAGCAGAGGTGGAAGAAGTGCAGCGCGTGGGACTGGTACGTCTGGCCGTAGTGCATCAGCCGGCGCATCTTCTCTGCGGTGGGGGTGAGTTCGTCCACGCCGACGATGAGATCCATCGCCTTGGCCGCGGCCAGGTGGTGGCTCACCGGGCAGATCCCGCACAGGCGCTGCACCAGCACGGGCACTTCCCAGTAGGGCCGGCCGCGGACGAACCGCTCGAAGCCGCGGAACTCCACGATGTGCAGGCGGGCCTGGCGGACCCGGTTCTCCTCGTCCAGCAGGATCGAGACCTTCCCGTGGCCCTCCACGCGCGTGACCGGCTCGATGACAACTCGTTTCAAGCCTTCCGTATTCATCACAACTCTCCAATGCCGGCTTGCCCGCGTGCGGCGGGCCGGCCGGTCAGTCGTACTTAACCAGCTCGTACGGCAGGTCCAGGGGCTTGCCGCTCAGCAGCGCCACCAGGGCCTCCCACAGCGTGTCGGCCGAGGGCGGGCAGCCGGGCAGGAAGTAGTCGATCTTCACCACCTCGTGGCACGGGTAAACCTTGTTCAGCAGCAGGGGCAGCTCCGGGTCGTTGGGGATGACGCCGCCGGGGTTGTGCACCGTCGG
>CAYZAI010000308.1:0-3550 GCA_964476305.1 uncultured Myxococcales bacterium
ACGGACGGCGATTCGGACGCTGACACCGATACCGACACCGACACGGATGCCGACGCGGACTCGGACACGGACGCGGACGGCGACGGGGATTGCGATGTCGTGGAGTTCGAGGACTGGAACCTCGAGGAGGCGGTGCGCGACGCCGTCGGCAAGCCGACCGGCGCACTGTGCGCCGAGGACGTGGCCGGGCTGGCGGAACTCACCGCCGCGGGCCGGCACATCGAGAAGCTCGGGGGGATCGAGGCCCTCGTCTCGCTGGTCTCGCTGAATCTCAACTCGAACTCGGATCTCGAGGACCTCGAGCCGCTCGCCGGGCTCACGGCGCTGCGGGAGCTGTCTCTCCACGGGGATCTGATCGACAACATCGCGCCGCTGGCCGGGCTCACGGGGTTGGAGGTGCTGAATCTCTACGGGAACGAGGTCAGCGACCTCTCGCCGCTCGCCGGGCTCGCCTCCTTGACCGAGCTGGACCTTGGATGGAACCTGATCACCGATCCGGCGCCGCTCGCCGGTCTGTCCTCGCTCGCGGAGCTTTCGGCCGTGGGCAACCAGATCGGCGACCTCTCGGCGCTCGAGAACCTCACGGCGCTGACCGCGCTGGATCTCAAGTGGAACCAGGTGAGCGACCTCGGGCCGCTCGCCGGTCTGTCCTCGCTGACCGACCTGTCGCTCGGCGACAACCAGATCGACGATCTCTCGGGGATCGAGGACCTCGCGGCCCTCCTCCGGCTCTCCCTCGAGAACAACGCCGTCAGCGACCTGACGCCGCTGTCCGGGCTGTCCTCGCTGTCCGAGCTGATCCTCGACAACAACCAGGTCGGCGACCTGTCGGGGCTCGAGGGGCTCTCTTCGCTTCTGAAGCTCGATATCCAGGGCAACGCTGTCGGCGACCTCGGGCCGCTGGCGGGTCTCACGTCTCTCCAGCGACTGAACCTGCAAGCCAACCAGGTCGTCGATCTCTCTCCGCTCTCGAACCTCGTCGCTCTGGGATGGCTGGGCCTGGGCTCGAACGGGATCGACGATCTCTCGCCTCTCGCGGGTCTTCCGGGGATCTACGCCTTGTGGGTGTTCAACAACGCGGTGAGCGATCTCGCCCCGCTCGTGGCGAACGAGGATATCGACGAGGGTGACAACGTGAACGTCGACGGCAACCCCATCGACCAGGCCGCGCAGCAGGGCAACATCGACGAGCTCTGCGATCGCGGCGTCTACCTCGATCCGTACTGCCCCTACCAGGAGGAGTTCTGAGGCGGATCGACCTCGCACTTCGGCGTGCTGCTAGGGGTTGAGGGTCGCGGTTGAGGGCCGATGCTCGGCATGGTATCTTTTCTCGAAAGGGATCAGGTGCAGACATGGATTCGGCCGCCATCGACTTCGAAAGGCTGAGCACTTCCGAGAGGATCCTCTGGTTGCAGGATTTGTGGGATCGCATCGCAGAGAAACCGGAGACAGTGGAGGTCACCGAAGCACAGAAGCGGGAGCTCGATCTGCGCCTCGCGGCATCGGAGCGCGAACCGGAAGCCGGCATCCCTTGGAACGAGGTGAAGGCGGTGCTTCGGAAACGAGACTGATGCTCGAGGTCGTCTTCCGGCCGGAGGCGAAAGAGGATCTCGTCCGCGCCTACCGCTGGTACGAAGACCGGCGCCCGGGCCTCGGAGAGGAGTTCCTCGGCGTCGTCGAAGCGGCCATCGAACAGATCCGGCGCGCTCCCGCGATGTTTTCCGTGGTCCATCGCGATGTCCGGCGCGTGCTCACCCGGCGTTTCCCTTTCGGAGTATTCTACCGAGACGAACCCGAGCGCGTCATCGTCCTGGCGGTGTTCCATGGGAGGCGAGACCCGCGGGTCGTCGAGCAACGCCAATAGTCCCGCCCCCGCCACCTGAAGCTCCGCTTGACCCGCCCGCATCCGCGCCCAAGCCGCCCGTAGCCATGCGAAGGCTGCCCGTAGCCATGCGAAGGCTGCCCGACTCTTCGAAAGAGCCAGTCACACCATCGAAAAAGCCAGCCGTAGCCATGCGAAGGCTGCCCGTAGCCATGCGAAGGCTGCCCGCATTCATGCGCGGTCGCGGGATCGATGATACACTCGGCCCGAAGGGGGCCTCGAACATGAGGACATTTTTTAGACAGCCCTGGCGTTCGCGGCGTTCGCGACGGCGTGCTACTCCGGCGGCTCGTCGGAAGACGCCGACACCGGGACGGACGGCGATTCGGACGCTGACACCGATACCGACACCGACACGGATGCCGACGTGGACGCCGATGCGGATGCCGATGCCGACACAGATACGGACACCGACACGGACGCCGACAGCGACGCGGACGCGGACGGCGACACCGATACGGACTCCCTGGGCGACGAATGCGCCGCGCCGATCGTCGTGCCCGACGAGCCAGCCACGTGGACCTACTCCAGCAACTGGTATCAGCACCAGGTCGACAGCTTCGACAGCGAACTGACCGGCTGTTCCGAGAGCGCCGGCAGTACGGCCTGGTTCGAGGTCGGCGTCCCGGCCCTGCACACGCTGAAGATCTCGAAGACCAGCGGGGCCACGGTGGGCATCAACCTCGTGGAATCCTGTGACGCCGAGTCGTGCGAGGCCTCGGGGCAGAACACGCTGGTCTTGGTCAACACCGCTGGCGAGGACGTGATTCGGCTCGTGCCCATCGAGACCGATTTTCCGATCAGCCAGGCGGCGATGGATATCACCTTCGAGCGCTACGAATAGGGCGTCGGCGCGGGCGGCGCCCGTCGGTTTCCACTTCGAATCGAGGGCTTGACTCCCCGGCGGGCGTTTACTAGCTTTTCGCCGAGCCCAAGGGCGGGCTCCAACCACGGGAGGAAGGACGGATGATTTCCATCGGGAAAGAGGAACTGATCGCGCTCGGCGCGCGCTACCGGGCCGATCGGCTGGTGACCCAGGCGGGCTACACCCTGGGCCTGGCCGACGACGCGGGCGAGGCGCTCTTCGCGCTGCTGGAGCCCGGGTTCGAAAACGAGATGAGGGCCGCCCTTTTGCAGGTGCAGGCCGCGTCCGCGGACCGGGCCGTGATCGAGGCCGAGTCCAAGGGCGCCACGTCGGCCCAGAACGCGGCCCTGCGCGAGGCCAAGATCTGGCGGCGCAAGCTCGTGGCCCGCGGCGTGCGGGCGCGCCGCGCCGGCGCGCAGGTGCCCGACGGCCTCACCGTGGTCACCCGCGCCTCGACCGTGGCGCCGGTGCTCAGGCAGCTGGGCGACATGCTCGGGCTGGCGAGCGAGTGCCGGGACCGGCTGGGCCCGGGGATCGATCCCCTCCTCGAACAGGGACAGGCGCTCCACGCCGCGCTGGCCGCGGCCGACGCGGTCCAGGAAAAGGCGCGGTTCGCGGAGCTGCCCGGGAAGATCCGCGATCACTTCGCGGCCAAGGGCACGCTGTACGTGGGCCTGAAGATCCTCAACGACGCCGCCCGCGAGCTGTACGCGGACGACGGCGCCGCGGCCTCCCGCTTCAACCTCAAGATCCTCTACCGCAAGACCCCGGGCGCCCCGGCTGCCGCCGCCCCCGCCGCCTGA
>CAYZAI010000308.1:3650-6100 GCA_964476305.1 uncultured Myxococcales bacterium
CTCACATCTCGAACAGGCCCAGCGACAGGATCACGTCCGGTACCGGCGTCTTCGGCCGGTGGGAGGCGACGAGGCCGAGGGACGCGCAGCCGCAGGACGAGCGCAGCTTCAGGCCGTACCACAGGCCGTGAAGCGCGGGCTCGGGGACGATACCCACCCGGACGCCGCCGTGGATCAGCACGTGGCGCCCGATGGCGGCGCTCGCCTGCTCGGTCAGTTCGAGCGTCTCGAGGAGGAGCACCAGCGGCCAGGCGGCGATGTCCGTGGTGTTCGAGGTGTCCAGGCCGGGCTCCAGGTGCGGGCCGAGGCCCGGACCGTACCAGGTGGCACCGGTCGCCAGCCCCGTGCCGCCGCCGTCCCCGGAGGACAGGGACGCGCGCAGCAGGCTGGGACGGAGCAGCCGCTCGTCCAGCGCCCCGGCGAGATCCACGCGCAGCCAGTCCGGCCCGCCGCCGACGTGGAGAGCGGCCCAGGCCGGCCCGGTGTCCGCGCCGAACCCCGGCAGGTGGAAGCGCTGCCGGGCCGAGATGGAGAGCGCGGGCCTCCCGGGATCGCCGAAGCCGTTGTCCACCGAGAGATCGACGGCCTGGCCGCCGGCCGGCAGATCGCGCGTGTCGACCTGCCAGGGCGGATCATCACCGGCCAGGGGGACGACGAGCCGGTAGCCGACGGCCGGCGTGAGCCGGTGCCGCATGCCGCCGGGTGAGCCCTCGAAGGGCAAGGCGATGCGAGCCGAGGCCGCGGCGGCGTGGCGGTCGATGGATTCCCGTCCGGGGCCGTCGGGGAGCCAGACCTGGTGAAGGGTCGAGGCCCGGAGAGCGGCCTCGAACAGCGCCAGCCTGCGGGAGACGTCGAGGGACGGCCGGGCCTCGAGGCGCGTGTGGGCCGGCGCGAGAGCACCGAGCGCATCCGGCGCGAGCGTGCCGTCGAGGGAGCTCACGCGGTCCAGGGACAGGACGAGCCCGGGCCAGACGGGCAGGTCCCAGGCCAGGGGCGGCAGCGCGACCCGCACTCCGGCCGCAGGGCCGAGCAGACCGCGGGGGCCGCCGTCGTCGCCGATCCATTGGAGGAAAGCGGCGTGGGACTCGATGGCGAGATCCGGCCCGCCGCTCGACAGCAGCAGGCGCGAGGCGGTGTGGCCGAGGGCGCGCTCGGCCGGGTCGAAGGCGAGCTCGTCGACGATCGACCCGTCGGTGATCAGATCCCCATCGGCGGCGAGCCGGGCGCCGTCGAGGGGCACCGACAGGCCGAGGCGCAGGCGGCCGTGGTGCCCGCTGGCGGTGTCGAACAGGTGATCGACCCGCAGGTCGCCGGTGTCGAAATCGAGCCACGACGCGCTCTCGTACCCGCTGATGCCCCGCGCCGCGAAGTGGCCGCCGGCCAGGACGCCGCGGCCGAGGGCCACCTGGCCCGCGGGTCCGATCACCGGCCCGGTCGTGGGAGACCAGCCGAGTCGGGGTGGCAGGAAGCCCGACGCATCCGGAGGCCGCAGGCGCAGCCAGGGCACCGCCGCCACGGTCGTCTCCCCGATCTCCAGGCGGGGGCTCTCGAGGTCGAGGTCACCCGAGGGGTGGAGGGTGACGCGCCTCGCGGTCAGGCCGCAAGCCGGTGGCGAACCGGGGCAGGGCGTGGCGCTCGCCTCGTCCAGGACGCAGGTGCCGGCCTCGCAACGGGCCGACATGCCCCTGACGAGCAGCCCTGAGACGACGGTCGCGGGGGTCGTGATGACAACCGACTCCGCCTCGAGATCGAGATCCAGGCCGTCACCCTGGATTGTCCTCTCCGGGGTGGCAAGCTCGAACGGGCCGTCCAGGACGAGGCGGCCCGCCTGGGGGTCGAAAGTGGCCGATGAAGCCGAGAGAACCGCGTCACCGAGTTCGATGCGGACATCGCCCGTCGCCCGGACCGCGCCCGAATCGGGATCGACGGCGACGAGATCGGCCCGTATGTCGACGACGCGGCGGGAGCCGGGCGCGCTGCCCGGGAAGGACAGGAGGGCGGCGCACAGCGCCAGGATAGCCCATCCGGAAAGACTGGTCCTCGTCACGACCGGAGGCTAGCACATCCGCACGCCAAGCGGGCGGGAGAGACGCGCGGCGCCTGCGGGATCCTCAGCCCCCTTGGCGCAGCCGTTCCATGATCCGATCGAGGGTGTCCCGCCAGATCTCCACGTCCACCTGGCAGGTGCCGACCTTGGGGTGGCCGCCGCCGCCGAATTCGAGCATCAGGCTGCCGATGTCGGTTTCACAGGTGCGGTTCAGGATGCTGTGGCCGACGGCGAAGACGACGTTGCGCTTGTCGCGGCCCCACATCACGCGCACCTCGACGTTCTGCGCCGGGAAGAGGGCGTAGACCAGGAAGCGGTTGCCCGCGTAGATCATCTCCTCGCGCATCAGGTCGACGACCAGCACGTTGCCGTCGACGTGGGTGTTGCGCTTCAGCATCTCCTG
>CAYZAI010000309.1:0-601 GCA_964476305.1 uncultured Myxococcales bacterium
CGCGAACCTGTCGGCCAGGGTGCCGAGCCGGTCCGCCGCGTCCCGCACGCGGTTCCGTATGGCGACCACGGCCATGGCCGCGGCCACGGCCTCCGCCTCGTGGGTTCCCGAGCCCCCGGCCCGATCCAGGGTATCGATGTAGAGCTCGAGCGCCTCTTCCGGCCGTCCGGTGGCGTCCAGCAGGTCGGCCAGCAGGAACGAGGCGCCCGCGGAACCCGCTCTGGCCGCGATGATGAGACGGCGCTCGGCTTCCCGGGCGTCTCCATCCAGGAGCCAGGCGCGTTCCCCGGCTTCCAGCCCGGCGCCCGCCGACCCGGGGCCCGCCCTTCCGCGGGCAGAGGCGCAACCGAGCAGGGAGACCGCGAGCACCGCGGACAGCGTCGACGACAGGCGAATCAAGGCCGCCTCCTGAGAGTGATTTCCGCGGCGAGGGCTTCGTCGGCCCGGTGGCAGAAATCGAGAAACGCCTCGGCGTCAGCCGCGGAGACCAGGTGCGCAGTCTGAGTGTAATATCTATTTATAACAATAAGATCAGAGATATATTTAATGTTTATCTTGAGGATACCAAAGGCCGATGAAATCTCCACGTCCGCGGGAATCT
>CAYZAI010000309.1:611-3632 GCA_964476305.1 uncultured Myxococcales bacterium
GAATCTTCTCGGGAACCCACCCCTCGGGCAGCACCAGCTCGCCCGAGCGCCGGTCGATGCGCCGCGGGCCGATGTCGATCGGCTGGGTGCGCACGGGCACCGCCCCGTGGGCCGCGAGGAGCCCGAGCCCGGGATCCACCGGGACGCGCAGACGATCCCCGTCGCGCCTGGCGAAGTCCGCCCACTTTGCGAGATAGTGATAGCGGACCGGCCGGCCGAAGTCTTCGAGGGGGCCGAACTCCAGGTGCCCGAGGCGAGCGCCCGGCAGGCGCTCCACGAGCAGCTCTTCGAAACGAGAGCGGCGCGATTCCGCGGGTGCGAACCGCGAGCGCCACCCCGGCGCCCGGCCACCGGAGATCTCTACCTCGACCTCCAGCCTGGCCGCTCCGTCGGCGTCGAGCTCGGCCCGCACCCGGGCCTCTGTGCGGTCGGACTCGGGGGGCAGGACCGGTGTGCGTGTCAGCAGGGGCCCGCCGGCGGTCATCCTGAGGGCGAGCACGCCCTGGTCCTGGAACGGGAGCTCGTCCGGACCGCTCGATTCCGCCGTGCCGTCCAGCCAGAGGTCGATGCCCGGGACGTAGGCGATGGCGTGGTCGAAAACCGCCAGGGACGGCGGGTTCGGCCTGATTTCCCCGGCCTGGCGCGTGCGGACCAGGGAGAACTCCGCTTCCACGCCGGCCTCGCGCAGCGCGGCAACCAGCAGCGCGGCCTTGTCCTTGCAGTCGCCGAAGCCCCGAGAGGCCACCAGGGGCGCGGCGTAGGGCACGTATCCGTGGATGCCGAACTCCAAGCCGACGTAGCGGGTGGCCGTGACGACCCACCGGTGGACGGCGGCGACCTTCTCCCGGGTGCCGGCCAGGCCTGCTGTCAATCCGCGCACGGTCTCGCGGATCCGCGTGTCGGCGGTCATCTGGTCCCGGAGCAGACCCTGGTACCAGCGTCCGAGGTCCTCCCACGAGCGGGTGTTGGAAACGTGGAAGTGGTCGCAGGCTTCGATGGGGCCCGGCAAGCCGGGTTCCACCCGGCAGCGGGGCACGTCCCGCGCCTCGTGGACCAGGACCCGGCGATCGGCGGTCCCGCCTCCGCTCCCCGCCCGCGACGCCAGCCGGGCCGGAGCATCGACCTCCAGGGGGAAGCCCGGCGGAGCGAGGATCACATAGCGCCACAAGGCCTTGGGCAGGTCGTCCTGCACGAAGACCAGGTCGCCGAAGTGGTCGTGGTACGCGTTGCGGTGCGCGGTGTCGTCCACGCGGTAGCGAAGCTCCACGATGTCTCCGGGGCGGACCACCGGCAGCTCCACGATCTCGGCCTGCAGGTCGTAGTACAGGCGGTACCAGGGCTCCGACACGTCCACCGTGAACCGCCCGGTGTGGTGCTGTTCCGAGCCGTCGTGGCGCAGCACCCGGGCCGCGATCAGAAAAAACCGCTGGTCGTCCGGGGCGAACTGGATGCTGTGGCGGCGCAGCTCGCGGGCGGAATCCGGGCTGCCCGCGCGCCAGGCCAGCTGCCGGAAGCGGGATGCCAGGCCGGAGGGGTGGATCAGGACCACCGTGTTGTCGATGAGGCAGACCGCGTCCCGCTCCCCCTCGCCGTCGGCGGGAACCGCCGGGAAATCGTTCGGGGCCACGGTCCATGCCTGCTCGAAGCCCTCCTCGCCCGTGGCGAACGCGAGGTAGTCCGCGATCCGGTCGTCCTGAGGCCTGAGGTCCAGGGCCCGGCCCAGTGCGGCGAGGGCCCGGTCCGGCTGTCCGCGACGCATCAGGAACAGGGCCAGGCGGCGCAGGGCCTCGGCGTCGTCCGGGGTGATCTCCGCGAGCCGCTCGAGCAGGCGCTCCGCCCGGGCGTGGTCCCCGCGGCCTTCGAGCAGCTCCGCGACGGGGGCCAGTGCGGCGGGACCGAGCCGTTCGAGCAGACCGAGCCGGCGGTCGAGCTCCTGGGCGTCCCCCCTGGCCAGGGCCGCCCGGGCCAGGGTGGTCTGGTCCTCCGGCCCGTCTGCGCGCACCGCGGCGAGCCGCTCGGTCAGCTCGAGGGCCCGTGCCGGGAGCCCCGCGTCCCGGGCGATGTCGCGGGCCGAGGCGAGGACCGTGGGAGATTCCGGGGCGGCATCCAGTGCGACGCGGGCCCGGGCATCGGCCGTCAGGAGCAGACCCGCCCCGGCATCGATCTCCGCGGCGAGCAGGATCACCTCGGGATCGCCGGGAGCCAGACCCTCCGCCCGCCGGGCGAGCGCGACGGCCCGACCGGGCTCGGGGCCCTCCAGTTCGAGGTGGGCCAGCGCGACCAGCGCGGGGATCGATTCAGGGGCGGCGGCGAGGGCGGCTTCTGCGGCTTGGCGGCGCTCGTTGCGGTCCCGGGCCAGTGCCGTCCAGGTCAGGCAGCGCTCCGCCGTGGGGCGGCGCAGGCACGCCGTGCGGGCCAGGTCGCGGGCCTCGTGGGACGCCGGGTCCACCGCACCCGAGAGCAGCAGGTACCGCGCTAGGGCCGCGAGTTCCGCTGGAGTGGCCCGCGGTGCCCGGGCGCGCTCCCGGAGCAGGTCGATTGTGTCGCGGGCCGGCCGTCTGGCGCCAGCAAACGGCTCGATCCGGGCGAACAGACCGGAATCGCCGCGCCCGTCCGAGCAGAGGCGGACCACCAGCCGGTTGCTCCCCGCCCGGAGCGTGACCCGTCTCGAAAACCGGTCCGGCAGGGCGTCGAGATGTTCCGGATCGGACAGGACCGACGCGCCGTTCCACCGCGCGGAAAAGGCGCCCGCCGGTCCCAGGCGAAGCGCCGCCGGTCCGGGGCGATCGGAATCGACCGTCGCGGCCAGGCACAGGCAGGAATCCTCGGCCCGCGCGGTGAGGGCCGCGGCTTCCACCAGGCCATCGACCACGGCTTCGGCGGGCACCTCGCGCCAGACACTCTCGCCGGCGTCCGGGACGGGACAGGGCAGGGCGAACCCGCCACCGTTGTCGTCCGGGAAAGGCCCGGCCACGGACCAGCTTTCGATGAAGCCACGGGCCTTCCGGCTGGCAGCGAGGG
>CAYZAI010000309.1:3642-6099 GCA_964476305.1 uncultured Myxococcales bacterium
GGCCAAAAGATCCCCGGTCCGCAGCATCCCTTCCTCGAGGCACGACCGGACGCGCTCCCGGGCCGCGGCCCCGAGCCCCGGCAAGGCCGCCACCTCCTCGAGGGCGCGCTGCACCGGGCCCGGACCGGCCTCGTCCCAGCGGGCGAAGACTTCCAGCACGGCGAGCTCCGTCTCTGGACCGGAGGGGTGCCGCCGGATGCCGGCCACCCGCGAGGCGATGTCCTTCTCGACCCGCTCCCACGAGAGCGACGGAACGGCCACCGCTGCCATCGCCAACGAGGCAAGGAGCCCGGCCCAGAACCGCAATGCCCGCGGCGAATCCGTCCATCGCGACGAAGAAGACATTCCCCGGGGAGATAGGACACGGCAATCCCCCGGTCAAGCCGGCCCCGAAGCGGGTTCGTGGAACGTTTCGTGGAACGTTTCGTTGACGGGTGGCGCGTCGGAGGCTAGGCTCACCGCCGGACTTTTCGAAACGCGATCAGGAATGGCGATGACTTCACGTTTGAAACCCGCTTTCCCGCTGTTTTTTTCGGCCATGATGCTGCTGCCCGCCATTTCCCTGGCCCAGAAGACCTGCATCGACGACGCCGACTGCGCGGGCGGCAAGCTCTGCCAGGCCGCGTCCTGCGTCAAGGTGGCCAAGGACAAGAGCCTGCTCCGCGTGAAAGCCGCGACACCTCCTCCGGCACCGGCGTACCTGTACGTCGATGACGTGCCCGTGGGAGAGTTGCCTTTCGAGGGCATCCTCTCGGCGGGGATGCACGCGATCCGGGTCGAGTGCCAGGGCACGCTGCCCGTGATGTTTCAGGGCGAGAGCCGCGCCGCGAAGTCCGATACCATCACCGTCGAGCTGCAGCCGGATCCGGCCTACTACGCGCCCGTCGCACCGGCGCCGCAACCCATGTACGGCGACCAGGGAACACCGGCGCAGGACGGGGAGGCGCCCATCGGCCGGATCCACGCCGGGCTCTACGGCGGCGCGGGCTTCGGCTCGGCGGGCTGGGGCGCCGGTCTGATGCGGCCGGCGATCATCCTCCAGGGCGGTCTGACCGCTGGCGCCGCGGTCCTGCGCGAACCGATCTGGATGGACGTCGGTCTCGGCGTCAGCTCGACCTCGATCCGCGTCGAGGACTGGGCCCCGGATTTCGGCGATTTCCTCAAGCTGAACTTCGGGCTGCTGGTGCGACTCCTGTTCCCGCTGAAGGACAATTTCTTCTACATCGGCGCCGAGCTCGAGCCGGGCTACGGCCTCTCGAACCGGCGCTACGGCTACGTCCAGTTGCACCTGGCCATGTCGCTCTTCGTCAACGACTGGCTCGAGCTCAGGATCAACCCCCTGGGCGTCGAGTACTGCCAGGAGTTGACGTTCCAGGGGTACATCCTCACGGGCCACGCCACAGCGGGCCTGGTCTTCCGCTTCGGCGCGTTCTGACGGCGCGGACGCGGACTCTAGAGACGGGCAGTGATCTTTTTTCACCTATTCCCGCCCATTCGGGTCACAATGGGTCTGTGGGAGGACACCCCCCCCCCGCGACAAGAGAAGGAGGCCCTTCATGAAACGGATCTGGTGGCTCGCTGCGATCTTCGCGATGGCACTGGGAGTGTCCGCCTGGGGCTGTGGTGATGACGACGACGACAACGACGGAGCCGACGGCGACGACGACGATAACGACACATCGGACGAGTTCCCCTGGGCCGCGGTGGACGTGCTGCTGGTCGTGGACAACTCCGGGTCCATGAGCGAGGAGCAGATGATCTTCTCCACGTCGGTCTTCAAGCTCGTCAACTCTCTCGTGGCGCCCCTGCCGGGCTCCCTCTGGCCCGCGGCGGATGACGTGCGCGTGGCCGTGGTCAGTACGGACTTGGGTCTGCAGTGGGGCGGAAACGCCTACGAGGATGGCGACGGCTGGCCCGGGAACCTGCCCCAGGGCTGCTCCGACCTCGGCGACAACGGCGAGTTCCAGACCTACTCCGGCGGCAAGACCGTCGACCTGCTGAGCGGCGTCATCCCCTGCGACGAGTCGGGGGTCCAATGCCCGCCGGGCTGGGACTGCGAGCAGATTGGCGACGATGGCATCGGCCTCTGCCTCGAGCCCAACAACGACGGCCAGAACCAGACCTGCCCGGCGCTGAGCTCGACATTCGCCCAGACCACGGAAGAGGAGCCGAACGGCGAGATGGCGATGCAGGTCGCCTGCCTGTCGAACCTCGGCACCAGCGGCTGCGGGTTCGAGCAGCAGCTCCAGTCCGCGGCCGTGGCCGTGAGCCGCGAGGACCAGGCCGCGTTCCTGCGCGAGGACGCACTGCTGGCCGTGGTGCTGGTCAGCGACGAGGAGGACTGCTCCATCGAGCACAATGATCTGTTCCTTGTGCCCGAGATCCAGCAGCAGGCCGACAAGAAGGTCAACATCGCCTGCAACCTCGACAACAACGAGCAGTATCTCTACAGCACGA
>CAYZAI010000310.1:0-6093 GCA_964476305.1 uncultured Myxococcales bacterium
TCCCGGCGGTGAACCCGTGGCCGTCCGGCATGCTCGTCGTGCCGAACAGCGCGGACATCCAGTCGATGCGGCTCATGAAGGCCCGCTCCGGATCGGGCACCACGTCGCTGCTCTCGAACCAGCTCTTGGGCGGCAGGTAACAACGCTGGGGCAGCGGCGACTCGGTGGGATACCAGGGCTGCTCCAGGCAGACCGGGACCACGGCCTTGTTGAGCCACGAGAGCAGCGACGAGACATTGGCCTCGTCGCCGGTGGGATCGGCGAGCATCCACTCCACCAGCGGGCCGTTGCCCAGCGGCAGCAGATCGTGGTTGCCCGGAGCGACGTACCAGGGAATCGACGGCGGCAGGCCGCCGGCCATGAACGGATCGTGAGGATCGTTGCCCAGCCCCGGGAGAGGATCGTCGTCCTCCCCGGAATCCGGGTCCACGAGGCCGCCCTCCAGCACCCCGACGAACCACTCCATCTCGTTGAAGTGCGCGTTGTCGATCATGTCGCCGGTCAACAGCGCGAAGTCGAACGGGTGCCACGCGGAGAAGTCCGTTGCCGTGCGCACCGCGGCGTCGAACAGGTGGGTGGTCCACGACTCCTGGTAGCGGTAGGCCGACTCGAAGAGCATGTCCCCGTGGATCAGCCGCGCCGGGGATTCCTCGTCGATGATCTGCGGGTCCGTGGCGTGCCAGAGGAACGCGAGGGACGACGGCTCGCCCACCGGCTCCCCGTCTCCCTCGCCGACCCCGAGGTCGTCGCGGGCCAGGAACGGCTCGCCCGGCCCGAGGTCGGTCAGGCCCCACCAGGTGCGGTCGTCGCCGGGCTGGGCCTCGGGCGGCAGGATCGGCACGATGGTCTGGTCGAGGGTCGTGGGCGGGCACGGCGGGAGCTCGCCGGTGCCGGTGTCCGTGTCCCCGTCGCCGTCGGTGTCCCCGTCGGAGTCCGCGTCGGTATCCGCGTCGGCATCCGCGTCCGGAGCGGTGTCACCCGCGTCCGCCGCCGCTCCCGGCGGTGAATCGTCGCAACCGGCCGCCAGCGCGGCGAGGAGCAGCGCCGGCAGCCCAATCCGTCGAAAACCAGCCGTGCGCGAAAAGAGGGGCATCGATTTCGTTCTTATAACACAGACGGCCGCCACCGTCAGCTGTCAGACCGCCTCGGCGACTAGATCTGCTTGAACTTCCAGGTGTCGCCTTCCTTCTTCATCGTGAACGGGCGGGGCATCCCCCCGGTGCGGCACTCGAGGAAGATCTTCACCTGGCTGTCGGTCGCCGGGTCGCCGTCCTCGCGCGTGATGACGATTGTGTCATCGTTGCCGCGCAGACAACTCGGATTGTAGCCGAGGAGCTTCTTCAATGACGGCAGGTTGTACCGCTTCACGCTCTGGGTGGCGCTCGGGCTGTTGCAGAGGTTGGCCTTGTGGCAGTAGGAGTCGATCCACTCGTCGAACTTGCCCTGCTTGATCAGCTTGAGCCCCTGCACCAGCGTGGCGTAGACCGTGCCCGCCGCCGGGTTGGTCACGGTCTTGTTCGCGGCCCGGGCGCCGATCGGCGAGAAGACCGCCAGGGCGAGGACCAGGGCGGCGATACCGAGCCAGACGATGTTCTTCGTGTTCATCGCGTCCTCCCTTCGTCGTTCCGACAAAAACAGTGTCGTTCGTATGGACGCAGAAGTCCACGCCAAATTCTAGCCGCGCCGGTTTGCCGGCCCGCGCCGGGGGCTGGCCCCGGAGGAGCCGCTGCCCCTTTCCCCGATCGTCCCGGCAGTGTATCCGTGAAAGGCGATGGCGGTCACGAAGCCGAAGGTGCTGATCCTGGGCCTGGACGGGGTGGGGTTCGACCTGCTCGGCCGGTTCGCGGCGGACGACACCTGCCCGCGGCTCGGTGCGCTGATGGCCCGCGGCGCGTCGGGACCCCTCGAGTCGACCCTGCCCCCCACGACCTTCCCGGCTTGGACCAGCTTCATGACCGGCGCCTTCCCCTCGAGCCACGGCGTGACCGATTTCACCGTGCGGGAAGGCTACCGCGTGCGCTTCGTCGGCGCGCGGCAGCGATTGCTGCCCACGCTCTTTTCCCACCTCGAGGGCCACGGCCTGCGGGTGGGCGCGGCCTGGTTCCCGGTGACCTGGCCGCCGGAACGCCTTCGCGGGTGGCAGATCTCCGGCTGGGACTCGCCGGTGACACACGCTGGGGACGCCTCGTTCGTCCACCCGCGCTCCTTGCACGGCGAGCTCGAGCACCGCTTCGGCGCGGATCACCTGGCCTTCGACACCCTCGACGAATTCTCCGACGATCCGGACTGGTTCCTGCGGGCCGCGGCCGAGCTGCCCCGGCGGATCCTGCGCCGCGCCGGGATCGCCCGCTTCCTGCTGGAGCATCGCCCGGTGGACGTGGCCGCATTCTACTTCGGTGAGGCCGACACGGCGGCCCACCACTTCTTCGCGTTCCACGATCCCGCGTCACCCCGGCACCCGACCGACGTGGACCCGCGCCTCGCGTCGGCCCTCCGCGACACCTACCGCGCGCTGGACGAGGCGTGCGGCCTGCTGATCGACACCGCTGGCAGGGACGCGGCCGTGGTCGTGCTGTCGGATCACGGCTCGGGCGGATCCTCGGACGTTGCGATCCACCTCAACCGGGCGCTGGAGCAGGCCGGGTTGCTCGCCTTTCGTGGCGGCCGCAGCCTGCTTCCGGCGCCGGAGATCCTGCGCGGCCGACTGCCCGGCCTGGTGCCCCGCGGCCTCCGGCGCGCCCTGTTCCGCTTCGCCGGCGGCCTCGCGCCCGCCCTGGCCGAATCCGCCTTGCGCTTCCAGGGCATCGATTGGGACCGCACCTCGGCCTTCTCCGAGGAGCTGTCCTACGCGCCGTCGGTCTGGCTCAACCAGTTGGGCCGCGAGCCTCGGGGCCGGGTTCGCTTCCGCGACCGCGAGGCCGTGGCCCGCCAGGTCGAGGCTACCCTGCTCGGCCTGCGCACCGAAGAAGGCGCCCCGCTGGTACGCGCCGTGACCCGCCGCGAGGATCTGCACCGCGGCCCGGCGGCGCACCTGTTCCCGGACCTTGTCATCGAGCCCGAGCCCGTGGCGGGCTTCACGCCTGCCTTCCTGCCCTCCCGCGGTCGTCCCGGGCCGGCGGTCTCGCGCCTGGCCCCGGAGGAGCTGCTGGGTCGCAAGGGGCGCTCGCTGCCCGGCTGCCACACGCGATTCGGCGTGCTCGTCACCGCCGGACCGGGGATCGATCCGGGCGTCATCGAAGGCGCGCGGCTGCCCGACACCACGGCCATTGTCGCCGCCCTGGCCGGCGTGCCGCTGGCGCCCTGGTTCGAGGGCGCGGTTCCACGCGGGCTCCCGGACATCGGCGGTGCTCCGGCAGCGGACGCGGCTCCGCCCTGGACAGGGGGGCCCGCCCGCGCCTACAACCCCGCCGAGGAACGCCAGGTGGCCCGGCGCCTGCGCGACCTCGGCTACCTGGAGGACTGAAGAGGCCGATGAGCGGCGAGCTGATCAGCGTGGTGGTGCCGGCCCGGGACGAGGAGCAGATCCTGCCCGATCTCCACCGGGAGGTGGTGGCCGCCCTCGATCCGGCGGGCCTAGATTTCGAGCTGATCATCGTGGACGACGGATCCGCGGACGGCACGGCCGGCGTGATCGAGCGCCTCGCGGAGATGGACTCACGGGTGCGCGGCATCCACCTGGCCCGTGGCTTCGGCCACCAGTTCGCGCTGCTCGCCGGCCTGGAGGACGCCCGGGGTGACGCGGTGGTCACCATCGACGCCGATCTCGAACAGCCACCGTCGGCGATCCCGGGCCTCGTCGCCCGCTGGCGAGAGGGGTTCCAGGTCGTCCACGGCGTGCGCCTCGACCACCCGGGCGCGTCCTGGTTCAAGCGCACGACCTCGCGCTGGTTCTACCGCCTGTTCGCGTTCCTCTCGCACATCCCGATGGAGCCCGGGATGCTCGACTTCCGGCTGATGGACCGGCAGGTGGTGGACGCGGTGCTGGCCCACACCGAGACAGACTTCTTCCTGCGGGGCATCGCGAGCTGGGTCGGCTTCCGCCAGGCGAGGGTCCCCTACCGCTCTGGCCTCAGATCGACGGGCCGCACCAAGTTCACGACCCGGCGGATGATCGGCTTCGCGGTGCGGGGCATCACCTCGTTCAGCGTGTTCCCACTGCGCCTGGCCACCTGGCTGGGCGTGCTCATGACGCTTTTGTCCCTGGCCTTCGGCGCCTTCGTGGGCATCCGCTACTTCTTCTGGGAGCACCCCCAGCCAGGCTACGCGTCCACGATCCTGCTCATTGCCTTCCTGTTCGGCGTGCAGTTCCTGCTGATCGGTGTGCTGGGCGAGTACGTGGCCCGCATCCACGTCGAGGTGAAAAAGAGACCGCGCTACCTGGTGGCGCGCCGCACCGGCAGTCGCCGGGAGCCTCCGGAGCCCCGCCGTTGAGGTTGCTCCACGTCTACGCCGGCCCGTTCCCCACGATCCAGGGCACCCAGACCCTGGTGGGACAGATCTGCCGGGACCTGGCCGGGGCCGGCCACGAGGTGCACCTGCTGGCCTACGCCCACGGGACGGGCGACGCCGCCGAGCCGTTTGTCGTGCACCGCCTCCCGGATCGGCCGCGCTTCCGCTCCGAGCGCTCGGGTCCCCACCCGGCCAAGGCGCTGCTCGACCTCTTTCTGGCGGCGAGCTGCGCCCGGCTCCGGAGGGCCATCGCCCCGGACATCGTCCACGCCCACCACGCCGAGGCGCTGCTGGCCGCGCGCCTCGCCGATCCCCGGCGCCGCGTGCCGCTGGCGTTCCACCTCCACGCGCGCCTCGGCCCGGAGCTCGGGACCTACCTGGCACCGCGACTGGCCGTCCCGTCGCGGATCGCCGGATCGGCCATCGATCGCCTCCTGCCCCGCCTCGCGGACGAGGTCATCGCGTTGGACCCGGAGAGCCTCCGGTTGCTCGTCGCCTCGGGATTCCCGGCGAACCGGGCGAGGTGGGTCCCGCCGCCCGCGGTGGTCCCGCCGCTTCCCGACCGGCCGCCGCGATCGCCGGGGGCGAAGGTGCGCGCCGTCTACGCGGGCAACCTCGACGGCTACCAGGGACTGGACCGGCTGCTGGAGGGCTTGGCGCTGCTGTCGCCCTCGACCCGATCGGGCGTCGAGGTGGAAATCCACACCGCCTCGGATACCCGCCGTCTCGCTTCGAGGATCCGCGAGCTCGGCGTGGGCGGCGTGCTCCGGGTGCGCGACCATGGCCCGTTCCAGGGTGCCTGGCCGCGCATCGCGTCCGCGGACATTGCCCTGGTGCCCCGATCCCTGACCGGCGGCGCGCCGATCAAGCTGGTCAACGCCCTGGCCGCTGGCCAGGCCGTGCTGGCGGACCGGCGCGTGGCGGCCCACCTCGTGCACGGTGCCGAGGCGTGGCTCGTGGACATGGGCGACCCGGCCGCCATCGCAGCGGGCCTGGAGCGATTGCTCGCGGACGGGCCGCTACGCGCCAGGCTGGGCAGGGGCGCCGCCCGCGTCGCGGCGGGGCTCCACTCCCCCGAAGCGACCACCCGCGCCATCGAGGACATGTACCGGGCAGCCCTTCGCCTTTGAGTTGTGTGGTATCATCGGACGCCGACACCGACATCTGCTTCCAGTACGCCGGCGGTATCTCCGCCGCCCGAGATCTTGACGTCCCGGCCCGGTGCGGATACGGCAGACCTTGGCTTTCAGGAGGGTACGACCATGTTCAAGTTCGAGGACATCACGAGAGAGCCGACGAGCATGGGCCTGGAGCAGCCCGTGGCAGCGATGCTGGCCTACATGTTCGGCTGGGTGAGCGGCCTGGTCTTCTTCTTCGTCGAAAAGCGGAACCGCTACGTCCGGTTCGCCGCGATGCAGTCGATCATCCTCGGCGCGGCCTGGTTCACGGTCTGGTTGACGCTCTTCATCCTGACGTTCATCCCCTGGATCGGGATCCTGTTCGGCATCCTGAACGCGCTGGTCGCCATCGGCATGGTCGTGCTTCTCGTGTTCCTGATCGTCTTCGGCTTCCAGGACAAGAAGATGATCCTGCCCGTCATCGGCGAGATGGCCGAGCGCATCGCCTCGCGCCGCGGCTGATCAC
>CAYZAI010000311.1:0-6079 GCA_964476305.1 uncultured Myxococcales bacterium
TCCCTGCCGCCCGGTCGAAAAAACAGCCCGGCCGATCAGCGCGTCACGAGATCGGAGAGCATCACGACCTCGATGCCGTCCAGCTTCCGCAACCCGAAATCGTTGGTGAGAAACGACGCGCAGCCCGAGAGCACTGCCGTCGCCGCGTGTATGGCGTCCGGCAGACGCAACCCCTGTTCCGTCGCCCGGATCCGGGCCGCTCGCCGCAGGATCTCGCTTCCGATGGGAACGACGTCGAGGAAACCCGATGGGGACAGCGCGGTCTCGTAGGCAGCTTCCAGGCCGGAGTCGCCGAGCTGCATCGGCCGAACGAGCGTCTCCGCGAGGGTGAGCTCGCTCGTGACGCCACGGATCTCGCCCCGGTCGAGCCGATCGGACAGGTCGGCCAGAATCCGCGTGTACGGAAGGTAGCCCTCGAGAGCGTAGATGAAGACGTTCGCATCGAGGTAGACGCGCGGGCCGGAGATGCGTTCGATCATGACCAGGTGTCGCGCTCTCGGCGAAGGAACTCGTCCGCCTCGTCCGGGGTATCGAAGCAACCGTGACCGCTGCCGATGAGGCTCTTCAGGCTCTTCGGCCGCGAAGAGCCTCCGTCGTCGATCACGACCGTCACCCTGGCCCTCGCCCCGGGGCTCAGCCTGGGCGATCGGATGACGATGACACCGGTCTGCTCGACCGTGACGTCCTGCTGTATGGCTTCGCTCACGATCCACTCCTTCCAAAAACCGGACAGGATCAGTGTAACGCCCCCCCTGGCGACGCACAAGCCGAACCTCGGTGAGCTGCCCTCACGCGGCGAAACACCGGCGTCAGAGTTCCTCGTCCTCGCTCAGGAGCTGGGCCGAGAGGCGCACCAGCGGGATCATCGAGGCGTAGTCCATCCGCGTCGGGCCGACTATGCCGATCTGCCCCTCTCCACCGCCGCGGCTGAAGGGCGCCGAGATCACCGTGCAGCTCTCGAAACCGGTGCCGTGCTCCCGGCCGATGATCACCAACGGGCCCTCGTCGCTCGACGCGGCGCGATCCAGCAGATCGAGGATCCGGCCCTTGTGCTCGAGGGCCGCCATCAGCTCACGCAGGCTCTCCTGCAGCTCGGGCCGTTCCAGCAGCCGGTTGCGCCCTTCGACGACGAGCTCCGGGCCGCGCCCCGCGCCCGTGGCTAGCGCCCGGGAACCGAGCAGGCTCGCCCGCCGACGCAGCTCGTCGCAGCGCTCGCGCGCATCCTGCAACTCGAGCTTGAGCACGCGGCGGACCTCGTTCAGCGTGCGACCCGAGACCATTTCGCCGAGGTAGTTGTTGATGGGTTCCAGGGAACGCGCATCGAGATCGACGTCGCTCTCGACCTGGACATTGTGCACCAGCCCGTCGCGGGTCACGACCACGGCCAGGAGCTGCCGGCCGCCGAGGGGAACGAAGTGCAGCTGCCGCAGGACAGAGTCGGCGATGGCTGGCGTGATGATGAGCGCGGTCTGGGCCGCCAGATCCGAGAGGAAACGCACGGTCTCGCGCCAGGCCCCGGCCCCGGCGGGCATCAGCTCGCGAAAGCCCACCAGCAGGCGCTCGCGCAGGTCCGGATCGACCTCGGCGCCCGTGTCGCGCAGGGCATCCACAAACAGCCGAAAGCCCCGATCCGTGGGGATGCGCCCGGCCGACGTGTGAGGCTGCATCAGATAACCGGAGCCCGTGAGTTCGTGCAGCGCGCGGCGCAGGGTGGCTGGCGACAGATCGAGAGTCCCGCGACCGGCCAGCGTCTTGGAACTCACCGGGACTCCGGTGGCCACGTACTCGGCGATGGCCGCGAACAGGACCTTCCGTTCCCGTCCCTGGGGTACCCGTCCCGCTTCAGAAGGCTGCCGCATGTGCTCGCTTCCCTGGCCGTCCTTGACACTTCGTCCTCGCATGTCATATCAGAAGAAATGTTCGAAAATCCAGGGCAGCCCGCTGAGCCTCTCGGCGGCCTCACGGTTCTGCTCGCCGACGACGAGGAGCGGCTGCGCACCATCGTCGAGATGATGCTCGAGGAACTCGGTGCCGTGGTGGTCGTCGCCGGTGACGGTGCGAGCGCCCTGGAGTCCTTCGGGAAGCACGCGGAAGTGATCGGCGCCGTGGTGCTCGATCTGCGCATGCGGGGGCTCGGCGGGGTCGCAGTCCTCGAGCGCCTGCGGGAGCAGAGCCCCAAGGTGCCGGTCCTGATCACGTCTGGAGCGATCCCCGAGGACGACGTCCTCGAGCACCTCGTTTCCAGCGGCTGCGGGTTCATCGAAAAACCTTTCGATATCGATGGGCTGGCAACCGCCATCCGGGCCGTCATCGACGGCCGGGCTCTAGTCCAGCGCAGCGGCTAGGGTCGAGAAAAACACCTCTGATCTTGTCCTTGCCGCCCTTCAAGGGCAATATGGCGTCCAGATTCCAGTAGCGCGGCGAAACGCGCGAATTCCACCGGCCACACGGGCGCGAGAGGACGGGCGAAGAAGATGATCATCAAGTGCCCCCAGTGCGCAACCGGCTACAACGTCCCGGACGAGGCGATCACAGCCAAGCCCCGCAAGATGCGGTGTTCCCGTTGCGCCAACGTGTTCACCCTCCACCGGCGGGCCGACGCCGCCCCCGCGGGCTACGAGGAGTTCACGGGCAAGCAGAACCTGCCCTCCGAGTTCGCCTTCCTGCGCGAAGCGCCGGCAGCGGCCCAGCCCCCGCTGGCCACGCCGATCGTCGCCGCTCCGCCGGCCTCGGCTCCGGCCCCGGCTCCGGCCCAGGCCCCCGCAGTTCCCCCGCCGACCCAGGAGGGACTCTACCAGCGGTTGGCCGAGCAGGACGGCGAGACCGTTGAGACGATCCCTCTCGACCCACCCATGGTCTCCGGACCCGCAACCCCCGCTGCTGCCGCTCCGCCGCCACCCGAACCCGGACCCGCGGCCAGGACGCCGACGCCCGGGCCGGCTCCCGCTCCGGCCGCCATCGGCGACATCTACGGTGGCTCGCGGTCCGCCTGGGAGATGGAAGCCCCGCTGGAGCTCGCGGGCTTCGCCATCCCGGACGAGACCACGGGGTCGAGCAGCGCACAGACGGCCGGCAAGGTCATGGCCGTGGGCCTGGTGTTGTTGGCCGTGTTCTTCACCTTCGTCGCCTTCCGCAACGGGTGGTCCCTGTCCCTGACCGATCTGCCCGAGCAGGTTTCCTTCGCGTTCTCCGGCGCGGAATACGAGGCCATCCCCGACGAAGCCCGCAGCATCGAGATCACCGTCTCGGAGCACCACCTGGTCCAAGCCGATTCCGGCGGGCAATTCCTCCTGGTATCCGGCACCGTGTTCAACACGGCGCTTTTCCCACTGCGGCATGTCGTCCTTCGCGGACAGCTTCTGGATTCCAACGGGGAGATCCGCGGTGAGACCCGCGCGCCTTGCGGGAAAGTGCTCGACGACAAGACGGTCCAGGCCACGGCGCCTGGCGCCATCGACGGGCACTACCGGCAGGATGGGGTGCTCCACGACTGTCAGGTCAGGGCGGAAGGCACCACGGTCTTCCAGTTGATCTTCCCCGACGTCCCGGTGGACTATGACAGCGACTTCATGGTCGAGGCGAAAGCCGTGGCCGCATCCTCCGGGAACTGACCCCCGCCGATGCCCCGAGGCGGCCCATCCGCGAAGCCGACTTCGGCCTTCGAGCGCGGCCTGCTCGCCCTTGCCGACTGGGAGCAACGGGCGCTCCGCTTCGCCGGCTGGATCGGCTCGTTGACACCGGAGGAGGCTGCGTTGGCCTTCGGCGGAATCCTGGCCAGGGCCTTCCACCACCGGACCCCTGGCGGAAAGGTACTGGCCGAGGCCGCGCTGCTCGCGCTGCTCGACCGCCTCTGGCCCGAAGATCACCGGGTCCACACCCGCGAGGCGGCCGTGGCCGTCGAACTGGACATCACCGACGCCTTCCTGCTGGTGCCCGAGCCGCTGGAACACGACGAGCGGGCCTTCGACACCCCCGACTACGGGGGGGGGCGCGCGCTGACCCTCGGCGAGCGACGGGCCCTGGCCAGCCAGCCCAGCAGGCGGACCATCGCCCAGGCGCTGTTCGACCCCCACCCGATGGTGGCGCTCAGGCTCCTTGGCAACCCCAAGGTCATCGAGGCCGACGTGTTACGCATCGCCTCCCGCCGGCCCGCGCCGCCTCTCGTACAGGCCGAGGTGGCGCGTCACACCCGCTGGCGGTCTCGGGAGCGAGTCGCCGCGGCGCTGGCCCACAACCCCTGGACCCCCCACGCCCAGGCGGTCAGCCTCCTGCCAGCTCTGCCGAAGACCCTGGCGCGCCAGGTGGCCGACGACGGCCGGGTCCCGGACAGACTGCGCGAGGCCGCGCGAATCCTGCTGAAAAACCGCCCCTGACAGGAAACAATCCGCGGAAGTGACCGATATCGAGAATGATGGCTCTTCGCGCTTCGGTTTTCCTCGACGCCCTGGCCGGGTTGCTCTGGCCGCCGGGCTGCGTGGCCTGCGGGAGCACCCCGCTTCCGGCCGACGCGGGGGATCGCTTCCAGTGCCCCTTCTGCACCCGCTGCAAGGTGAGCGTGATAGCCTGGTCCGAGCCGGGCTGCCCGCGCTGCGGCGAGCCGTTCGAGAGCGGCCAGAGCCACCTCTGCGGCGCGTGCCTCGCTGATCCGCCCCCGTTTTCCGGCCTCGCCGCGGCCCTGCTCTACGGTGGAGCCGGGGCCGAGGCGGTGATCCGGCTGAAATACTCCAGATCGCCGTGGACCGCCGTGCCACTGGGCCGGATGATGGCCCGGCTCGTCGGGCCGCGCCTGGGTGTCGCCGGCCGCCCCCGGGTCGTGGTGCCCGTGCCCCTGCACCCGCGCCGCCTGCTGGAACGCGGTTTCAACCAATCGGCGCTGCTGGCCCGGGAACTGGCGCGGTCCGAAGGGCTCCCGCTTCGCACGGGGCTCCTCGAGCGCGTTCGGGAGACCGGATCGCGAAGAGGCCTCTCCAGAGCCGAGCGCCACGCGAGCCTCGCGGGCGCCTTCGCGGTCCGGGACCGGAAGGGCCTCTCGGGTCACACCGTGCTGCTGGTGGACGACGTGATGACCACCGGGGCCACGGTCCGCGCGGCGTCCGCCGCACTCTTCGACGGCGGCGCCTCGGCGGTCCACGTCGTCTGTCTCGCCCGGGCGGCGGCCGGGGCCGTCGCCGCCGGGTTGCCCGGGGGCGGGCGGATGGCGTAGAAGGACGGCGTGGAGAAAAAGAGCGAAACCAAGCGCGTCGTCGCCACCAACCGCCGGGCGCGGCGCGACTACGAGATCACGGCCACGTGGGAGGCCGGCCTGGTCCTCGTGGGCACCGAGGTCAAGTCCCTGCGAGAAGGCAAGGCCGATCTGAAGGACGCCTACGCCATCCCGCGCGGCGACGAGCTGTTCCTCGTGGGCATGGGCATCACGCCTTACGGACGGGCGAGTCATTTCAATCACGAGCCCCGCCGTGAACGCAAGCTGCTGCTCCACCGCCGCGAGATCCTGAAGCTCGGCACCCGCATCCGCGAGCGCGGCTTCACCCTGATCCCTCTCGAGCTCTATTTCAGTGGCGCACACGTCAAGGTGCTGCTCGGCCTGGCGCGAGGCCGCAAGCAGTATGACCACCGCGACACCATCCGCGAGCGCGAGGAACGGCGGGAACTCAGGATCTCGAGCGAACGCGAGAAGGCATGAGCGACTCCGGCCACCGGGCCCTCGAGATCTCGCCCCGCCGCGTGCTGGCCCTGCGCGGCGACCTGCTCACCGTCACCCTCGTCGAGCCGGTCCCTCCCGGCTCCCGTGTCGAAATCCGGGACGCCGGAAGCGGAGCCCGGGAGCTGGTGGCGACCGGCAAGGTCGTCGCGGTGAGGCTGAACCGGGATGGCGGGGTCGAGATCGACGTCCGGCTGCACAACCTCTCCCGCGAGCAGCGCGCGAGCCTCGCTTCGGTGATCAGCCCTCCGGCGTGAGGCCGGGAGGCGCGATTCCCGAGGCGCGGCAGGCGGCCGCGAGGATCTCGCCGTGATCCGATGGCAGGCCGACCGCTTCGGTGAGGGGCACCCACATTGCGTCTGCGGCGTCGTCTCCTCC
>CAYZAI010000312.1:0-6046 GCA_964476305.1 uncultured Myxococcales bacterium
GACCTTCGGCGCTTTGGTCTTCCGCGGCAGAGCGATCTGGACCTCGTGCGGGATTTCGCTGGTTGCCTCATGGTGGGCAAGAGCGGAGACGAGGCACACCACGCCGCGAGGCACTCGCAGCGCCGCCGCCACGAGGTCCGGGTGGGCGAGCCCCGGCAGCGACGAGAGGCGGAAGACGCCTCGGCTGATCTGGTCGACCACGCCCTCGTCCCGCATCCGATAGAGGGTGCGAGGGTGGATGCCCAGCGCCAGCGCATCCCCTGTGCGAAGGATACCTCCACGCTGGCGAAACACCTCCTGGGCGCGCTGGTGGCGGTCCTCGACCATGGATATTTATTACTTCATTTGTCTGCAAGTATCAACCTTTTTGTCCTTTCCCGGTTCTTCGTCCAGAGGCGGGCGCGATGGATCGGAAGCGGTCCGCGCGGCCGCCGCGGGGCGGGCTTTCAGAGGCGTTCGAGGATCAGCGGGGCGGGCGCCGGCGGCTCGTCGCCGACTTCGACGGCCGCCTCCAGCAGGGGCAGGGCGGCGTCCGCGCCGGGGCCGTCGTGGTGCAGCTCGGCCAGGGGCTGGCCCGCGACCACGTGCTCGCCCGCGGCGACGCGCAGGACCACCCCGGTGGCGGGATCCACGCGGTCCTCCTTGACGCGGCGGCCGGCGCCCACCTCGAGGGCGGCCCGGGCCACCTTCATGGGATCGATGCCCCGGACGTAGCCCTCCCGCGCGGCCAGGACCGGCGCGACCGCGGAGGCCGCGGGCAGCCGTCCGGGGTCGTCGCAGACCAGCGGGTCACCGCCCTGGGCCTCGATCATCCGGCCGAAGCAATCGAGGGCGCTGCCGTCCGCCAGCACGCGCGCGATGGCGATGCGCCCCTCGTCGAGGGTCGACACCGCGCCGCCGAGCAGGGCCATCTCGGCACCCAGCTCCCGGGTCAGCTCGGCCGTGTCCGGCGGGCCGCCCCCGCGCATCACGTCGATGGCCTCGCGCACCTCGAGGGCGTTGCCCACGGCGCGGCCGATGGGGTAGTCCATCGCCGTGATCAGCGCCCGGACCTGCAGGCCTGCGCCGCGGCCGATGCCGACCAGGGTCCGGGCCAGCAGCCGCGCCCGGTCCGCGTCGGCCATGAACGCTCCGGCCCCGGCCTTCACGTCCAGCACCAGGGCGTCGATGCCCTCGGCGATCTTCTTGCTCATGATCGACGAGGCGATGAGCGGGATCGACTCGACGGTGCCGGTCACGTCCCTGAGGGCGTAGAGCCGGCGGTCCGCGGGCACGAGGTCCTCTGTCTGGCCGATCATGAACAGGCCCACCTCGTCGAGCAGCGCCGAGGCCCGGGCCGGCGGCAGATCGACCCGGAACCCGGGGATCGCCTCCAGCTTGTCGAGGGTGCCCCCGGTGTGCCCCAGGCCGCGGCCCGAGACCATGGGCACGGGCACGCCCAGGGCGGCTACGGCGGGTGCCAGGCACAGGGAGATCTTGTCACCCACGCCGCCGGTGGAGTGCTTGTCGACCTTGGTGCCGGGAACGGCCCGGTGGTCGAGCACGACGCCGGATCGGATCATCGCGTCGGTCCACCAGCCGAGCTCCGCGTCGTCGAGCCCGCGGAACAGGACAGCCATCAGCATCGCGGCCATCTGGTAGTCGGGAATCGTCCCGTCTGTGTAGGCCGCGATCAGCTCGCGGATCTCGATCTCGGTGAGCGCCTCGCCGTCGCGCTTGCGGCGGATCAGCCCGGGGACGAACAGCGCCATGAGCCTTCCGGTAGCATGGCCCGGCCCACCGGGCAACCGGCCCCCCGGGGTGAAGGCCGCACGTGCCGGGCCGAAACGGTGTAGACTGTGGACAAACAGGGAGGGACGACATGACGACTCGATCCGTTTCCATCATCGCCCTGCTCGCGCTGTCGCTGGCCGTGGCCGCGGGCTGCGGCAGCGAGTCGCGAGGTGGGGATGTCGACGCGGACTCGGATTCGGACTCCGACGGCGATTCAGACGGCGATACCGATGGCGACTCCGACGGCGACTCCGACGACGGTTGCAGCGAGGAGTCCAAGCTGATCTACGTCGTGGACCTCGACGACAGCCTCTACAGGTTCGATCCAGAGGCGGACTCTCCGACCGAGGCGTTCGAGCCCGTCGGGACGATCGACTGCCCCTCGACCGGATCGCCCTACGCGCTCGGCATGACGCGAGACGACGTCGTGTACGTGCTCTACACGGGCGCCTCCGGCTGTGAGATCTTCGCCGTCTCCACCACGGACGCTTCGTGCCTCGGCGACACGGGGTTCCCCTGCAGCGACGCGATCTTCCCCGCGTTCGGCATGGGGAGCGCGACCGACGGGCCGGACAGCACCGAGGACACGCTCTACATCGGCAGCGAGACCCAACTCGCCTCGCTGGACACCGCGACATGGGAGATCACGTACATCGGAGCCGTGGAGAGCACGCCGGACATGAGCGGCAACGGGAACGGCGACCTGTTCGCCTTCTTCGCCTGGACGTCGCCGCCGCGCTTTTCCAGGCTCGACAAGACGGACGCCTCGGAGCACGACACCGTGCAGCTGCCGCAGCTCGCGGGCGTCGGCGCCTTCGCCTTCGCCACGTGGGGCGGCGACGGCTGGATCTTCGACGACGCGGGCGGCTCGAGCACCAGCGTCTACCGGCTGCACGACGGGCAGCTCACGACCCACCTCGCGAACACGGGCCTCACGATCGTCGGCGCGGACACGTCCACCTGCGCGCCCTATGTCATCGAATGACGCGGGCCGTGGGGAGGCGGGAAAGTTTCCACCCTTTCCCCGCGGGTTCGCGACTATAATGGGCGATCGAGGAGGGAAACCCATGAGACATGCGATCCTGGGATCGATGCTGCTGCTCGCACTGCCCGCGCTCTCGGGGTGCAGCGCCGCGGACGAGCCCGAGGCGGACGACGACGGCGCCATGGACGCCGGTACCGACGGCGACGCGGACGCCGACGCGGACGCCGACGCGGACGGCGATGCGGACGGCGACGGCTGGGACACCGACAACCACTGCGACTGTCCCGACGTCGGGGGCGAGGCCGCCCAGCACTACTGCATGGCGATGAACATGTGCCCCGAGTTCGAGTTCATCGTCTCCGCCGAGACGTACAGCTCCCACCCGGACGGCCCGACGGTGGGCGCCGAGGTCCTGCCCTCCCAGGGCAGCAACGACTGCCTCCTGGCGCAGCACGGCTGCCAGATGCTCGTGCTCAGCACCGGGCTGGTCGGCAACCCGGACCCCAACATGGCCACCGGCATGGGGGCCGACGACGGCGTGGGCAGCGGGACGACCGATCCCATCCCCGACTACCAGGGAACTGCGCCGTCGGGAGGACCGTCCGGCGACGTGATCTGCGATGTCAACCAGATCCAGGTCGTGCTCGAGGCGCCCGCCGGGGCCGAGGGGTTCTCTTTCGACTTCCTGTTCGCCTCGGCCGAGTACCCCGAGTGGGTCGACATGGGCTACAACGACACGTTCTACGCCATCCTGGAGCACGGGGACGTGAACGGCGGGGCGACGACCAACATCTCTTTCGACAGCAACGGTGACGAGATCGAGGTCGACGTCAACTTCTTCGAGAACTCCGCCTACCCCTGCAACGAGAGCGGCTCAGGCTGGGAGCCCGCGATGGACAGCGGCTCCACGGGCTGGCTGCGCACCACCCACCCCGTGTCCGGCGGCGACGTCTTCAAGCTGACCTTCTCGATCCACGACGAGGGCGACTGCGTGTGGGACTCGGCGGTGTTCATCGACAACTTCCAGTGGCTGGGCGAGCCGGTCGTCAACGAGACCACGCCCATCGAGTAGCGATCGGGAAGGGACGGCAACCATGCGCAGGCTCACCATCACCGCCGCGGCCCTCGCGGCCCTGACCCTGGTCTCCGGCGCGGCCCGGGCCGGCGACATCTACATCAGCGCCCAGCTGGACCTGCTGCCCGCGGGCAAGCTCGACGTCGGCGGCGAGCGCTTCGACCTGGACGACAGCGCGGGGTTCGGCGCCACCTTCGAGTGGGCGGTCGTCGACTTCCTGGCCCTGGGGCTGACCGCGCACATCCGCTCGATCCGGGCCCTGCCCTTCGGCGACGATGCGCTGAGCGAGCTGCTGGTCGACCCGGTGCTGCGCCTGTTCTACCCGGGGGATCACTTCGAGCCCTACGTCCGGGGACGAATCGGCGGCAGCTTCGGCTGGCCGCCGGACGCCGCGAAGGAGGCGGGGCTCGACTCCGGCGCCGGCTGGAACTGGGGCGTCCACGGCGGGCTGCTGGCGCGGATCTGGATCCTGGGTGTCTTCGCCGAGGCCGGCTACGGCTGGTCGCGACCGACGGACGACATCTTGTCCCGCACGTTCGAGGTCGGGCTGGGCCTGGCCGTCATCTTCTGAGGAGCGCGGGGGGCGATCGGCCATGCCGTCACGGATGCGCGGCTTCTCCTGGGTGATCGACGGCCGGCTCGCCGGCCTGCCCCGGCCGGGGGCCACGCGGCCCGTCGAGGAGGATCTCGACTTCCTCCGGTCCGAGGGGATCGGCCTGCTGATCTCGCTCACCGGGCGGCACATCGACGCGGCGGCGGCCCGGAGCCGCGGGATCGAGGTGCTGCGCATCCCCATCCCGGACTTCGGCGCCCCCAAGCTGGAGCAGCAGTGCGCGCTGGTGGCAGCGGTGGACACGGCGCTGGCGGGGAAGCGGCCGGTCGGCGTGCACTGCGCCGCGGGCCTGGGCCGCACCGGCACGATGCTCTCCACCTGCCTGGTGTCCACGGGCATGTCCCCGCAGTCCGCCATCGACGAGGTCCGCCGCCGCCGACCGGGCTCGATCGAGACCCCGGAGCAGGAGCGGGCGGTCCACGCCTACCACGCCCGGTTCGCGTCCGCCCGCTGAGCGACCCGCCCGTTCGGGACGCAGCCGGCTCCGTGCAGCTCTCGAGCCCACGGAAAACAGGGACCGCGTTCAGGCCGGGTCCGGGGCCTTGGGCAGGCGCGCGATGCCGAGCTCGGCGAGCTGGGCGTCGTCCACGGGGGACGGCGCCTCGGTCATCAGGCACGCGGCGCGGGTGGTCTTGGGGAAGGCGATCACGTCGCGGATCGACTCGGTGCCCGCGAGGATCGCCACCAGCCGGTCGAAGCCGAAGGCCAGCCCGCCGTGGGGCGGCGCGCCGAAGGACAGGGCGTCCAGCAGGAAGCCGAACTTGGCCCGCGCCTCGTCGTCCGAGATGCCGAGGACGCGGAAGACCCTCGCCTGGACCTCGGGGTCGTGGATCCGGATCGACCCGCCGCCGACCTCCTGGCCGCACAGCACGATGTCGTAGGCCCAGGTGCGGACGCGCAGGGGATCGGTCTCGAGCAGGGTCAGATCGTCGGGCCGCGGCGAGGTGAAGGGGTGGTGCATCGCCGCCAGCCTTCCGGTCTGCTCGTCGCGCTCGAACATCGGGAAGTCGGTGACCCAGACGCAGCCGAACGCGTCCGGCCCCGCGAGCCCCCGCTGCCGGCCGAGGTGGGCCCGGAGCCGTCCGGCGGCCCGGCTCGCCACGGCCGCGTCGGCGTCGGCCACGATCAGCGCGACGTCACCTTCCCCGAGCCCGGCGTCCTCGAGCAGGGCGCGCTCCAGCGCCCCTTCGACGAACTTGGCGACGGGGCCGGCGAACCGGTCCTGCTGGCGCTTGACCCATGCCAGGCCCTTGGCGCCGTGGGAGCGGGCGACCTCTGTCAGGGCGTCCATGTCCTTTCGCGAGAGCTCCGCGCCGCCCTCGATGACGACGCCGCAGACGCGGCCGCCGGCCATCGCGGCGGACGAGAAGACCTGGAAGGCCGATCCGGCGACCGCGGTGGTGACGTCGAAGAGCTCCATGCCGAAGCGCACGTCCGGGTTGTCGACGCCGAAGCGCCGGATCGCCTCGTCGTAGGTGATGCGAGGGATCGGCCAGGGCAGCTCGACGCCCCGCAGCTCCTTCAGCAGCCGGACCATCATCCGGCCGCAGACGTCCATCACGTCGTCCGGCGCGACGAAGCTCATCTCGACGTCGATCTG
>CAYZAI010000313.1:0-6045 GCA_964476305.1 uncultured Myxococcales bacterium
AGGACCTGCCAGACGACCTTGTATTTCTGGTTGTCGGCCAAGGCTTCTTCCGGCATCAGGCTGAGCATCGGCATCACCAGGCGAATGCGTGCCGGGTGAACGTGTTCTTGAATGCCCGGCCAGCGCCAGTGTTGCGACTGCCAGCCTTGGCGTATCTTGTCGATCCCCGATCCCGCCTTCTCGGCCGCGCCGATCATCAGAAACATCGTCTGCAACGATCTATTTCGGCATTCGCTCACCCCGCCTTTCAGCAACTGGTCGAACGATATCAGAAGCGTGCCGGGGTTCGAGACCTCGAGGGCGGTGTAGATCGTCGGGAGGTCGCCCTCCTCGAACGTCACGTCTACCACCGGGCCGATGACCTGCGTGACCTTGCCGTATTGCTCCGCTGCCATCTCGTTTCCGCCTTCTTCGCTACTCGCCGAGGGCCTCGGCGCCGCCGACGATGTCCATCAGTTCGCTGGTGATCGCGCTCTGTCGGGCGCGGTTGTAGACCAGGGTCAGGTGATCAATCATGTCCGCCGCGTTGTTGGTGGCGTTGTCCATGGCCGTCATGCGCGCCGCCTGCTCGGCGGCGATGGATTCGAGGAGCGCCCGGAAGACCTGGACCTCGACGTAGAGGGGCAGGAGCCGACCGAGCAGCTCGCGCCTCCCGGGTTCGAAGATGAAGCCCGCCGGCCGCAGGCCGCCTCCGGTCGCGTCGTCGTTCGTCTTCTCGGGCAGCGCGATGGGCAGCAGGGGTTTCCTGGTGGGCTTCTGGCTGACCATCGAGATCATCTCGTTGAATTCCAGGTCGATGCGATCGAACTCGCCGGTCTCGTAGGCGGCGGACAGCTCTCGGGCGATCCGGGCCGCGGTCCCGTAGTCCGGGGCATCGTAGACCTCTGCGTGGAAGCGCCGCACGACGGCGTCCCGCCGGGCGAAGAAGTCCCGCGGCTTGCGCCCGATCAGGTCGAGCTCGGGCACGATCTCGCCGCGGGCCGCGGTCTCGGCCAGCATTGCGAAAACGTCCCGGTTCAGGTTGCTGTTGAACCCGCCGCACAGACCGCGGTCGGCGCCGATCACCAGCAGCAGCGCTCGCCGCGGTTCGGGCCGGCGCTCGAGCAGCGGGTGATCCTCGGCCGTGGCCCCGGCCGCAACCTCGGCCAGGATTGATGCGCTCAGGTCGGCATAGGCGCGAAAAGCTTCGGCCTTCTCCTGGGCCTTGCGCAGCTTGGCCGCCGCAACCATCTTCATCGCGCGGGTGATCTTCTGCGTGCTCTTGACGCTTCCGATACGCCGCCGGATGTCCTTGAGGGTCGCCATCTTCCGCCGGTTTCTCCTTACACCGCGAAGGTCGTCTGGAACGCGTCGAGGGCGGCCTTGATCGCCTTCTCGACCTCGCTGTCGAGGGTGCCACGCTCCACGATCAGGCGGGGTACCTCGGAGTGCTTGGCCTCGACGAAGGCGTACATCTCGTTCTCCCAGCGCCCGATCGCGTCCACCGGCACCTTGTCGAGGTAGCCGTTGATTCCGGCGTAAATCGCCAGGATCTGGCTGGCCACGGGCAGCGGCACGTACTGGCCCTGCTTGAGCAGTTCCTCGAGCCGGTAGCCGCGTTCGAGCTGGGCGCGGGTGGCGGCGTCGAGGTCCGAGGCGAACTGGGCGAAGGCCTTCATCTCGCGGAAGCGCGCCATCTCGAGGCGAAGCGGTCCCGCGATCTTCTTCATCGCCTTGATCTGGGCGTTGCCGCCCACGCGGGAGACCGAGATGCCGACGTTGATGGCGGGCCTTTGGCCGGCGAAGAACAGGTCGGGTTCCAGGTAGATCTGGCCATCGGTGATCGAGATCACGTTGGTCGGGATGTAGGCCGAGACGTCGCCGGCCTGGGTCTCGATGATCGGCAGGGCGGTCAGGGAGCCGCCGCCCCGCTCCTTGCTCATCTTGGCCGCGCGCTCCAGCAACCGGCTGTGCAGGTTGAACACGTCACCGGGGTAGGCCTCGCGGCCCGGCGGGCGGCGCAGGAGCAGCGAGAGCTGCCGGTAGGCAACGGCCTGCTTGGACAAGTCGTCGTAAATCACCAGGGCGTGCATGCCGTTGTCGCGGTAGTGCTCGCCCATCGTCGCGCCGGTGTATGGCGCGAGGAACTGCAGCGGCGCCGGGTCCGAGGCCGTGGCCGCCACGACGGTGGTGTAGCGCATCGCACCCACGGCCTCGAGCCTGGTCACGACCTGGGCCACGGTGGACTGCTTCTGGCCGATGGCGACGTAGATGCAAAACACGCCGGTGTCGCGCTGGTTGATGATCGTATCAATCGCAATCGCCGTCTTGCCCGTGCCCCGGTCGCCGAGGATCAGCTCGCGCTGGCCGCGGCCGATGGGGATCATCGCGTCGATGGCCTTGATGCCGGTCTGCAGCGGCTCGTTCACGGGATCGCGCTGGACGATGCCCGGGGCCTTGATCTCGATGCGGCGCCGCTCGCCAGGGACCGGCCCCTTGCCATCGAGGGGCTTTCCGAGGGAGTCCACCACCCGGCCCAGCAGCGCCTTGCCCACCGGCGCGTCTGCGATGCGCCCCGTGCGCTTCACGAGATCGCCCTCGCGCAGCTCCGAGTCCTGGCCGAAGAGCACGACGCCGACGTTGTCCTCTTCCAGGTTGAGCACCATGCCCATCACGTTGTGCGGGAACTCGAGCAGCTCGCCTGCCATGGCGCCGTCGAGCCCGTAGACCCGCGCGATGCCGTCACCTACCGTGAGGATCGTTCCGGTCTCCATCACCTCGACCTGGCGGTCGTACTGCTCGATCTGTTCCTTGATGATCCTGCTGATCTCTTCCGCTCGAAGCTGCATGTCACATTCCCGTGTATCGGGCCGCCCGCCGCGGCCCGGATGGTTGTGCGCGCCGCGTGGGCCGCGCTAGGCCCGGCCGAGCATCCCCTCCCGGATCCGTGAAAGTCGCGTCCTGAGCGAGCCGTCGAACATCAGATCACCGACGCGCGTCACGACACCGCCGAGCAGGTCGGGATCCTCGCGCCGCGTCATCACCACCGTCTTGCCCGTGCTCCTCTGCACCGCGGCCCGGATGCGGTTCACCGCGTCGTCGTCGATCGGAGCGGCGCTCACGACCTCGGCCCTGAGCCGCCCGTCCCGGCGGTCGCCGAGGACCTGCAGCTCGCGTGCGATGGCCGGCAGCTCGGCGAGACGCCCCTTGTCGAACAGCAGGCCCAGGAAACTGCGGACGTGGCGACTGACTCCGAGCCGTCCCATCACCGTGTTCCAGACGCCCCGCCGTGTCTTTTCAGCGAGCAGGGGGTTCGTCACGGTCTGGCACAGCTCGGGGCTCTCGCTCCAGACCTCCGCGGCCCGCTGCACCTCGCGCACCACGGCGATCAGGGTCTTGCTCTCCTCGCCCAGATCGAAAAGCGCCCTGGCCCAGCGCCTGGAGATGCTGCCATTCAGCATGGGGTCCGGCTCCTCATCGTCCGCCCGGCGGCGCGATGCCGTCCATCGAGGCGACGTACTCGCGGGCGAGCCGCTCGTGATCGGCCCGCTCGATCTTCTCGCGCAAGGTGCTCTCGGCCCGGGAGACGATGGCGGCGACCGCCTCGGTGCGGATTGCCTGGGCCAGCTGGGCAACCTCCTGGCCGATCATGGCCTCGGTATCGACCCTCATCCGCTCGCTGCGCTGGTCGGCATCGGCGGCGATGCGCTGGGCCTCGGCCTTGCCGGCCTCGAGGATTTCCTGACGCAGCCGCGCCATCTCCACGTCGAGGGACTCGGACCGCGCCCGGGCCGCGGCCAGCTCCGCCTCCGCCTCCGCCTGCGCCTTGCGGGCTTCCTCGAGGGCGGCAGCGAGGTTGTCACGCCGGGTGCGGACCATGTTGCCGATGGGCTTGCGCATGATCAGGTAGACCGCCGCCACCAGCAGCAGGAAGTTGATGATGGTCGCGATGAGCGGCGGGGTGTCCGGGTTCGAGAAGTCGAACCAGTTGATGGGCAGCTGGCCGTGGGTCTCGCCGGCGTGCCCGGCCAGCGCCAGCGAGGGCAGGACCACGACCGCGGACAGCATCACGAGAGCGATCGCGCGCGCCATCCCTGTCATTGCCGCACCGCCCTTCCCAGGACCTGCTCGGCCACGGCCAGGGCCAGCGCCGGGATGCGCGAGTCCAGGTCGGACCGAGCCGAGGCGGCCTCGCGCTCCATCCGCATGCGCGCTTCCTCTACCGCGGCGCGGGTGCGCTCCCGGGCCTTGTCGAGCTGCGCGCGCTCCTTGCGGCGGGCCTCCTCGAGAAAGCGATCCCGTTCCGCCCGGGCCGCCTCGCGGATGTCGCCGACCTGGCCGTCCACGTCGGCAAAGATGCGCCGGGCCTCGGACAGCATCTCGACGGCGCGGTCGCGAGTGCCCTCGGTGGCCTCGCGGCGGGCCTCGATCAGGCGGATCGCCGGCCGGAACAGCAGCGCATAAAGAAAGAGAAACATGAAGAAGAACAACCCGAGCTGGATGAGGAACGTCGCGTCCAGATCGACCAGGGACCCGCCCGACAGGGGTACGAGCATCATCGCGGCCATCCGTCCTCGATCCCGCCCGGTCCGGCCCCCCGCGGGCCTGGCTCGTCTGGGTGCGCTCTTCCGGGAAAAGCGCGTTTCGATTCGCGAACTTGATTAGCAAGCCGGCGCGGCAGGGTCAAGCGGAACGTGAAGGAAGACGGCTCTAACGTTTCATCCGCGCCTCGATGTCGGCGATGGTCTTCGGGATGCCGGGCCCCAGGACGCGGCAGCCGTCATCCGTGACCAGGATGTCATCCTCGATCCGGACGCCGCCGAAGCCGACGTACTTCGCCACCTCGCCGTGGTCGATGAAGGCCTCGTGGCGCTTCTCGGCCCGCCAGCGCTCGATCAGTGCCGGCACGAAGTAGATCCCGGGCTCGACGGTGACCACGAAGCCCGGCTCCAGCCGCTTGGCGAGCCTGAGGAACGACAGGCCGAACTGCTTCGAGCGCCGCTCACCCTCGGGATAGCCCACCACGTCGCCGAGATCCTCCATGTCGTGGACGTCGATGCCCAGCATGTGCCCGAGCCCGTGGGGGAAGAACAGGGCGTGGGCCCCGGCGGCCACGGCCTCGTCCGGATCACCACGCATCAATCCCAGGCCGACCAGCCCCGCGGCCATGGTCCGGGCGCAGATCAGGTGGACCTCGCGGTTCGAGCGCTTCGGCGAGGCGTGGGCGATGGCCGCTGCTTGCCCGTCGAGCACGACCTGGTAGATCCCGCGCTGCCTCTCGTCGAAGGCGCCCGAGACCGGGAAGGTGCGCGTGATGTCCGAGGCGTAGTGCAGGGGGGGGATCTCGACGCCGCTGTCGACCAGCAGCATCTGGCCGGCCGCGAGGGTGTTTCCGTAGCTGTTGTTGTGCAGGACCTCGCCGCGGATCGAGCAGATGGGCAGGAACGACTGCTGGCAATCCCGGGACAGGGCCACGCCCTGCATCGCGCCGGCCACCGCGGCCTCCGTGACGCCGGGGCGGATGGTGTCGAGGGCCGCCTCGTACATCGCCGCCGAGACGTCGAGCGCGCGCTCTATCTCAGCCACCTCGGCCGCGGACTTGATCGAGCGCTGGGCCACCACGGCCCGGGCCAGCTCGCCGCAGGCCCCGCCGCCGACCGTTGCCGGTTCGACACCGAGCAGGGCCGCGAGCAGCAGCGTTCCCTCTCCGCGGTAGGGCGGCAGGGTGCGGATCTTCACGCCCTGGGCCTTGAGGGCTCCGAGGCGCGCCGCCAGCTCGCCGAACGCGGCCGTGCCCTTCACGCCGGCGGCGGCCACGTGGTCGGCCAGCACCGGGTGCGGCCCGTGCCAGACCAGGTCGTCCGGGTCCTCCTCCGGGCCGAAGAGCGTCTCGGTTCCGTCCGGCTCGAGCAGCAGCGCCAGGCCGGGGAGGGAGATGCCCGCGTAGTACAGGAAGTGCGAGTCCTGGCGGAAGGGGTAGGGGTTGGCCGGGTAGTTGCGAGGCGCATCGCCGGTGCCGAGCAGCAGGATCGCCCCGTCCGGCACGGCCCGCCGCAGCCCGCCGCG
>CAYZAI010000314.1:0-6039 GCA_964476305.1 uncultured Myxococcales bacterium
ATCGAGCTGCTGCACTCCCGCCGCGGTGAGCCCCGCGACCAGGGGCAGCGCGATGACGACCTGGGCCAGCACCATCGCCTGGAGCGTGTACATCCAATCGAGGAACCCCAATGGACCGCCGCGGAACAGGGCCAGGGCCACGACCAGCCCGACTACGACCGGGGGCAAACCCATGCCCGTGTTGACGGCGGCCAGGACCAAGCCGCGGCCCGGGAAGCGCCCCGACGCCAGCGCCGCGCCCGCCGGCACGCCGAGGACCACCGACAAGGCGAGGGCCGAGCCGGACACCAGAAGGGTCCGGAGCGAAATCTCCAACAGCTCGGCGCCGGCCAGTCCTTCCACGTCGCTACTCCGGGGCCGCCGCGTTCGGAGTGAAGAGGTGGTGGCCGCGGGCCTCGAAGGCTCCGATGGCGGCCTGGGTCCCGGGCGCCACGAGGAAGTCGGCGAAGGCCGCGGCGCCGGCGGCGTTGACCCCCTGGCCGACGACCTCCATGACGTGGTACGGGTTGGCGAGACGGGCATCCCCGTCCACGGAAACGACCAGGTCCAGGTTCGCGGTGGCCAGGAAGGTGCTGCGGTCGGAAAGGGTGTAGGCCTGCCGCTCGCTGGCCACGCGCAACGTGGCGCCCATGCCCTGTCCCGTTTCCGAGTACCAGACCCCGGCGGGATCGGCCGCGGCCGATTTCCACAGGGTGCGTTCCTTGGTGTGCGTGCCGGAATCGTCGCCACGGCTGATCCAGGGATGCCCCCCTGCGGCGATCTTCGCCATGGCAGCGGAAGCGTCCCGGCCGCCGGCGATCCCCGCGGGATCGGCGCGGGGACCGACGATGACGAAGTCGTTGTACATCACGGGCCGGCGCCGCCTGGCATGACCCGCTGCCACGAACTCGAGTTCCTTCCCGGGAGCGTGCACCAGCAGGACGTCCGCCTCGCCCCGCCGGCCCAGCTCCAGGGCCTGGCCCGTGCCCACGGCCACGGTCTTGAGCCGGAAGCCGGAAACCTTCTCGAACATCGGTACCAGAACGTCGAGCAGGCCCGTGTCCGCGGTGCTGGTCGTGGTGGCCAGGATGACGGGACGCTGCGCGGCCGAAGCCGGTACCGGGGTCGACTCGGTGGACGTGGCTGGGGGATCGCCCTGGGCGCAGCCGGCAGAGAGCATCGCCGCCAGCGCCAGGACGAGCAAGGGCACAACGCGCATCAGTTTCATCTTCGTGGACCTCGCTGGCAGATGGTGAATCGTCAGCACCCCGAAATGCCGCATTTGACATAGCGAGTCAAGCCGGTGGAATCACTTCGGCTCGGGCTGGGTCCGGGCTCCCGTTGACGAGACGGGCTTCCTCTGAATAAAACAGGGCCAGGAAGCATCCAAGTGCCTGGGAAGGCAGGTTCTTCATGGGCGAACGAATCCGCGCGGCAGCTTTTCTCCTCGTGCTCGCGCTCCTCGTGGCCTGCACGTCCAGGCAGACGATCGACGTGAAGGGCGACGGATCCGGGACCGCGACGGTCCGGTTCGAGGTCAAGAAGCTGTTTTCCGACTACTTCGCCGGCGAAGGCAGCGCCAAGGTGTTCGACGCGGCACGGGTCAAGCAGGGAATCGAGAAGCGCCCGGGGTTCACGGTCACGCGGATCACGACGCCGACGCCCGAGACCCTCGAAATGGATCTCGCTTTCCAGGACATCCGCTCGCTCGTCTCGGACGGCGATCCGCCAGGGAACGACGGGATCATCAGCGTCACGCGGAAAGACGGCAGGACGACCATGGCCCTGCACCTCGACAGACGCAGCGCGAAGAAGATGGGCGGCCTTTTCTCAGAGGTGTCCAACCCGGCGTTCAAGGAGATGAGCCCACGAGAGCAGCGGACCCGTACCGAGAAGGACTACCTCGAGGCGATCGAGTTCGCGGTCGGCAAGGAAGGCCCGCCGCTCGTGAAGAGCTCCTTCCTTGAGCTGACCGTGAGGGTCGACGGCGAGCTCGTCTCGCAGACCGGTGGCAGGATCGCGGGCGGCGCGGCGGTGTTCAACGTGCCGCTCCTCAGGATGCTCATGCTCGAGAAGCCGCTGGACTGCTCCGTCACGTTCGCCCCCGCTCCGAAAAAGACACCGAAGAAGACCTCGAAAGCGAGGTAGCAGAAAGCCGGAAGGTCCGGCGTGGCCTCACCGTCGTCTCTTGTCCGAGAACAGCGCGAAGAAAACGCCCAGAACCAGGATGTACGCGTTGATCCGGAACGTCGCGGCAAAGGCGTCGCAGATGCGGTTCTTGAAAAGCGCCTGAAGCCTCGGGTGGAGCACGCGCAGCTCCTGCTTCTGCTCCTCGAACACCTTGGCCATCTTCTTCGCCATGAACGGCGGCACCGAATCGAGCACCTCGGCCTGCTTGCGATCGACCTCCCGCAGCGTTTCTTCGAGCGTGGCGAGCTTGTGCGACTGGGAGAACTCGACCCGGGCGAGCCGCGCGAGGATCGGCCGCTTGATCTGCTCACGGAGCGCGTCGTTCGCCGTTACGAGCGCCCTGGCTTCTTCCTTGGCCCAGCCGATCTGCAGCTCCACCTGGTTCGTGAACAGAGTCACGATGATCGCAACGCCGAGCACCGTCCCCACGGTACGCGACATGTTTCCCACGCCGGACGCGATGCCGATCTTGTCCGCCGTCACCGCGCGAACGGTCGAACCCACCACCGGCGCCATCGCGGTCCCGATGCCGGCGCCCATGATCACGAGCCGCCAGATGATCTCTCCGTTCGTTGCCGTGGGCTGTAGGCCGCTGTAGATGTAGACCGCCACGGCGACGACGGCCATGCCCGCGGTCGTGAACCAACGCGAGCCGAGCCGGTCAGAGAGCGCGCCGGCGATTCCCGAGAAGATCGTGGACGAGAGCGGGAGCGCTGTGATGACGATCCCGGCCTCGAGCTCGGTCTTGCCCATGACCTGGGTGAGGAAGAAGGCGAGGAAGAAGACGCCGTTCATCATCCCCATGCCGAGCACGAACAGCGTGGCATTGCCGGCCGAGAAGGGCACGGACCTGAGCATGCCGAGCGGGAGCATCGGCTCCTTGGACCTGACTTCCGCGAGCGCGAACAGGACGATGGAGAATGCGGAGCAGGCGAACAGGCCGAGGATCGTGGGCGAGGTCCAGCCGAGATCGTTCGCCTTGATGAGCCCGTACACGAGGCTGAACGCCGCGGCCGTCAGGCTCGCCATGCCGGACCAGTCGATGCGGTGGGACGCGGTCGGGTCCTTGGTCTCGCGGATGAGGAACTGGGTCAGAACGAGCGAGAGCAGGCCGATGGGGATGTTGATGTAGAAGATCCACTGCCACGTGAGCCTGTCCGAGATGACGCCGCCCAGGGCCGGCCCCCCCGCCGCCGCCAGGCCGGCGATGGCGGCCCAGGCGCCGATGACCGTGCCGCTCTTCTCGGTCGGGAACAGGTCGAGGACGATCGGCAGGGTCACGGGCACGAGCATCGCGGCCGAGAGCCCCTGGAGCACGCGGAAGAAGACGAGCAGATCCACGCCCGGCGCGAGCCCGGCGAGAAGCGAGGTGACCGTGAACAGGGCGAGGCCGATGCTGAAGATCCGCTTGCGGCCGAACTGATCAGCGAGGCGCGACGCGGTGATCAACGGCACGGCGAACGCGAGCGCGAAGCCGTTCACGACCCAGGAAATCGTCTTGATGTCGGTCCGGAAATACTCCGTGATGCGCGGGAGCGTGATGTTGACGATGGTCGAATCGAGGATGGCCAGGAAGAACGCGAGCATCACCGTGCCGAACGCGGCATAGCTCCTCATTGGTCTGGTCATCCTGGACCTCCGGGACCGCGCGAAGCTTCCGCGCGCCGGCGTGACCTTATCCGAAGTCATCCGGATTTTCACCCGACGTTTTCAGAAGACGGCACAGGCACCAGGCGCCCGCGTCCGGCCAGAGGCTTGCGGATGGCGTGGTCGGGGATAGAATCGGCGACCACGGGAGGAACCGACGATGAAGTGGTTCGTGCGCAAGGACATCGACGGCTTCTTCGGCCTGGCCGTCGACAACCTGATCCAGCTGCTCCTGGTCCTCCACCTCTGCCAGGTGCTGGTGGGGATCCCGGCGGATTTCGTCTACTCGCGGATCCTGCCCGGAGCCGCTCTCTCACTGCTGGCGGGGAACCTGTTCTACGCATGGCAGGCGGTGCGGCTCGGCCGAAAGCTCGGACGCGACGACCTGACGGCCCTGCCCTACGGCATCAACACCGTCAGCCTGTTCGCCTACCTTCTGTTCATCATGGCACCGGTCTACCGCGAGACCGGCGACTGGAAGCTGGCCTGGCAGCTCGGCGTGCTGGCCTGCCTTCTGTCGGGCCTGATCGAGTTCCTCGGGGCCTTCGTGGCGGAGCGGCTGCGCAAGGCCACCCCCCGGGCCGCGCTGCTGGCTTCCCTGGCCGGCATCGCCGTCGGCTTCATCGCCATGGACTTCGCCCTGCGCACCTGGACCCAGCCGCTGGTGGCGCTGCTCCCATTGGGGGTGATCCTGGTCCAGTATTTCGCCCGCATCCGCTTCCCCTGGGGGCTGCCCGGCGGGCTCGTGGCCGTGGTTCTCGGCACGGTCATCGCCTGGGGCACGGGGATGATGGACGCCCCGGCCCTGGCCCGGTCCACCGAGGCCCTGGGCATCTACCCGCCGCGGCCGGCCCTGGACGCCTTCGCGCTGCTGGCGGACGGGCGGATCTGGAACTACCTCTCGGTGATCCTGCCCATGGGCGTGTTCAACCTGGTGGGCTCTTTGCAGAACCTCGAGTCCGCCGGGGCGGCCGGAGATCGCTACCCCACGGCGCCGTCCCTTGCGGTCAACGGCGTGGGCTCGATCGTGGCCGCGCTGTTCGGCTCGTGTTTCCCGACCACGATCTACATCGGCCACCCGGGCTGGAAGGGCCTCGGCGCACGCGCGGGCTATTCGTGGATCAACGGCGTGTTCTTCCTGCTCGTCTGCCTGACAGGATCCGTGGCGCTGATCAACGCGGCGGTCCCGCTGGAGGCGGGTATCGCCATCGTGTTCTGGATCGGCATCGTGATCGGCGCGCAGGCGTTCCAGGCCTCGCCCCGGCGCCACGCCCCGGCAATCGCCGTGGGTCTGTTCCCGGCCCTGGCCGGCTGGGGCCTGCTCCTGATCCAGCAGGGGATCGGCCCGACCGGCGATCTGCAGGCGCTGATCGATCGCGGGATCCTGAGCGGCGGCCTGCCCGGGATGATCGCGCTGTCCCAGGGGGCGATCTTCACTTCGATGATCCTGGCCGCGGTGTGCGTGTTCATCATCGAGCGACGCCTCGTCGTCGCCGCCCTGTGGACCGCGGCGGCCGCGGTGCTCTCGTTCTTCGGCGTGATCCACGCCTTCCGGATCAGCGGCGCGGATGTCACCAACGATTTCGGCTTCGGGACCGGGCGCGAATGGGCCCTGGGCTACGCCCTGATGGCGGCGCTGCTGGCGCTGACGGCCCTGTGGCTGCGAAGGACCGGACAGGACACGCCACCTTCCGGGGGCGAGGAGCCGACCGCCAGGTAGGAAGAGGGGCGGCTACTCGTCGGCGACGTAGAGAATCGCTAGGTCATCGACGCCCATGCAGCCGGGGAAGTCGAGGGAAGAGTCCCACTCCATGTCACGAGTGGAGGGATCCACGCCGCCCAGGGTGGCGTTGGTGCCCGCGGTGGGCACGATGCTCTGACAGTTGCTGCTGTCGCCCGGCTGCCAGCCGTCGCCGGCCTCGAAGTCGAGGGTGACGTCGGCCAGGGTCACGCCGATGCCGGACTCGGTGAGGATGGTCTCGAGGGTCACGACGTTCACGCTGTTGATCTCGGCGGTGGCCAGGCCGGCCAGGGCCACGAGGTGACTGGTCTCGTCGTACACGACGTCCACGGAGACTGCCTGGCCCGTGTCGGTGTCGGCGTCGGTGTCCGTATCGGTGTCGGCGTCGGTGTCCGTATCGGTGTCGGCGTCGGTGTCGGCGTCGGTATCGGCGTCGGTATCGGCGTCGGTATCGGCGTCGGTGGTGGCGCCGTCGTCGTCGT
>CAYZAI010000315.1:0-6031 GCA_964476305.1 uncultured Myxococcales bacterium
CCTTGTAGTCGGGCGCCGCCTGGCCGGCATACTTGACGCCGAGGAGGGTATAGATACGTCCCATGCCGCGGTTGATGTGCAGCGTCTGGTAGCACAGTTCCGAGAACTGTTCGAGGTCTCCCGACAGCAAGAGCGCCCGCGGCTGCTCCGGTGAACGTCAGCAGGATGCCGGCCGTGTACTTCGCCTTGTACCGCCCTACCATGAACTGCGTGTATGAGAAATCTTCGCCGTGCTTCGCCTTCAAGCTCTTGCACTGCCTGGTTCGGTCCTTCTTCGATCGCAATGCCTTCTCGACCTGAAGGACTTCGTTCTCGCTGCAATCGGTACCCGCCTCTTCCGGGTCGCCGATCTGCGCCACGTGCCCGGCGGCTTCATCGGCGCGGGCGTCGTGCGCGGCAGAAAGAACCACGAGCGCGGCCACGAACGCCGACAACAGGCCACTTCGCTGGATGGTCCGCGCGGATTCGGATTCAGGCATGGGCTTCTCGCCCCCGTCCGGGCCGGCGAGGATTAGCCGGATTAACGGCTTTCTCCTGCAGAAGTTGACCGATAACGTCTGCGACAGTCCGCTCACGACCGCAAAAACCTAGCAGAGCGGGGAGGAAGCCTCAACTGTCCCGGCTTCCGAGGACAGGGGCTGGGCGCTCCGGCGTGACAGGGCCGGGCTCTGCACAACGAGGCGCCGGGTTGATCCGGCGGAACGGGTGCGATCAAGGTCCGGGCGTGCCTCGAAGGCAGTCGGAACAGGTACGACCAACTTCGTGGCGTGCCTCGAATACATCCTTGACCGCCTCGGCCTGTGACCTCCGCCGGGACCGGCGAGGCGTGATAGACTCGGGCGTCCCGCCGCGAACGGGACGGACGGGAGCGAAGATGCCGAAGAGAGACCGGCCCCGGGCCTTCTGGCCAACGTGCTGCTTCCTGCTGGCGGGCCTGGCCGGCGCCGGCTGCGACCTGCAGACCAAGGCCTGGGCCGAGGAATCCCTGGGTGGCGGCGACGGCGGCAGCGTCACCGTGATCGACCCCTGGCTCGAGCTGACGCTGCGCTACAACCGCGGCACGGCCTTCAGCGCCATCGGCGATCTCGGGACGACCCGGACCGTGCTGGGCGCGCTGGGCAACGGGCTCGACCGGCTTCTCCGGGCGGCGCCCGGGGGTGGGACCGGCGTCGTCGATTTCGTGAAGGTCAACTTCCCGTGGGGCGGGAGCTGGCCGGCCTTCAACGTGGCCGACGCCCTGCTCGTGATCGGCCCGGCGGCCTTCCTGCTGCTGCGCTGGCGCCGTGCGCGCCGGCCCGCGCCCGCGACCCCCACCGCCGGGTAGCGGAAAGGGGTTGTTTGTGGTTCACATGACGACGATGGACGATCGCTTGGGAGAGGGAAAATGAGCGGCGAGGACAGAGAAAAAGAGTCACTTGAAAACGTGTACCGATTCTCGGTCTGGAAAACCAATATCGCTCTGACTGCGCTCTCATTTCTGGAGGTCGTGCTCCTCGACTTGATATCTGAAAATAAGCCGGTTGCAACAAGGACCGTGGAGCGGTTGATGGGCGTGAGAATTGTCGATCTGGGCGTTTTCCCGGGGTTGGCCTTGATTCTGTCTATTGCTGCTGCCGCCATCCTCGTCTACACCGTTTTCACCTACCTGTCGTGGAACAATGTCGTGGCTCGTCTCGCGGGATGCAAGAAGATAACCCTCGGGCAAGCGTACGCAGTAGTGCTCGTAATTGCATTTCTATTCGAAGAAATAGGGCGATAGGAGCTTCAAGAAACGAACCAACAAGGCTGCAATCTGAACGACAAACGTTCGATTTGCGGGGATCGGGATACCGGCTTTTTCCGACCGGCGGACGGTGCTTCCGATGCTCAGACCGACGTTCCCGATCCCGCGGGAACAAAACCACCGCTTGCGGGTTCGATAGGTTGTGCGCAGCGCCGAAAAGGCGCAAAACACCGTTTCGCAACGGGAAGTTGCCCAAGAACGAGAGGGAGCGCCATGAGCCAAGATGTGAGAGCGTTGAACGAGATGGTCAAGGCCGAGAGCGCCTTCGTCGACGAGCTGCTCCACGAGATCGGCAAGGTGATCGTCGGCCAGGCGGCGATGGTCGAGCGCGTGCTGATCGGACTGCTCACGGGTGGCCACGTGCTGCTCGAGGGCGTGCCCGGACTGGCCAAGACACTGACCGTGAGCACCCTGTGCCGCACCATCGACGCCAAGTTCCAGCGTATCCAGTTCACGCCGGACCTCCTGCCCGCGGACCTCGTCGGCACGGTGATCTACAACCAGCACTCGGGCCAGTTCTCGGCCAAGAAGGGCCCGGTCTTTGCCAACCTCGTGCTCGCCGACGAGATCAACCGCGCTCCGGCCAAGGTGCAGTCGGCCCTGCTCGAGTCGATGCAGGAGCACCAGGTCACCATCGGTGACGAGACATTCCCCCTGCCCGATCCGTTCATCGTGATGGCGACCCAGAACCCCATCGAGCAGGAGGGCACCTACCCGCTGCCCGAGGCCCAGGTCGACCGCTTCATGCTCAAGGTCAAGGTCGGCTACCCGACCCGCGACGAGGAGCGCGCGATCATGGACCGCATGTCCGGCGGGCCGGTCCCGGCCGTGAACACGGTGATCACGCCGGCGCGGATCCTCGACGCCCGCAAGGTCGTCTCCGAGGTCTATCTGGACGAGAAGATCAAGGATTACATCATCGATATCGTGCTCGCGACCCGCGAGCCCGGCCGCGTCGGGCTGGCCGAGATGGAGCGCTTCATCGAGTACGGCGCCTCGCCCCGAGCGTCGATCGCCCTCAACCAGGCGGCGCGGGCCCACGCCTTCCTGCGGCACCGGGGCTTCGTCACGCCGGAGGACGTGAAGTCCATCGGCCCCGACGTCCTCAGGCACCGGGTGATCCCGACCTACGAGGCCGAGGCCGAAGAGCTGACGAGCGAGGACGTGGTGCGGCGGATCTTCGACACCGTCGAGGTGCCCTGAGTCCCGGGGCCGAGGGAGCTGGCGCGCGATGGATCACAAGGAGCTCTTCAGGGAGATCCGCCAGATCGAGATCGTGACCAGGCAGCTGGTCAACGACCAGCTCGCGGGCCAGTACCAGTCCGTGTTCAAGGGCCGCGGCATGGCCTTCGACGAGGTCAGGCCCTACCAGCCAGGCGATGATGTGCGGCTCATCGACTGGAACGTCTCGGCCCGGATGAACGACATCTTCGTCAAGCTCTTTGTCGAGGAGCGCGAGCTGACTGTGATGCTGGTGGTGGATGTCTCCGCCTCGGAGGGCTTCGGCACCACCCACCAGACCAAGGCCCGGCTGGCGGCCAAGGTCGCGGCGACCCTGGCCTTCTCGGCGATCAGGAACAACGATCGCGTCGGGCTGATCATGTTCACCGACCGGGTCGAGCTGTTCGTTCCGCCCAAGAAGGGCAAGAAGCACGTGCTGCGCGTGATCTCCGAGATCCTGCGATTCCGGCCCGCCGGGCGTGGCACCGACCTTTGCGCCGGGCTCGACTACCTGGGCAAGGTGGCGAGGCACCGGGCGGTGGCGTTCCTGATCTCGGACTTCATCGCCGAGGGCTGGGAGCGCTCGCTGCGGCTGGCGCGCACCCGCCACGACCTGGTCCCCGTGTGCATCTCGGATCCGCGTGAGGAACGGATCCCGGCCATCGGCCTGGTGCACATCGAGGATCCCGAGAGCGGAGGCATCTGCGCGGTGGACACCTCCTCCCGGGCGGTCCGAGAGGCGTTCGAGCTCGAGGCCAAACGGCGCCGCATCGAGCGCGAGCAGCTGTTCCGGCGGCACCGCATGGACTACATCAACCTCTCCACCGCCGGCGAGGACCTCGCCCCGCTGGTGAGCTTCTTCCGGCTGCGCGCGAGGAGGGCGCTTCGGGGATGAGCCGCCTGTTCCCGCTGCTCCCGTGCCCCCTGCTGGTCGTCCTCGCGGCGGTGCCGGGGACTGCCCTCGCGGGGGCGGCGGACGCCGGCATCGTCAACGGGGGCGCGGGCGAGCCTGCGCTGGACGAGGCCCTCCCGGCGGATCGGCAGCCGACGGTGCGCCTCGAGGTCGGACCCCGGGAGGCGGCCATCGGCGACGTGGTGACCTGGACCGCGAAGGTCCGCCACAGGGTCGACGACCGCGTCCACCTCCCCGCCGGCGCGGACTTCGGGCAGTTCGAGGTCCAGGGCAAGTCCCGCGAGACCGCCACCGCGGACGCCGACTGGGTCGAGGAGACCCTCGAGGTGCATCTGATCTCCTTCGAGGTCGGTGATCTGGTCATCCCGGAGCAGGAGCTGACAGTCGTGGACGTCGAGGGCCGGCTCGCCCGGCTCGTCGTTCCCGAGACCAGCGTGGCGATACGGAGCCTGATCGCCAACGAGCCCGAGCCCGAGATCAAGACCGACATCGGGCCCGGCGAGCAGGTCTTCGAGGAGGACTACACGCTGCTGTGGATCCTGGGCGCCCTGGCCGGGGCGCTGCTGGTGGCGCTGCTCACGCTGCTCGCGCGCTGGCTGCTGGCGCGCAGGCGACCGCGCCAGGCCGCGCCGCCCCCCCCGCCGCGCCCGCCGGAGGATGTCGCCCTCGAGAAGCTCGAGGCCCTCGGCCGCGGGACGCTGCTCGAGGAGGGGCTGCACAAGGAGTTCCACGTGCTGCTCTCCGAGGCGCTGCGCGAGTACCTCGGCGGCCGCTACGGGTTCTACGCGCTGGAGAGCTCCACCGAGGAGATCCTCGCGGAGCTGACCGGGGACCGCCTGCCCCGGGGCGCCGCGCTGCTGGCGCGCATCCGCAGCCTGCTGACCGAGACCGACCTCGTCAAGTTCGCGAAGGTCGTGCCCACGCGGGAGGAGTCCCGGGATCTGCTGGACCAGACCGTGGCGGTCGTCCACGCCACCACGCCGCGGCCGGTGCCGGCGGAGGGGGCAGCCGAGCGCGGAGGGCGGGATGTCTAGGTGGGTCCGCCGGCTCGAGCCGCTCTTGTGGGCCGCCGGCCTGCTCGGCGCCCTGGCGCTCTGGTACCTCCCGGGCTGGTTGTCCGCCGGTTCGGCCTTGCGCTTCGAGAGCCCGTGGCTGCTGCTCGCCCTGCTCGGCGCACCGCTGGTGGTCGCCGCCGGGATGATCGAGCCCCGCACCGGCGGGCGCCTCAGACACCCGCTGGCGGCGGCGCTGGCCGCGGGAAGGCGCGGGTGGCGCGCCCGACTGTTTCCCGCCACGATCGGGTTGCGGACCGCGGCTGTTGCCCTGCTGGCGCTGGCCCTCGCCCGGCCCCAGGACGCCAGCCGCCACCAGGAGACCTCCCTCGAGGGGATCGATCTGATGCTGGTCCTCGACCTCTCGCTGTCGATGAAGGCCGGGGACCTCGAGCCCACGCGGCTCGAGGCGGCCAAGGCCGTGGTCCGGGACTTCATCCAGCGGCGCACCAACGATCGCATCGGCGCGGTGGTCTTCGCGGAGAACGCCTACACCCTGTGCCCGCTGACCCTCGACTACTCCATCCTCTCGTCGATGATCGCCGAGCTGGATCTCGGGGTCATCGAGGGGCGGGCCACCGCCATCGGCAACGCCCTGGGCGTGGCGATCAACCGCCTGCGCAAGTCGGACGCCAAGAGCAAGACCATCATCCTGCTCACGGACGGCGCGTCGAACGCCGGCAACATCTCTCCCGAGCAGGCCACGGCCTTCGCCAGGACGCTGGGGATCAAGATCTACACGGTGCTGGTCGGGCGCCAGGACGAGGCCCAGGTCGCTACGGGCTTCGACTTCTTCAACCTGCAGATGTTCGGCTCCCAGTCCTCACCCGTGAACCCCGAGCTGCTGCGCCGGATGAGCGACGACACCGGCGGCGCGTTCTTCGAGGCCACGGACAGCAGCGCTCTCGGCACGTCGTTCCACCGCATCCTCGACGAGCTGGAGCGCTCGCGCATCGCCGACCAGGGCGTGGTCTACGCCGAGGTCTTCGGCTCCTACCTCTGGCCGGCGCTGGTCCTCGCCGCCCTCGAGCTCTTGCTCGGGCTGGTCGTGCTCCGGAGGAC
>CAYZAI010000316.1:0-6026 GCA_964476305.1 uncultured Myxococcales bacterium
AACGCGTGTGAGGGCTGCGGCTACGAGGGGTCCACGGGAACGTGCGGCTCGGGCAGCACGTTCACCTGCAGCGACGAGAACGGCGAGGAGTGCCAGAGCGTCACGTGCAGCGGCATCGTCTACTACTGCACGGTGATCTCCGACGCCTGGGAGTGGCGGGACGTGGCCGCCTGCGACGACGGCGACCCGTGCACCTACGATGACTCCTGCGGTGGGGAGGGGTGCGCCGGCACGTCGATCACCTGCGATGACGCGAACTGCCTGGCTCGGGAGTGCAACGGAACGGACGCCTGCACCGAGACCGTGCTCGAGAACGGCGAGGACTGCGATGACGGGGATCCGTTGACCCATGACGACCAGTGCGGGACCGGCGGTATGTGCGTGGGCACGATCGACACCGACACCGGAACCGATACCGGCACCGATACCGACACAGACGCCGACAGCGACGCGGACGCGGATACCGACACGGACGCTGACACAGACGCCGATACCGACGCCGATACCGACGCGGACTCGGACGCCGACACGGATACCGACAGCGATTCGGATTCGGATACCGACACGGATGCCGACGCAGACACGGACACGGACACGGATGCGGATGCGGACACCGACGGTTGCGCCCAGGGCTCGAGCCAGTGCGCCGGGGACGTGGTCCAGGTCTGCGAAGACGGCGTCTGGACGGACTTCGACGACTGCGCAGCTCAGGAGATGACCTGCACCGTGATCCAGGGCGAGGCCCAGTGCGTGGATGACGGCGACGGCAAGAACTCAGATTCATGCGGATGCAGCCACGCTGGCGCCCGCCGGACCGGCTTCCTCGGCGCGTTGGCCGTCCTGGTGGCCGGTTGATTCGACAATCGGGCTCCACGGGTCGGCCGGGAGCGTGTTTGCAGAGAACGGGCAACGCGGAATGGAAAAGGCACCGGGTGAAAGAGATCAACGGGAGGCGACCATGTTGGATAGAGAGCTGAGGGGTCTGCTTGGAATCCTGTGCTGCGGGCTCGCTGCGATTGCGTGGGGCTGCGGCGACGATGACAACGATGACAACGACGGATGTTGCGGCGACACGGACTCGGACAGCGACACCGACGGTGACACCGACGCCGCCTCGGACACCGATTCGGACTCGGACACCGACACGGATACCGATTCGGACTCGGACACCGATACGGATACCGATTCGGACTCGGACACCGATACCGACACCGACGCGGACTTCGAGTACGTGCCGCCGTTCTGCGGGTGGAAAGGCTCCCGCGCCGCGGGCTTCGCCATGATGGGCTGCCTGTCCTGGGAGGTCATGGAGCCCGGGACGCTGGCGCTCGGCTACAGCCCGACGGTGGCGGATTGCGCGGCAACCTACTCGGCGACGGTGGAAATGCCCGATCCGCAAACCGTGGTCGTGGCGTTGAGCGCCAGCGAAGGCGCGGACTGCCATTGCTGCTACGACCACGACCTCACGATCTTCGGCGTGGACACGAGCGGCGAGGTTGACATCGTCCTCGTTCATCCCCTGACCGTCGATCTCGCCGCCGAGCCCGAGGGGATCCGCTGCGGCTGGTTGTGGCCCGGTGGGCTGGCGGATGGCGCATTCGAATGCCAATACCGCGCGTGCGGCGACTGGGCCTACGAACCCGACTGCCTGCTGGGCTACGAGTGCGACCTGGCCACCGAGGGTTGGGGCATCTGCAAGGTCCCGTGCGAGAATGACGAAGACTGCCCGCTGTCGATCCTTTCCTGCCAGGAGGACCTCTGCGACATCACCGATCCGCTCTACGAGATGAATCCCGGGTTCTGATCCGGCTCGCGGATCAACCCTGCCCGGACCTTTGCAGGAACCAGCTCCATCCTCGATCCTGCGGTACAATGGCGAGAATACCAGCTTGCTTCCGTACCTTTGTGGCCGCCTTTGCGGCTATGTGCGTAGACATCGCACATTGGGGATGTTGCCTATTCGGCGGCGAGCGCGGCGATCGCGTCGGCAATGAGCTTCATGTTCGCGAGCGCGTCGTCCGTGAAGTAGCGGATGCGCCCCTGCCGATCGAGAACGAACGTAGCGGGCAACTCGTCCACCCGGTAGCGGCCCTTGAGCACCAGGCCGTCGTCGATGGTCTGGGGGAAGGTCACGCCCAACTCGGCCGCCCTGCGTTCCACCGCGTACGAGTCGTCATCGATCGACACGCCGACGAACGCCACGGTGCTCTTGTCCGAGGAGCGCCAGAGCCGCTCCAGGCCGGGCATCGCCGCCAGGCACGGTTCGCACGAGAGCGACCAGAAGTCGATCACCGTCACCTTGTCCGGAGGCGGGATGGCAACCACGGTCCCGTCCAGGAGCGCCCGCGACGCAGGCTCTGGAGCCTTGCCCAGAATCCCGTGGGGTGAGGATCGAGGCAGGGCCGTACCGCAGGCCGCCAACAGCAGCCACGCGCCAACCCAGAACAGCGGACCGCAGGTCGCCGGAGATCGCATCTCGTCACCTACCTCGCCGTGCGCACGCACAGCACGGACATCTGGTTGTTCTTGGCCGACCGCTGCACATCCCCGCTCTTGAAGCTCACCCAGAACGCAGCGCTCCCGTCGAACGCATCTGCCGACCAGTACTGCCCGCGCCTCTGGGTGATCGTGAACATCGACGCGCAGACGGCGCTCTCGTCACAGGGCGCGCACCTGCCCGGTTCCCCTCGGTCCACCAGGCGGTCGCACGCACCGAGGAGATCCGTGAGCTCCTTCCTGGTCGGCACGCGGTAGCCGGAGGGGCACGCCTTGGCGGCCTCGTCCCAGGTCACCCGGACGGCCATGCCGCCGCCGGCGCACGAGCTGCCATTCCACAGCGTTCCCACCGGGCAGCGCAGCCAGGCCAAGCCCGTGCCCGGCTGCGACACGTCGTCACCGCGGTCCGGGGACGGGGCGGCGGTGCCCGCAGCCGGAGCCTTGGCCGCTTTCGGCGGAGCCGGCTCCGGACGCGGCACCTCGCTCCGAGCGGTCTCTGCCAGACCTTCGATCGGGGCCAGATCGAGCTGCACGATCGCTTGGCAGTTCTGGCTCGTCGCGGACGTCGATGGATCGAGGCAGCTCTGCAGATCGCCGTCAGCCCTCAGTACCTCGTGCTCTTTCTTGGCGCCGCCGCCCGCGCCAGCGACCCCGGCCACATCGATCCCCGCCTTGCCGCCTATTCTCGCCTCGGAGCGCAACTCGTAGGCCCCGACGATCATGGCGCGCACGAAGTGGGTGGCTCCCTCACAGCTCCCGCTCATCCGCGCGGCCGTCACGCCGCCGGACGCGGTACGGGCTCCGACCGCCACGTATGACAGGGACAGCTCGCGGCCCCGCTTGATCTCGCCCTCCAGGCTCACGGCGCCGAGCGGCAGTCGGGCGAAGAGATCGGCCTCGTCCGCGACGCGGAACCCGTCCTTGGCGCGCGAGGTCTCGAGGAAGGAGTAGTCACCCTCGACCCGGCAACCGGTCAGCAGCTTGAGCCGGCAGCCGTCGTACCTCGCCACAGCGATGCCCCGCGCGGTCTGGGCCTGCAAGGTTGCCTTGTCCGTGGCCGGCCACTCCACGAGCATCGGCCGCGACGCGTCCTTGACCACCTTGCAGCGCGCCGACTGGTCGCTCTCGCCCAGGCTGGGCGTGGTCTCCACGACATCCCCGAGCGATGCCCCACCACAGGACCAGGCCACGGCGCACGCCGCGACGACCAGCACGCGCAATGATCCGCAGGCTCTCATGCGTCACCTCTTTCGCAACGGTGGCAAGCTACCCCGTTTCCCGCCCGGGTGTCCATCGCGGCGGCCGGCGCGCTCGACAGCGCACATGGCCAGCGCGCAAAGCGATTGTCGCGCCCGCCGGTCGGAGATACAGTCCCCGAAAGACATCGGAACCTGCGCGACGGAAAGAAAGAGGAGAATCATGAGGGGAAGATACGTTCCGGCACCGGTGAAATGCGCCCTGGCAGCGGCGGCTCTGGTCATGGGAATCATGCCCATGGCGGCCGAGGCCGGCACCCCCGGCGAGGCGTACATCAAGGCCTGCGACAACGACGCCTCCCCGCCCGAGCAGCAGGGCAAGGACTGCCTCTACCTCGGCAAGATCTACCTCAGCGGCAGCGCGTCGAACGTGAAGGAGCCCGAGGGCAAGGCAGCGCAGAAGAAAGGCTGCGAGCTGTTCGACAAGGCGTGCAAGGCCGACGTCTACAACTGCCTCAAGTACGCCGATGCGATCGAGGAGTACGAGGTCGGGAACCCGCCCAAGTCGCCCGAGAAGCTGCGCGGCGACACGACCAGCGGGTTCGAGAAGCTGTGCAGCACGAAGAACGACGCCATCGCCTGCCACCTGCGCGCGCTGCTGTACGAGGAGGGGCTGTGGGGCTCGGCGAAGAACGAGCAAAAGGCGGCCGAGCTGTACGGCAAGGCGTGCAAGAACGGCAACCCCAAGCTGACCGGGTACATCACCCACGGCAATGCCAACCGCCGGCCCTGCGACGCCGAGAAGAAGCTGCTCGAGAAGTTCGAGCAGGACAAGAAGAAGGAGCGCTTCTACAAGCCGGCCTACGAGATCGAAAAAGTCACGAAGGTCAAGGATCTCGAGAAGCTGTGCGACACCGACGGCGAGCCCGAGGCCTGCAACCGGCTGGCCGACATGTACGAGAGCGGCAAGGGCGCGTCCAAGAATGCGGGCAAGGCCAAGGTATACCGCGAGAAGGCGTTCGGGATCTGGAGCTTCGCCTGCGAGAACTACGGCGTGACATGGCAGTGCCGCTCCAACGGCTACGAGTGCCAGCGGGCCGGCTACGCGCTCCTTTCGCAGCAGCTCAAGAACGAGAACCTGGCCGGTCAGTACCTCCGCGAGGCGTACACGCGCCTCGGCACGGGCTGCGCGACCGGCAACATCTACGAACAGTGCTACTGGAACGCCGTCCAGTGCAAGGCCGGGGACGGCACGCCGCAGTCCGGCCCCGACCACAACACCGCGCTCAACCGGTTCAAGCTGGCCTGCGCCAACGCCAAGAACGCCTGGATCAAGAAGCAGGCCTGCTACCAGGTCGATCTGTACAAGACCAGCCCGAGCGGCACGCCGTACGACCCGAAGACCGAGCTGTCCAAGGACGGAAAGTGGAGGATCGGCGACGCCGAGCGGCTGGCGGAGAAGGGCGACAAGTGCGAGAAGATCTGCGGCGCAGACGTCGCCTCGTGCACCGGGAAGATCAGCTCCGCCGAGCCCAACATCCAGAACACGCGGCGGATGGCCTGCTACGGCCCGGAAAGCGTGGTCTGGGGATCGGACAACCCGACCTGGACTCTGCGGACCTGCATCGACAAGTGCCGCGACTGCGTCAAGGGCGGGGTGCGCGTGTGGCAGGGCACCAAGTGCTCGGTCTGCGCGTACGGCTACGGCTACAACGCCGACAAGCTGTACTGCTACGCGTCGTCAAACGCGAGCGAGGCCAAGTACTGCAACGAGCAGATCGGGTGGCACTACAAGGCCTGCATCGCGGACGCCCAGCAGGAGCTGATGTGGCACCTGTTCCCCACCTGGCGCAAGGCGGCGATGGCCGAGTGCCAGGGCTACAAGAAGGAGAACACCGCGGAGTGCAAGGCCATCCCGGTGGACTTCAAGAAGGCGATGGCCGCCGCCAAGACGGCCCCGCCGGAGTCGTTCAAGCACATGTCGCGCTGCTGCTACCGCGACGAGACCGACAGCAAGGGCAAGAACGTGCTGCACGCGGCCGCCGGCGCCGGCAACCTGGAGCTCGTCAAGTACCTGGTCGCCGGTCCGGATGCGGACAACCGGGTCGAGCTGTTCGCCAAGGACAGCGCCGGCAAGACCGCGCTCGACGACGCCGAGAAGGCGGGCCACACCCAGGTAGTCGAGTACCTGCGGTCGAAGGGCGGCAAGCGGGGAGGCGAGTACCCGCCGGTGTTCCCGTTCGGCAGCGAACAGGATGTCCCGACCTTCGCCAAGATCTCGCCGCCGGGCGGTCCCGCCGGCGCCTCGATCACAATCACGGGTGACCACCTGGA
>CAYZAI010000317.1:0-6016 GCA_964476305.1 uncultured Myxococcales bacterium
GGGACGCTCGTGTTCGCCCTGGCCCCATTCCACGCCAGCTCGGTGGCGTGGATCGCGGGTCGCAAGGACGTGCTTTCGCTGGCTCTGGCGCTGCTGTCGTGGCATGCGCACCTGTCGGGAGGCGGCGGAAGCCTCGCGCGACGGATCGGTTTCACGGCGCTGTCCGGGCTGCTGCTGGGCGCAGCGCTGCTCTCCAAGTCCGCAGCCCTCACCGTGGTTCCGATGATCTGGGTCGCCGACGTCGCCATGCGGGGCGGCCGCCCCTGGCGCTCGATGCTGCCCCTGTTGCCCCACGGGCTGCTCGCCGCGACCGCGGTCGTGGCAGTGACCTGGTTGTGGTCGGGCGGCGATCTGATCCGTCAGCCGCCGATGCCCGGCCTGCCGGGGCGGCTCGCCCTCGTCGGCTGGACCGCGTGGCACTACCTCACCACTGCTGCCTGGCCCTTCGCGCTCTCGCCACTCTACGCCGAGCCAGGGCCGGATCGGCTCGTCGCGGGCGCGGTCGCGGCCGCTGCCTTGCTGCTCGTCGTGGTCGCGGCCGCGGTTACCTGGAAACGCCGCGGTCGCCCTCTACCCACGGGCCCGATCGTGACCGCATCCTGGTTCGCCTTCGGCCTCGCGCCGTTTCTCAACGTCGTGCCGCTGTATTTCCTGGTCGCGGATCGCTATCTCCTGTTCCCTTCCCTCGGAGTGGCCTTGGGAGCAGCGCTGGTCGCTCGTCGTATCCTACTGATCCGCGCTCCGACCTGCCGGGCCCTGGCCGGATCCGGCCTGTTGCTGCTGGCCCTGGCCTGGGGCGTGGCCCGGACCGACGAGTGCCGCGCACACCGGGATTCCCGTGCCCAGTGGGAGCACGCCGCGGCGCGCGAGCCAGGGTCGTTCTTCGTCCGCCTCAAGCTGGCCGAGACCCTACGGGTGGCCGGCGAGCCCGCCAGGGCGGCGCTCCACTACCGCGCGGCCCGGCAAATCGAGCCCGGATCCCGGCTGGCCCTGATGGGGCTGCTCTGGGCCGAAGCCCTCGTAGACGAGCCCGGGTTGGCCGAGACCGAGGCCAACGAGCTGATGCTGCGACTCGGCGCGGGGGCGGACGACGACGTTGCGCTGCTTCGCCTGCAAGCCCGACTGCGCCGCCGGGGGCTTCTGCGCGCCGCAGCGGTCGTGCGGGAGCGACTTGCCGAGCGGCGATCCCATTGACTATCGTATTTAGATGAATTGACCGAAACAGGCCCGCGTGATATGTATGTCGTCCCTTTTTCCGGGATTCGACTGGGAAGAGAACCATCCGGTCCGGTTTCCGGACCCGCTTGAAGGGCGGCTCGCGAAATGGCTAGCAGTCAGGGCTACAAGAAGGGCGACAAGGCCGTCTACCCGGCCCATGGCGTGGGCGAGGTGATCGATATCCAGATCCGGTCCCTCGGCGGGACCGAGCGCTCGTTCTACGTGCTGTCGATCCTCGAAAACGGAATGAAGGTCATGGTTCCGGTGGAGACCGCGGCCCAGGCGGGTCTCCGGCCCGTGATGACGCGCAAGGACGCCAAGAAGGTGATGGAGGTTCTGGCCGCGGACGAGGTGGCGGTCAAGACGCAGCCCTGGAACCGCCGCTACCGCGAGTACATGGAGATGCTGAAGAGCGGCTCCCCGATGGAGGTCGCCAAGGTGCTGCGCGACCTGTTCCGCCTCAAGTCCGACAAGGATCTCTCCTTTGGCGAGCGCCGTCTCCTCGACACGGCCCGGGCCCTGCTCGTCACCGAGCTGGCCCTGGCGCTCAAGATCAAGGAGCAGACCGTCGAGAACCAGATCCAGGCGCTGTTCCAGTAGTCTTTTCGCGCGGAAGCGGTCCGGTCCGCCCGGCCCGCCGCCCGAGGGGGTGAAGATGCCGAGATCCCATCGCGTCCTGGTTGTGCTCGCGGCCTTGGCCGCCGCGTGTGGCGGGGAGTCCCCGGCCGGTGGGGGCGGGAGTGACGCGGACGCCGACGGGGACGCGGACGCCGACGGGGATGCGGACGCCGACGGCGATGCGGACACCGACGAGCCGCCCGAGGCGATCTGCGATGCGCCCGACCCGGCCGACGTCTCCTCGCCGACCGCGGTGGTGGGCGACGGCACCCCCGCCAGCTGCACCGCAGCGGCGCTCCGGGATGCTGCCGCCGGCGGTGGCGTGATCGTCTTCGACTGCGGGGACGAGCCCGTGACGATCATCGTCGCATCGCAGATCGTCTTCTCGGTCGAGACGGTGCTCGACGGTGGCGGGCTCGTCACCCTGAGCGGAGGGGGCGCCTCTCGCATCCTGTACCTCGACTCCGGCTACGACCAGACGACGCCGCGCCTCACGGTACAGCGGCTCACGTTCCGCGACGGATGGAGCCCCGACGACGGCGACGACACCGCCGTGGGCGGTGCCGCGATCTACCGGGACGGCGGGAGCCTCACCGTGATCGACTGTGCGTTCATCGGCAACAGCGCCCCGCTCACCGGGCAGGACACGGCGGGAGGCGCGATCTACGCGTTCGGGGGCGGCGAGACGGTCGTCTCGGGCTCGATCTTCGATGGGAACCGGGCGAGTGACGGCGGCGCGATCGGCAGCCTGAACGGCCACCTCACGATCGTGAACAGTACCTTCACGGACAACTCGGCGACCGGCTCCGGCGGCAACCCGGGGGACGGCGGCTGCGGCGGCGCGATCTACATGGACGGCGCGGACGAGGCCGCCTCGTTGTGCGGCGTTGCGATCTCGGGCAACACCGCCGGGGCCATCGGCGGCGGCGTGTTTCGCGTCTCCAACGACAACTCGGGATCGATGGCCGTGGATCGGACGACCGTCGACTCGAACGCCGTCACCGCCCAGGGCGAGGGCAACGCGGGCGGGCTCTACCTCCAGGGGCTCGCGCTCTCGATAACGAACAGTTCGATCACGCGCAACTCGGCATTCTACAACGGCGGGATCTGGATCCACACCTGTACGGTCGACATGGTCAACGTGACCATCGCGCAGAACACGGCCACCGGCAGCAACGGCGGCGGGCTGTGGCTCTCGGGCCCACCCACCGGCACGCTGCGGAGCTGCACCATCGCGGACAACTCGGCGCCGGCGGACGGCCAGGGCGGGGGCGCGGCCTTCGGTGGCGGGCTCGAGCTGAAAAACACGATCGTCGCGAACAACACCTCGGGGACCTGGGCCCCGGGGTGCAGCGAGGCCCTGGCCGACGGCGGCGGCAACCTCGAGTGGCCCGAGGACGCGGCATGCGCCGCGGGCGCCCTCGTCGCGGATCCGCTGCTTGGCCCGCTCGGCGACAACGGCGGGCCCACCGAGAGCATGCTCCCCGCCGCCGGGAGCCCGGCCGACGGGCTGGGCACGGATTGCCCCGAGACCGATCAGCGCGGAGAGCCGCGGGACGAGCCCTGCACCGCCGGGTCCGTCGAGCTGCCCTGAACCCTCCGACAAGTTCCGGGCTGAAATGGATCTGTCTCAGCGCGGGACGGGGCGCTCGAGGCGCTCGAGGCCGCCCATGTAGGGCCGCAGGACCTCGGGCAGGACCACCGAACCGTCGGCCCGCTGGCCGCTCTCGATGACCGCGATCAGCACCCGCGGCAGGGCCAGGGCCGAGCCGTTCAGCGTGTGGACATAGCGGTTCTTCCCGTCCGCGTCCTTGAAGCGGATGCGGGCCCGGCGGGCCTGGTAGTCGAGGACCAGGCTGCAGCTCGAGACCTCGAGCCACTCGCCGCACCCCGGCGCCCAGGCCTCGAGGTCGTACTTCTTGGCCGCGACAAAGGACAGATCGCCGGTGCAGATGTCCACGACCCGGTGGCGCAGGCCCAGCAGCTCGAGGATCCGCCGCGCGTGGCCCGTGAGCTCCTCGAGGGCCTCCCGCCCCTTGTCCGGGTGCACGAACTGTACGAGCTCGACCTTGTCGAACTGGTGACCGCGCTTGATGCCCCGTGTGTCCTTGCCGTGGCTCATCTTCTCGCGGCGGAAGCACGGTGAATAGGCCACGTGTCTGATCGGCAGGGCGGCGCCGTCCAGGATCTCCTCGCGGTAGAAGTTGGTGACCGGGACCTCGGCGGTCGGCACGAACCAGTAGTCCTCCTCGGCGTCGCGGTAGAGGTTGTCGCCGAACTTGGGCAGGTTGCCCGTGCCCACCAGGCACTCGGCGCGGACCATCGACGGCGGGTAGAGCTCCTCGTAGCCGTGCTCGCGGGTGTGGACGTCGAGCATGAACGCGATCAGGGCCCGCTGAAGGCGCGCGCCTTCGCCGCGCAGCACGTAGAACCGCGAGCCGGAGATCTTCTGCCCGCGCTCGAAGTCCACGATGCCGAGATCGGTCATCAGCTCCCAGTGAGGGCGCGGCGGTATGTCGAAGGCGGGTTCGTCGCCGTGCACGGACCGGACGACGTTGTCGCGCTCGTCGCGACCCACCGGGACCTCGGGGAGCGGCACGTTGGGGATGTGCAACAGCAGGTCCTCGAGTTCGCGCTCGACCTCGGGCGCCAGGGACTCGCTTTCCTTGAGCGCCCGCTTGACCGCGCTGACCGCTGCGATCAACTCCTGGCGACGCGCGGGGTCCTTCTCGCGGCCGATGTCCTTCGACGCGGCGTTGAGCTCGGCGCGCAGGCGGTCGCCCTCCCGCTGGCAGTCACGGCGGCGTGAATCGAGGTCCAGGACCCGCTCCACCAGGGACGGATCCGCGCCGACGTCCACGAGGCCGCGCCGGATGGCTTCGGGTTCCATGCGGATGCGTTGGATGTCGAGCATGCTGGGAGGGGGCTATTCCTCGAGGAGCCGGGAGATGCGCTCCTGGATGATGACCTCGGCCAGGTCGGGCACGACCTCCCACACGACCCGCTCAACGACCTCGGCCGTCAAGCGACGGATGGCCTCGACCTGCTCGGCCGTGAGCTCGCCGCCGACCTTGGCCGCGATCTCCGCGGTCCGGGGAGAGACCTCCGCCGCGATCTTCTCGATGGACGTCGCGGGTGAGGCGGCCGGCGGAGCCGCGGGCTTCGCCGCCGGCGCGAGGTCTATGGCCTTCTCGTGTACGACGGGCTCGAGGTGGTCGCCGCGCTCGTCCATCTGGGCCAGCTCGGCCAGGGTGCCCACCTGGATCGCGCCCTGGTCCTCGTCGGCCGCTTCGAGTTCGATGGGCTTGACCTCGGCCGCCGGGGGCCGCGAGGGCGGCTTGGCGAACACCATGGTCTCCTTGATCGGCCGGGCCGGCGGTGCCGATGCCACGGGACCGGCGGTTGGCGCGGGGCGAATCGGAGCCGCTGGCGGCGCGGGCGGGCGCCCATAGGCCGGGGGCGCCGGCGGGGCTTTGGGCACCACCGGTGCGGCCGGGGCCTCAGCGACCTGAGCGTGAGCCGGAGCCGGGGTGGCGGGCTGCGCCATGGCGGGCGCGGAGGCCGCGAGTTCGTTCACTTTTTCGATGAGTTTCGTCGTGTCGAACGGCTTCTTCATCGAATCTGTCACGTTGACGTCGCGACCCTTGGCCTCGTCGTATGGCGAGGAGACACCGCCCAGGATCAGCACCGGAACGTTGCCGAGAGAAGGATCTTGTCGCAGCGCACGGCAGAGCTCGTAGCCGTTCACTCCCGGCATGCCGGCGTCGGCGATGACCACGGAGGGCCGGATTTCTATGGCCTTGGCGATCGCGGCCTCGCCGGAGGGGACCGCCACCACATCGATGGGCTCGGCGGCGAACGTCTTTTCCATGATCCGGCGCATGGTGGCGCTGTCGTCCGCGAAAAGGATTGTGAGATTGGACAAGGGTTCCTCCCTCCGGTTGGCGACCCTATATTCGTGCTCCGGGCAACTCGTGACTCTAATCTCATCTTCGATCCCAGGTCAAGAAGCCGCCGCCGGTGGATCTCATCGGTCCCCAGTTTGAGGGAACAGGCGAAAGGCCGGGCACGGGTTCCCATTCGAACGACGAACTCATGTCCTCTCTTGTTCCCCATTGGGACTACGCGGATCATTCTGTAATTAATAGTGTTTTTCGAAACCAGGAAACTTTCGCGCGAA
>CAYZAI010000318.1:0-5966 GCA_964476305.1 uncultured Myxococcales bacterium
CCACGGCGCCACCTTCTCCTCGGAGGAGCTGCACGAGGGCTCGCCGGCCACGGCGGTGCAGATCGGCGATCCCATTACCCAGAAGCGCACCGTGGACTTCCTGCTGCGGGCGCGGGACGAGAACCTGATGACCTGCCTGACCGACAACGGCGCGGGCGGCCTGTCCTCGTCCGTGGGCGAGACCGCGGAGGGCCCGGGCGGCGCACGCATCGACCTGGCGCGGGCCCCGCTCAAGTACCCGGGCCTCCGCCCCTGGGAGATCTTCCTCTCCGAGGCCCAGGAGCGGATGACGGCCGCCGTGGCGCCGGACAAGGCGGCGAGATTCCTGGCCCTGGCCACCGAGATGGGTGTCGAGGCCACGGATCTCGGCGAGTACACGGGTGGTCCGGATCTCGAGGTCTTCTACGGCGATGCTCTCGTCGGGCTGTTCGACATGGACTTCCTTCACGGCGGCCTGCCACGGATGCGGCTATCGGCCAGGTGGCGAAAGGCCGAGGAGCCGCCCCCGGCGTTGCCGCAGCCCGGCGATCTGGGGGCGACGCTCACGGCCCTGCTCGGCCGGCTCGACATCTGCTCCAAGGAGTATTGGGTGAGGCAGTACGACCACGAGGTCCAGGGCGGCTCGGTGGTCAAGCCGCTGTGCGGGGTCCATGGCCGCGGGCCGTCCGACGCGGCGGTGCTCCGACCGGTGCTCGACTCGATGCGGGCGGTGGTGGTCGCCCACGGGATCTGCCCGCGCTACTCGGACATCGACGCCTACCACATGGGCGCCTGTGCCGCTGACGAGGCCATGCGCGGCGTGGTGGCCGCCGGCGGCGACCCCGACCTGGTAGCGGCCCTCGACAACTTCTGCTGGTGCGATCCGGTCCAGTCGCCGGCCAACCCGGACGGCCAACACAAGCTGGCCCAGCTCGTGCGCTGCTGCCGGGCCCTGTTCGACGTCTGCACGGCCTACGGGATGCCGCTCGTGTCCGGCAAGGACAGCATGAAGAACGACTATTCGATCGGCCGGACGCGGATATCCATCCCGCCGACGCTGCTCGTCACGGCCGTGGGGCAGATCGAGGATGCGCGGCTGGCCGTGACCATGGACGCCAAGCAACCCGGGGACCTGGTCTACGTCGTGGGCGAGACCCACGCCGACCTGGGGGCCAGTCACTTCCTCGGGCACCTCGGGATCAGCGGAGGGTCGGTCCCCAGGTTGCGGGATCCGCAGGCGGCGATCCGCAGCTACCGCTGGCTGCACCGGGCGATGAGCGCCGAGCTCGTCGCTTCCTGCCACGACGTCTCGGACGGCGGCCTGGGCGTGGCCCTGGCCGAGACCGCCTTCGCCGGCGGCCTGGGCGCGACCATCGATCTGTCCGGCTTCCCGAGCCGTGACGTCGACAGGGACGACGTCCTGATGTTCTCCGAGACCCCGGGCCGGTTCGTCGTCACGGTCCCGGCGGCCTCGGCGGCGGCCTTCGAGGCGCTGCTCGGGGACGCCGCCCGCCGCGTCGGCATCGTGACCGGTGACAGCCGCCTGGTCGTCACCGGCCTCGGCGGCGCGGTGGTGCTCGACGAGGACATCGCGGCCCTCGAGGACGCCTGGCGGAGGCCGCTGCGCTTCGACGAGGAGGTGCGATGATGGCGCGCCAGGTGCGGGTGCTCGTGCTCACGGGCAACGGCATCAACTGCGAGCTGGAGACGGCCCACGCCTGCCGGCTGGCCGGGGCCGACCAGGTGGACGTGCGCTACCTGTGGGATCTGGCCTCGGGGGCGTCGTCCCTGGCCGGCTACTCCCTGGTCTGCCTCCCCGGTGGGTTCCTCGACGGAGACGACCTGGGCTCGGCTCGGGCCTCGGCGATCCGCCTGCGCCATACCGAGGTGGGCGGCCGGCGGCTGGTGGACCAGTTCCTGTCGTTCGTGTCGGACGGGGGCCTGATGATCGGCATCTGCAACGGGTTCCAGCTGATGGTGAAGCTGGGGCTGCTCCCGGCCCTGGACGGCGCCAGCGGCAGGCAGCAGATCACGCTGACGTGGAACGACTCTGGAAGATTCGAGGACCGCTGGGTGCACCTGGCCGCGGACCCCGAGAGCCCCTGCGTCTTCACCCGGGGCCTCGGCCGGCTGCAGCTGCCCGTGCGACACGGGGAGGGCAAGATCGTGCTCGGACCCGAGGCGCCCCTCGAGGCGCTGGAGGCGGCGCGGCAGGTGCCCCTGCGCTACGTCCACCCCGAGACCGGGGAGCCCACGGGACAGCACCCGTGGAACCCCAACGGCTCGCCCGGGGCCATTGCGTCCCTGACCGACCCCTCGGGCCGCGTGTTCGGGCTGATGCCCCACCCCGAGGCGTTCCTGCACCGCACCAACCACCCCCGCTGGACCCGCGAGAAGCTCCCCGAGGAGGGCGCGGGCCTGGCCCTGCTGCGCAACGCCGTGGACTTCCTGCGGCGGGACTGAAAGACGCTTCGGCGCGAGGCGGGAGAGCCGGGCCACCTCCTCCTAGAACAGGACGACCGCGCTCAGCCCGGCCATCGCCCGCTCGGATCTCCCGCCGCCCGGGACGACGAAGGGAGCCGCGGCGACGGTCGGCCCAGGCGCGTTTTCCGCGCGCCTCAAGGTCCGGTGCCAGAGCGGCCGGACGAGGCCGGCGTTGAACGCTTCGAACTGCAGCGAGGCGAGGTACAGAACCACGACTCCCATCGTCCCGATGGTCCACCCGATCTCCTCGCCGAAGTCGGCCTCCGGGCCGGGCTCGCTGCGCGCGTGGTCGACCGTCGCAGTCACCGCGAGCGCATACAGGGCCACCGTGCCGGTCGTGAACACCCAACTCAGGGAGGGCTTGTACGGGCTCAAGCCGGCGCCCGCCCGGCGATACGCGGCGTGCCGGGTCGTGAAGGAGGTCGTCGACACGAGGCTCCCAAGCGCGATCGCACCGCCCGAGAAGCAAGCGGCGATTCGCATTCCGTCGAGGTCATTCGAACCGGCCCGGAGCGCGATGAAGGTGCCGGCGAATCCGAGAAGACCCGCGATGTCCAGCGCGACGCCGAGGGCGATCTCGAGCCGCGCCCGGGTCCGTGCGAGGTCGATGGCCGAGAGCTGCGGCGCGGCGACGGCGATCTCCGCCAGTGCCGGCTCGGATGCGGCCCGGCTTCTCGCGGCGAACTCCCGGATGACGGATCGCGCCATTGCCCGCGCCTGCGCCGCGGCGCTAGCCGGGCTGACCACTCGAGTTTCCCGGATCGGCGGGGAGCCGTCCCCCGGGACGAGTTCGATCTCCAGGGCCACTCCGCCCTGCGCGGGATTCGCCGAGAACCACAGATCGGCCGCGGCGGCTCCCGTTCCCTCCTCTTCCGCGACCGCCTCGAGCGATTGCTGCAGCCCGGCGAGCAGTGCCGGATCGCCGTCGCCCTCGATCGGTGCGACCGCCACCGCCGCGCCCGCGCTCGCCGCCGAGAGGAGCGGGATCCCCAGCGCCAGGAAGAAGAACGTTCTCATCTGCTCTCCAGGATATCGACCAAGCCCCGAAAGCATACCTCTTTCCTGAACGGTAGGCGATCCTGCGCTCGAGGCACGCAGCCGGTCGGGCGCGCGAAAGACGCGCGAAGGAGCTATACTGGATTCGCTCGATTGCATTGACACGGCCAGGAGGTGCCGATGACTCGTCCGCTTCTCGCCGCGCTGGCGCTGGTCCTCGGGTGCGGCAACGTGCCATCGCCCCAGAGCTCGGCTTCGGGACCGGGCCCCGGCGACGGGTCCCTCGCCGCTGACGCCGGCTCCGTTGCAGAGGCCCCCGCGCCGACCGCCGGGGAAAGCGCCGCCGGGCAGGGGGCCGACGTCGAGCGGAAGCCCGACGTTTCCGCCGGGATCGTCCGACCGCAGCCCTTCGCGGGCCGCGAGACGGTCGCCCTGTCGGAGCTGCTCGACGAGCTCGAGCGGATCGCCCGCGAGATGGAGGTGAGCGATGTCGTGCGCGCGGACTTCGCCGAGCTCTCGCGGCGCTTCGGGCTGGCCGACGACGAGGCGACCTACCGGGACTACGTGCGCGTCAAGCTGGTCTTCGAGGCGACGCGCGACAGCGGCTTCTGGTACGTGACCTGGACCATCACCGCGCAGCTCCCCCAGTCGGACGAGATCTGGAGCCAGTGGGCCAGCGCCGCCGTCCCGGACCCGGGCGGACCGGCGGCGGTCACGGCGTGGGCCGAGTGCGACGAGCTGTCGGCGCTGTTCGCGTTCCTCGCCCGCGGCCTCGGCGTCGATCGGATCGGGCTCTACTGGCCCGGTGGCAAGCACACCGTCGCGGTCTGGCAGGCGGCGCGTGCGGGCGGCGGCCTCGCGCCGATCGTCGTCCCCACGTCGCAGATCTACCTCGATCCGGCCCAGAGCCTGGGCACGACGTCGTTCAAGGTTGGTCAGAAGCGGAAGATCTACACGTACAAGCGCAGGGACGTGAGGCCGGATCACGAGTTGCCCGCCGGGCTGGCGCGGTTCTTCGTCGAGCAGGCGCGGCGCTACGCGAGCCTCCCGCAGACAGAGCTGCAGAAGATGCGCAACGCGCGCTCATCGGCGCTGGGCGGCTCCTGATCCGGAGCGGGCCCCCGATCGGTGTCAGGCACGTGGAACGCATCGATATCATTCAGGGTTGCTGGCCGCCCGAGCGGGCCTTGGCCTTGAGGAAGCGCGCGTGCTCCTCGGCGGCGCGGCGCTTGATCTCGTCCGGGACGGACTCCTCGAGCACGACCTTCCAGCCGGCCGGCGTCAGAGTGAGAACCACCCGTGCGTCGCCCGCCGATGTCACGGCCCGGGAACCCTGCCGCTCGACGAACAGCCGGCCCTGGTGCCGCGCCAAGGCGCCCACCACGAAGCCCACGTAGAGATCGGTGAGGAACGGATCCCGGGTTTCGAGGTCGGCCACGAACCGCGCCAGCTGCTCCCGGGGGACCGGCGCGTCGCGCTGGGCCTCGGGGCGCTCCTCGGGCTGGCGGCCCGAAAGCCCGTGCAGCGCGAGCAGCCCCCGCGTGGTCTCCAGCGGGTCCGGTCCCTTTTCTCCGGGGTCGTCCTTGCCCCCCGTCGGCCCGGTACAGCAGGACAGCAGCGCGAAGCCCGTGGCGAACGCCCACCGGACCGGACCCGTCATCGCCCGGCCTCCGGGAGGATCCGCGCCCGGCGGCCCTCCACCTCGACCCGTCCCTGCACGACGAGCGAGATCGCCGCCGGGTAGATCCGCCGTTCCGCGGCCTGGACCCTCGCCGCGAGGGTGCCTGCCGTGTCGTCCTCGGCCACGGCGACAGCCTCCTGGGCGATGATCGGCCCGCGATCGTACTCGCCGTCGACGAAGTGCACCGTGGCGCCCGTGATCTTGATCCCGGCGGCCAGCACGGCCTCGTGCACGTGGTGGCCATAGAACCCAGGACCGCCGAAAGCCGGGAGCAGGGCCGGGTGCACGTTGACCGCGGGCCAGCGCGACAGGACCGGCGCGGCCAGCCGGGTCATGAACCCGGCCAGCACCAGCACCCCGGGATCGAAGGGCTCGAGCAGATCGGCCAGGGCCGCGGAGTAGGCCACCGCGTCAAAAGCGTCGCCCCGGCCGAAGCCGCGCCGGGAGAGCACGCGGGTCTCGAGGCCGAAGGCCGCCGCGCGCTCCAGGCCGGGCACGCCCTCGCGGCTCGAGACCACCACCGCGATCTTTGCGGGCACCGCGCCGGCCAGGATGTGCTCCTGCAGGTTGACCATCGTCGTGCCGCCGCCGGACAGCAGCACGGCGAGCCGGCGGTTCACGGGGTTCGAGGGGTGTTCCACGCGGGGAAGTGAAGCCGAAAGCGGAGCGGATGTCCAGCCCGGGGCGGGGCCTCCGGCCTTGAAACCCTGGACTCTTGAGAATCCCTGCCCACTCTGCTCGGCTTTCCGGGTCGTGAGAAACTTGTTGCAGATCGGGTATTACGTCAAATCTTGCCGGAAAACTGCGGTAATCCGGCCTATGCGCT
>CAYZAI010000319.1:0-5964 GCA_964476305.1 uncultured Myxococcales bacterium
AGGTCGGCATAAGCCACGCGACCGAGCAGGCCCGCCCAGCCGGTGATTCGCTTGATATCTTCCACGGAAAGACCGGCGGCCATTCCCTCGATGGCCGCGAAAAGGCTGCCCAACTCATCCTTCCCGCGAGATGGGTTCCTCCTTCCGAAGATTCTCGTCCAGTCCATCGCTCTCACGCCTTCGGGAACCCGGACCGGGCCCGAACCGGGGTGATTTCCCATTACAGTAGTATCAAGTGTTTTCTTTCTTTATGGAATACACTTCTCTATACAAATCTGCTATTGGTTGTCTGCAGCAAATCAGTCGTGTCGATCTCTGAAAGGAGTCCCCCATGTCACCGATGATCCGCTTCGATTCCCGGACACTGCCACACGGAGCGACGTGTACGGTTCCGCTCGTACTGGTCCTGATGTGGCTGGCGGTCGCGTGCGGGGGTGAGAGCCCGGGGTTGTCGGCTTCGGAAACCACCGACGACTGTCTGGTGGGAACTTTCGGTTGCGAGTGCTACGCCAACGGGACCTGTGACGACGGCCTGGTCTGCGGTCCGGGAGACGTCTGCCAGGAGCCCGTCGACGACACCGATCCCGAGTGTCCGGCCGGCACCGTGGATTGCCCGTGCTACCCGGACAATACCTGCGACGCGGGCCTGGCCTGCAACAACTTCGGAGTCTGCCAGGACGAGGAGACCTACAACCCGGAGGTCCCGGCGAACCCGAAGTGCTACACGCCCTGCCGCGCGGGCTACACCCGGCCCGATCAGACCTACGTGCCCTGCCCCGCGGATCACCTGATGCCCGGCTGCATCGGCGGCACTGTGTGCGTCGAGGGCACGTGCGTGAAGCCCACGAGCTTCCCGGATTCCAAGGGCGACGACGACCCGGGTTCCTGCGCCACGGATCTGGAGTGCCCGCACTTCCAGACCTGCATCGCCAGCAGGTGCTATTCGAACTGCGAGACCAACGGCGACTGCGACGAACCCCTGGAGTGCAACAACTACGTCTGCCGCCAGCGTTGCACCGTGTCCACGGCCGGAGACTGCCCGGCGGGCACCAGTTGCGTCAACGTGGACGGGAACAATGGCTACTGCCTGATCAAGGCGCCCGAAAATGCCGACGAGCAGGAAAAGCAGATGCTCGGGACATTCACTCTCGACAAGGCGTTCCTCGAGTTCACCAGCCTGGTCCTCGACCACGAGGTCGTACTCACCAACAACCTGCCAGAACCGGTGATCTACACCATCACCAAGGTGCGCCACACCGAGTACTCGGACGAGGGCGAGACCGTCATCGAGACGGATCCCCTCCCTTGGATCGAGATGGGCACGGCCGAGGACTCGACCATCGATACCGTATTCGAGTTCGAGGTTCCCTCCAATTCCCAGGTCACGCTGCTGTTCACCGATACCGAGAACACCAGCCTGGACCGCTGGTCCGGGCTGATCACCATCTCCAACGACCAGTTCGGCGTGCGGCGGATCAACCTGCGGCGCGAGGCCAACCCCAAGGGCCACTGGACCGGCTCGATGTACACCTTCGCCAACTTCGGCTCCCGGGGCCTCGACGAGTGGCGCGAGGACAAGACCAACCCCACGCTGATCCAGCGCGTGGGCAACGCCTTCGTCAAGCGCTGGATAGCGCTCAAGCAGGGCCAGATCACCGTGGACGAGTTCCGAGCCGTGATGTCCGCGACGAACGAGGAGTCGTGGAAGTGGGGCTCGGTCAAGGACCGCTGCCCCAGCGCGAACGACACGAACCCCAACGCGGGCTGCTATCTCTACGACAACCCGAACGTCGACGACGACACGGGCATCGTCCTGTACTCGAGCGACCTCAGGTACTTCCCGGTGCCAACGGCGATCTCGGCGCTGCCCATGGCCGTCGACATCCACCCGGATCCGGACGGCGCTATCAACGAATGGTCCGGACGCATCGACTCGAATGTGGCCCTGCACTACGCCGGCTACCCGGCCGTGACCCTGACCTTCTCCGGTGATCCCACGACCTGCGCCTCTTCGGTGGGCGGCACCTGCATCGTGCCGCTGGTGGATACCGCCGACCGTCCCGGCTTCCTGGCACGGGCCGTGGTCGGCGGCCGCTACCTGACGGGCAGCGCCGACTCCTCGTGCTCCCAGACGGCCCCCGGGGACTTCACGCTGGTCGCCACGCCCTGGCTCGTGGCGGGCTTCGAGGGCAAGGGGATCGAGTACACGTCGTCCATCGGCATGAACAGCCGCTACGAGTGCCGGGACCAGACCCAGCCCTTCGCCTCGTCCGCGGACGCCGCGAAGAACCTCTCGCTGGCGATGTCCAACCCGGTGCCGGACGGGCGCTCCCGCTCGCGGATTCTCAAGATGGTCGATGGGGCGATGTTCAACCAGGACACGCTGATCATCATCTTCGAGGAGCGCTTCGCGTCGTTCCTCAGCGACGACCCGGGTGATGACTTCTCGTCCTATGGCTATATGGTTCTGACCCGCACGCCGCAGGAGCTGTCGGCATCCGAGTACTTCGGTTCGGAGCAATCCGATTTCCGGCCGCAGCCCGACGTGCTCGGCGTGGAATGCACCGCCAACCTCCTGGCCCAGGTCGCGGACGCGGTCCACGAGGAGAACCCGACCCGATCCGAGACCATCCGGGGCGGCGATTTCGAGAACAACGGAGTGGTCGACACCGCCGCGCTCAGGGCGCTGGTGGAGGTGCTGCTGGACGGCCGGACGTCGACAGCCGACGTCGAGGAGTACAATTCCGCCGTCGAGGAGATCCACGTCTTCTGCGAGGACACCGGGTTGTTCGACGACGGGCCAGACGGGGCCACTCCGTGCCCGGCGGGCAGCCGCGTGGAGTTCTTCGCCGTGCGCCAGGGCGCGAGCCTCGAGGGGGGCGCGGCCTACGACGATCTGCGGCTGCTGCCCTGCCAGGAGAACACACTGGAGTTCATCTATCCCTCCGAGGTCGGCGACCTGCCGGACGACGTCGAGGACCCCGAGTCCACGCTGGTCCTGCTGGCCGAGGGCGGCGACAAGGGCACCTGCGGAGCTGTCCTGGAACAGTGGCGGCACGACTGGCAGAACGACCCCGACACCAGCACGGCCCGCTTCGGCGTCGCCTGGGAGTGCACCAGCGATTCGGCCTACTGCGACTTCGACCGCTTCGATCTGCGGGAGGGCAAGCGTTTCTTCGCCGAGACCGAGGAGGCCGTGGCGTTCACCTCGCTGCGCTGCGCCACCCGCGAGGCCTTCGCCTACAAGACCAAGTTCCAGAACCGCTCGGGTACGAGCCTGGCCTTCACGCCGGTGATCTGCGGCAGCCCCGCGGACACGGCGGGTTACTGCTACGACACGGCGGCCATCGACGATCTGGTCGAGCGCGTGGACTGCGCGGTCCACGTCTACACCGAGTACTATGACGATCTGGCCACCGTGGGCACGGTGCGCGGCGACCTTCTGACCTACCTGCAGCAGAACTTCGCCTACGCCTCGGAGCCCTACAGCCCGGTGGTCCACGACGGGTTCGAGCGGCTCTACTCCGAGCTGCTGATCATGCTGGGCGACGAGGCCTACACCCAGGCCTTCGCCTCGCGGTTCGACCTGGCCGGCACGCAGATCTCGTCGTTCAACGGCTCCGACTTCGAGCCCGGCGGTATCAACCTCTCGGGCGGCGCCGGCTTCGAGATGTCGAAGCTGTACGAGGCGACCCAGTACTACCAGCTCGCCCTCGACCGGCTCTATGCGATGGGCCCGGCCCTCTACTCGGCCATCAGCGAGGGCAAGGGCGACTTCATCACCCAGGCCACGGTGGTCACCTGGTTCTCGAAGCTGATCCGCGCCTCGGGCCAGAAGTCGCGCGCCATCAGTCGCATCGCCACGCGGTACCAGGGCTTCAACCGCCCGGACCTGGCCCGAGCCGTCACCGAGCGGGGCTACGTGGCCGCCTACATGGAGCTGGTTATCCTGTCGCAGCTGATGCTCGAGGTGGTGGAGACCGCGGACGAGGAGTACCGCGATCAGATCGTCGCCGCGGTCGAGGAGGCCCAGCTTCGCTTCCGCCAGGGCCTGCTGGAGATGCGTGACGTCTACCAATCGATCACCGACGAGGTGAACTACTTCGGCTACCCGGCCGACTACGTGCCCTTCCCGCTGGTGGACCCGGGCGACGTCGCGAACGACGCGGCGCTGTTCACGATCGAGTCGGCCAAGGACCTGGCCGCCATCGCCGCGGACAAGGAGAACCTGGCCCTCGAATCGAGCCGCGAGTTCGACACGGACGCCGCGGTCTTCATGTCCGAGCTGAACTCCATCACGTACGGCTTCACCCAGCGGCTCAAGGAGCTGTGCGGGATCTTCGACGGGGACGACGGCCAGCTCTACGCCGCGCTGCCCGAGAACGCCGAGATGAGCGAGCCGACCAAGGTCATGCAGCAGGTGATGGGCACCCCCTGCGGCTGGGTCGGCGACGGCGAGATCTACGAGGCGATGATGGAGCTGGGCAAGGCCAAGATCGATTATGAGCTGATCGTCAGCGCTCAGGATACTCTGCTTCAAGAGGTCAACATCGAGCTGGAGCGGGTCTCCGCCCAGTGCGACGAGATCGCCAGCCTGAAGGACATCACGTTGACAAACGCCGATGATATCCAGACGGCCGAGGCCTGCATCAATACGCTCGAACAGACCATCGACGGCCTTCGACGAGCCGTGGACCTGCTCGGGACCTCGACCCAGATCGCCGCCGAGGCGGACATCTGGAACGCCGGTGCCCCGGCGGCCATGGGCGCAGCCTTCTTCGGCGCGGCCATCGGCACCGAGATCGGCAACGTCATGTATCAAGTCATCATTGCCGACAAGAAGAACGAGATAGCGGACCTGCAGCAGGCGACGATCGGGGCCGAGTTCGACTCCCAGTGCGAGCTGGCCGAGATCGACTCGCTGGCCGTGATCAAGGAGAAGCTCCTGGGCATGGGCGGCCTCGAGCTCGAGGCGCTCAAGGTCCAGTACGACATCCAGCTCGCGATGTCGAAGGTCCAGGGCCTGCGCAACCAGGTGCGGGACACCCTCGACGAGATGGCCACGGCCCAGCAGATGCTGATCGACGTCGCCGCGGCCCACAACAACCCCAATACCCGAATCTACAAGAACGACGCGGTGATCGCGGCGGACCGGACCTTCGAGCGCGCCGTGGGAATGGCCTACGAGGCCACCAAGGTCTTCGAGTACTATACCAGCCAGACGTATACCCACCGCGACGACCTGTTCCTGGTGCGCCTGGTCCAGTACGGCGACTACAGCCTCGAGGCCTACATCGAAGGTCTCGAGGATGCCTACTACGGGTTCACCTACGACTACGGCATCCCCGACGAGCGGGTGGCCGTGCTCTCGCTCAGGGACGACGTGCTGAAGATCCCATACGTCGGTGAGGACAGCATGGTTCTCGGCATCGCGGAGCGCATCGAGATGTTCCGCGAGCGCCTGCTCTCCGCGTCCTCCATCGACGCCGACGGCTACCGTTCTTTCCCCTTCTCCACCGGGCTCGACCGGCTCTCGCCTCTGACCCGCAACCACAAGATCACCAGGATGAAGGTCGAGTTGCTGGGAGCGGACGTGGGCGACGACCTGGGACGGGTCTACCTGCGGCAGCGCGGCACCGGCGTTGTCCGCGGCGTGGACGACGAGAAGCGCTACTTCTCGTTCCCCGAGCGTACCGCGGTCATCGACATTTTCTTCAATGGCGAGCAGCCGTTCTACCAGAACGTGCAGGAGAACATCTACGAAAGCTGGCGGTTCAAGGATCGCCCGTTCGTCAACACCCAGTGGGACGCGGTCGTCAACCAGAAGGACGAGTACGAGAATATGGATATCGATCTCGCCAGCCTGAGCGACATCCGACTGTTCATCTACTACTCGGATTTCACCGTCTTCTAGGAAATGGCAAAGGTGAGAGATATGAAAACCCGTTTCATCACAAGCCTTTT
>CAYZAI010000320.1:0-5919 GCA_964476305.1 uncultured Myxococcales bacterium
CGGGCTCCCGGAGGCACACATTTTTTCTTTCGGAGCCCTTTCCGGGTTCCAGAAGGAGGATCCCCCGGTGGATTCGTTCCGGCTACCGGCTCGCGGCGGGCGTGAACATGGCCTCGGCGAGGACGAAGGCCGCCTGGAGGTAGGACGTCGGGCAGAGCGGGAAGCACTCCTTGCAGGCGCGGCACTCCTTCGCGGCGATCTCCGGCACGAAGCTGATCTCCTTCTTGGGTCCCCGGTCGACGAAACCCACCGCGTGCAGGCCCTTGACCTCGGCGCAGTACCTCACGCACAGCCCGCAGTGGATGCAGAACGAGGCGTCCGGCTGGAACCGGTCCCGGCTCGCGCCCAGCTCCCGGGCCAGCTCGACCAGCGGCGGGGAGTCCGGCGCCCGGGCCAGGAGCAGCTCCACCAGGGTCCTGCGGATGCGATCGATCCTCTCGGACCCGGTCCTGACGACCAGATCCCGTTCCACGGGGTAGACGCACGAGGCGACGAGTTGCGTGCGGCCGCGGGATTCCGCCTCCACGATGCACAGCCGGCAGCCGCCGTAGGGCTCGAGCTTCTCGTGGTGGCAGAGCGTGGGGATGTCGATCCCCGCCTCCCGCGCCGCGTCCAGCACCGTCATCCCTTCGCGGGCCACGACGTCCTTCCCGTCGATGCGGATGAGAATCTCACTCATCTTCCTTGCCCTTCTTCGCAATCATCCGCTGCTCCTCCGGGATCGGCGGCGGGACGGGCACCCCCGAGAGCTTCCTCACCGCGCCGAACTTGGGCGGGCAGACCTCGAGGCAGGTCCCGCACTTCGTGCACTTCTCCTGGATGACGACGTGGATCTTCTTCTTGCCGCCGTCGATGGCATCGACCGGGCACTTCTTCAGGCAGATCATGCAGGCCCGGCACTTCTCGGGGTCGATGTGGAAGGCTACCAGCTCCTTGCACGAGAGCGCCGGACAGCGCTTCTCCTTGATGTGCGCCTCGTACTCGTCGCGGAAGTAGCGCAGCGTGCTGCGGAACGGGTTGGCGGCGGTCTTGCCCAGGGCGCACAGCGACGCCTCGGCGGCCACCTCGGCCAGCTGCTCCAGGAGCTCGATGTCGCCTTCCCGGCCCTGGCCCCTGGTGATGCGCGTGAGGATCTGCTGCATCTGTCGCAGGCCCTCGCGGCACGGGACGCACTTGCCGCACGACTCGTCGCACAGGAAGTCGACGAAGTACCGGGCCACGTCGGGCATGCAGGTGTCCTCGTCCATCACGATCATGCCGCCCGAGCCCATCATCGAGCCGGCCGCGGTGAGCTCGTCGAACCCGACCTTCAGATCGAGCTGCGCCTCGGGGATGCAGCCCCCGGAAGGGCCGCCCGTCTGCACGGCCTTGAACCGCTTGCCCCCGGGGATCCCGCCGCCGATGTCGTAGACGATCTCGCGCAGGGTGATGCCCATCGGCACCTCGACCAGGCCCGTGTTGTTGATCTTGCCCACCAGCGAGAAGATCTTGGTGCCCTTGCTTGTCTCGGTCCCGATGGACGCGAAGGCCGCGGCCCCGTCGTTGATCACCAGCGGGACGTTGGCCCAGGTCTCGACGTTGTTGATGTTGGTCGGCCGTCCCCAGAGCCCCTTGACGGCGGGGTATGGGGGCCTGGGCTTGGGCTCGCCCACGCACCCCTCGAGGGACTTGAGCAGCGCCGTCTCCTCGCCACAGACGAAGGCACCGGCGCCGCGGGCCACACTGACCTCGAAGGCGAAGCCCGAGCCGAGGATGTCCTCGCCGAGCAGGCCCAACTCCGTGGCGCGCGCGATGGCGACGGTGAGGTTCTCGAGGGCCAGCGGGTACTCCTGGCGGATGTAGACGAAGCCCTCGGTGGCGCCGATGGCGAAGGCGCCGATGAGAAGCCCCTCGAGCACGCCGTAAGGATTGCCCTCCATGATCGAGCGGTCCATGTAGGCGCCGGGATCGCCCTCGTCGCAGTTGACCACCACGTACTTGACGTCCCCCGGCGCCCTGCGGGCGAACTCCCACTTGGCCCCGGCCGGGAAGCCCGCCCCGCCCCGGCCCCGGAGCCCGGCCGCCTTGACCTCGGATACCACCTGCTCGGGCGCCATGCCCGAGAGCACCTTGGCCAGGGCCCGGAAGCCGCCGATGGCGAGGTAGTCCTCGAAGCTCTTGGGGTCGATCCGGCGGTTGATGCCGAAGACCATCCGCCGCTGGTTGCCGTAGAACGGGATGTCGGGCTCGCGGATCACGCGCTCCCCGGTCGTCGGATCGACGTAGAGCAGCCGCTCCACGACCTCCTTGCCCCCGAGCGTGCGCTCGACGATCTCGGGGACGTCGTCCGGGGTCACCTGCACGTAGGAGATCTCCTCGGGATCGACGATGACCAGGGGGCCCTTCTCGCAGAAGCCGTGGCAGCCCGTGGTGCGGATGCGCACGTTCGCGTCGAGGCCCCGCTTGCCGATCTCGGCCTCGAAGGCGGCCACCACGTCCCTCGCGCCGGAGGCGAGGCAGCCCGTGCCCGCGCAGAGCGTGACGCAGGGCGCCTTCGGGTCCACGCGCGAGGTGATCTCCGCCTTCAGCTTCTCAAGATCCGCAACCGAGTTGATGCGCGCCATGGTCCCTTCCTACTCGTAGCCCTTCAGCACGTTCGCGGTGCCCGCAGGCGAGAGCTTGCCGTGGGTCCGGCCGTCGATCTCCATCACGGGGCCGAGAGCGCAGCAGCCCAGACAGTTGACGGTCTCGAGGCTGAACTTCAGCTCGAGATCGGTTTCGCCGGGCTTGATGCCCGTCAGGTCCTGCAGCGTGTCCAGGATCCGGCCCGCGCCGCGGACGTGGCAGGCCGTGCCCATGCAGATGTTGACCCGGTGGCGCCCCTTGGGCACCAGGCTGAACGCCTTGTAGAACGTCGCGATGTGCCTCACCCGGCTCGTCGGGACCTCGAGCCGCTCGGCGACCCGATCCAGCACGTCCCCGGGGAGCCAGTGGCTCTCCTTCTGGATCCGGAGCAGCACCTGGATCAGCGCACTGGCTTTCGCGCCGTGCTCGTCGATGATCTGATCGACCCTCTCGATGTCCATGCCGCCCTTCCCTCCCGCCTCAGGCCAGGCGGTAGCGCTTCTCTCCCACGTCGTACCTGACCAGCCCGTGCCGCGAGGAGCCCATCATGTGCCGCGAAACCTCGGACGGGCTCAAGGAAAGCCGCTGGGAGATCTCGGCTGTGGACAGGGCCCCGTCGCCCAGCAGCCGCACGATGCGGCCGACGGCCAGCCTGTCTGCGAAGATCTCCTCGAAGAGCCGCTCGAACTCGTCGCCCGAGAACAGCGCCTCGTACGCCTCCTCCGTCCGGACCGGCACGCGCAGCCGCTCGCGCTCGACGAGGCGCAGGTACGGCACGAGCCGCTCGGCGACCTCGAGATCGGTGGCCAGCGCCTCGCTGTCCAGCCCCTCCTTGGCGCCCAGGGGACCCAGCTCCCGGATCTTCGCCGAGAAGTCGTCGATGACCTCCGCCAGGAGGTTGCCGTCGCCACCGGACATGAACGCGATGCGCAGCCGCTCGGGGTCCAGGCCGAGGTGCGCCAGGATCTTCCGGCAGAAGAGTGCGACTCCCAGCGCGTCCCAGTTGCCCTCGGTGGTGTAGTTGCACTCGCCGAGCTTGCAGCCGCCGATGAACACGCCGGCGTACCCGTTCCGAAGGGCCCTGAGCACGAAGCCCAGGTCCACTCTCCCGGAGCACATCACGCGAACGAGCCTTATCTCACTAGAATACTGTAGCCGGGAAACTCCGGCCATGTCCGCCGCTCCGTACGCTCACCAGTGGCAGACGAAGCCCAGTATCCTCGGATTGACCTCGAGTACCGCGCTCATCGCTCCTCCTTTCTCGGCGCCCCGGCGCCGCCCTCCCGCCCTCCTAGGCGCCCGCCGCCAGCGCGTCGATCTGCTCCAGGATCTCATCGTCCGTGAAGTGCTTGAGCACGATGGCGCCGGTCGGACACTTCGCGTTGCACAGCCCGTCGCCCTTGCACAGCACCGGGTTGACTCGGGCCTTCTTCCCCCTGGGCGTTTCCACGAATGCGATGGCATCGTAGGCGCAGGCCGTGATGCACGCGCCGCAGGACACGCAGTCGTCCTCGCGCACCTCGCAGACCGAGCCCGAGGCCGTGACCGTATCGTTCGACAGCAGCGTGAGGACCCGGCCGGCGGCGCCGTAGGCCTGGTTGATGCTCTCCTCGATGTGCTTGGGGTAGTGCGCCGTGCCGCAGAGGTACACGCCGTCCGCGGAGAACTCCACGGGGCGCAGCTTGACGTGAGCCTCCTTGAAGAAGCCGTCCGGGCTCAGCTGGACCTTGTACAACCCCGCCACCTCGCCGGTCGACGCGGCCGGGACCACGGCCGCGGCCAGGGACACGAGGTCGGCGTCCAGCTCGAGCCGCTTGCCCAGGATCGGATCGGGCACGGTGACGCGCAGCACCGGCCGACCGTCCTCGCCGGTGGCGGGCTCGACCCGCGGGGGGTCCTCCGGCTCCCAGCGGACGAACTTCACGCCGAGATCCGCCGCCTCGCGGTACCAGTCCTCGCGCAGGCCGTAGGTCCGCATGTCGCGGAACAGGATCGTGATCTCCCGCCGCGGATCCAGCCTCTTCAGCTCGAGGGCGTTCTTGATCGCGTGGCTGCAGCAGACCCGCGAGCAGTAGTTTCGCTCCTCGTCCCGGCTGCCCACGCATTGGATCATCACCACGCGAGGGGCCCCGGTCACCGTTTCGTCGCCGGCGGCGATCCGCTCGCCGAGCTCGACGTGCGTCAACACCCGCTCGTCCTCGCCGTAGAGGTACTCTGCGGGGCGATGCTCCTCGGCGCCGATGGCGATCACGGCCGCGCCGTGGGAGATCCGCGTGGTCCGGCCCTCGGCCCGCACGGTGGTCACGAAGTTGCCGACGTAGCCCTCGACCCCGGTGATCGCCGCCTCATGGAACACGTGGATCCGGGGGTCGGCGTACACCTGGCGGATCAGGTCCTCAACGAAGGCCAGGACGTCCATTCCCTCGAGGGTGGCAGGGATCCTCCGCGCCATGCCCCCGAGGACGGCCGCCTTCTCGAGCAGGTGGACCTCATGACCCTGGGCGACGATGGAGAGCGCGCAGGTCATGCCGGCGACCCCGCCGCCGATCACCAGGGCCGCCTTGCCCACGGGCAGATCGAACTCCTGCAGGGGCTCGAGGTGACCGGCCCGGGCCACGGACATGCGAATGATGTCCTTGGCCTTGCGCGTGGCCTCCTCCTTCTGCCGGGAGTGGACCCACGAGCAGTGCTCGCGGATGTTGGCCATCTCGAGGTAGTACTGGTTCAGCCCGGCCTCGCGCAGCGTGTCCCGAAACAGCGGCTCGAGGGTCCGCGGCGAGCAGGCCGCGATCACCACGCGGTTCAGGCCCTTCTCGCGGACGAGATCGGTGATCTCCTTGGCCGAGTTGGTGGCGCACGAGAAGGTCTGCTCGCAGGCGTAGACGACGTTCTTCATCGACGTGGCAGCCTCGACCGCGGAGGGCACGTCGACCACGCTGCCGATGTTGGCCCCGCAGTGGCAGACGAAGACGCCGATCCGGGGCTCCTCCCCGGCGACGTCCCGCTCGGGCGGGTACACCCGCTCGACGTGCAGCTTGCCCCGCCGGTAGTCGAGCAGCTCGCCGCACTGGGCGCCGGCGCCGCTGGCCGAGAAGACCGCCTCGGGGATGTCCGTGGGCCCCTGAAAGGCTCCGCTGACGAAAATCCCCGGCCGGGTGGTCGCGATCGGGTTCGACGGCGCACCCTGGGCGAACCCGTGGGCGTCGAGCGCGATGTCGAACTTTTCGGCCAGCGCCCGGTGGTCGGCCGGGGGCTGGAGCCCCACAGACAGCACGACCATCTCGAACTCCTCTTCCTTCACCCCCTCATCGGGGG
>CAYZAI010000321.1:0-1122 GCA_964476305.1 uncultured Myxococcales bacterium
CGATCTGCAGATCGCCGCGGCCCGGATGCTCTCCATGTACGCCTTCGGCTTCCTCGAGGACTGCTGCGAAGGCGAGGACGATCAGGAGCGCGCAAACGACCGTGCCCGCGCGCTTCACCTGAGGGCGCTGGCCTACGCGACCCGGGCGCTGGACCAGGAGATCGATTTCTCCGGGCTGGCGAAGAAGGATCTCGAAACCTTCGAGGCCGGGATCCGCGAGCTCGGCGAGGAGCAGGTGCCCGCGCTGTTCTGGGCCACGTTCGCCTGGGGGCTCTACATCAACCTGAGCCGCGCGGACGTGGCCGCGGTGGCCGACCTGCCCAAGGTGGCGGCCCTCTCCCGGCGCATCGCCGAGCTCGACGAGACCTACTTCTTCGGCGGGGCCCACCTGTTCCTGATGGTCTACTACGGCTCCCTCGGCCCGGCCGTGGGCGGCGACCCGGCCAAGGCCAGGCAGGCCTACGAGAAGGCCTGGAAGCTGGGAGACGAGAAGTTCCTGATGACCAAGTACATGTTCGCCAAGACCTATTGCCAGCAGACCCTCGATCGGGAGCTGTTCGAGAAGCTGCTCGGCGAGATTATCGACGCACCCGAAGACCTGCTCCCCGAGCAGCGGCTGTCCAACACGCTGTCCAAGGAGAAGGCCGCACGGTTGCTCGCCCGGGCGGACGACCTCTTCTGACACGGCGAGAGAGAATATCGGCGTCCCGCCGGGCGTCAACACTGCCGGAGGGGAAGACGGCCCGGCGGCAGACGGAGGAATCGAGGCCATGAACGTGAAAAAGACGACAATTGCGGTGCTCGCGGTTCTGCTCGTGGCCCTGTTGCCGCCCGCGGCAGACGCGGGGAGCAGGATCAAGATCGCCACGCTCGCCCCCGAAGGGACCACCTGGATGAAGGTGATGAACGCCCTGGCCAAGGAGGTCAAGGAAAAGACCGGCGGGGAGGTAACCCTCAAGTTCTACCCGGGTGGCGTGATGGGCGACGAGGGCGACGTGATCCGCAAGATGCGCTTCGGGCAGATCCACGGCGGCGGCTTCACCGGCCGCGGCCTCGGCGAGATCAACCCCGCGGAGCGCGTGCTCGAGCATGCAGCTCGCCGTGTGCGCGTGATGGTGCTGC
>CAYZAI010000321.1:1132-3611 GCA_964476305.1 uncultured Myxococcales bacterium
CTCGAGCTGCCCAGCCTGTTCGAGAACTACGAGCAGGTCGACTGCGTCATCGAAAAGGTCTCCGACCGGCTGACCGCCGGATTCCGCGAGAAGGGCTTCGAGCTGCTCGGCTGGGCCGAGGCGGGTTTCGTCTACGTCTTCACCAACAAGCCGATCCGCACCGCCGAGGACATCAAGGGCGTCAAGATGTGGATGTGGGAGGGCGATCCGCTGGCCAAGGCCCTGTTCGACGCCAACGGCATCGTGCCCGTGCCCCTCGACCTGCCCAACGTGCTCACCTCGATGCAGACCGGGCTGATCGACGGGGTGTACTCCTCTCCCTACGCCGTGGTGGCGCTGCAGTGGCACACCAAGGTCAAGTACATGATCCGCCCCAAGCTGACCTACGCCTCGGGTGCGATGCTCGTCTCGACCAAGGAGCTGGAGAAGCTCTCTTCCGAGCACCAGAAGATCCTCAAGGACGTGGCCAGGAAGCACCTGCGGGACCTGACGCTCAAGACGCGCAAGGAGAACGACGAGGCCATCGCCGTGCTCAAGAAGTCCGGGATCCAGATCCTGGACATGGACCAGGGCAGCGGCGCCGGCAAGGTCGAGCAGAACAACCTGAAGGTCTACGAAAAGCTCGTGGGCAAGCTCTATCCCCGGGATCTGCTAAACGACGTCTTGCGTTTCCGCGACGCCTGCCGCAAATAATAACTCCAGGATGCTGAAACTGCTGGATCGGGTCGACAACGCGTGGGCCGCGTTCGAGCGCTGGCTGATCACCGTTCTGCTGCTCGCCATGCTGGGGCTGGCCTTCTCCCAGGTCGTGCTTCGCAACGTGCTGTCGACCGGCATCGACTGGGCGGACGTGACCGTCAGGCACCTGGTGCTCTGGGTGGGGCTCCTCGGCGCCTCGGTGGCGGCCAAGGAGCGGCGGCACCTGAGCATCGACATCGCCTCGAGGCTCCTGCCCGAGCGGGCAGGCCACATCGTCGAGGCGCTGCTCGGCCTGATCACGGCCGGGATCTGCGGGCTGCTGTTCTGGGCCTCGTGCCGCTTCGCCGCGTTCCTCTACGAGTACGGCACCGGCACGCTCGAGGGCGCCCCCGCGCTGCTGGCCGGCCTGATCCTGCCCCTGGCCTTCGCCGGGATCGCCGTCCGCTTCCTGCTCACGACGATCCGCGAGCTCGCCGCCTTCGCGGCCCGGCCGAAAGAGGGCGAGTGATGGAGCTGGCCCTCGTCATCGGCTTCGCGGTGCTCGCGCTGCTCGGCCTGCGGCTGTTCGCGGTGATCGGCGGCCTGGCGCTGGTTCTCTACATCCTGGCGGACATCGGGGACATCGAGGGCGTCGTCAACGAGATGTACACCCTGGCCACGCAGCCGGTGCTGCTGACCATCCCGCTGTTCACCTTCGCCGGCTACCTGATGGCCGAGAGCAAGACGCCGGCCCGCCTGGTCCAGCTCTCCCACGCGCTGGTCGCGCCCCTGCCCGGCGGCCTGGCCGTCGTCGCCCTCATCTCCTGCGCCTTCTTCACGGCCTTCACCGGCGCCTCGGGGGTGACGATCATCGCCCTCGGCGGGCTGCTCCTGCCGGTGCTCCTGAGCGGCAGGTACTCGGAGCGCTTCACCCTCGGGCTCCTGACGACGTCCGGCAGCCTCGGCCTGCTCTTCCCCCCCAGCCTGGCGATCATCCTGTACGGGCTGATCGCCGGGGTCTCGATCAACCAGCTCTTCGTGGCCGGGGTGCTGCCGGGCATCCTGCTCGTCGTGCTGCTCTCGATCTACGCCGTGGCCCGGGGCGGGGTCGAGAAGGCCGACCGGCCGCGGTGGGAGTGGGCGAGGATCAGGAAGGCGGTCTGGGAGGCCCGCTTCGAGATCCCCATCCCGATCGTCGTGCTGGTCGGGATCTACGGCGGCTACCTGACCGTGATCGACTCCGCGGCGGTGGTCGCCGTGTACGTGCTCGTCATCGAGGTCCTCGTCTACCGGGACATTCCCTGGCGCAGGCTGCCCGATCTGATCAAGGAGACGGCGGTGCTGGTCGGCGGCATCTTCATCATCATCTGCACGGCCAAGGCCCTGACCTACTACCTCGTCGATCAGGACGTGCCGCAGGGGATCCTGGAATGGATGCAGACCTACATCCACTCCAGGGTCACGTTCCTCATCGTGCTCAACATCTTCCTGATCATCGTCGGCTGCCTGATGGACATCTTCTCCGCGATCCTGGTGGTCGTGCCGCTGATCACGCCGATTGCCGAGGGCTTCGGGGTCGATCCGGTGCACCTGGGCATCATCTTCCTGGTCAACCTGGAGATCGGCTACTCCACGCCGCCGGTGGGGCTCAACCTGTTCATCGCCAGCTTCCGCTTCCAGCAACCGATCACGAGCCTGTACCGGGCCTCGCTGCCCTTCCTGGCCATCCTGCTGGCCGCGCTGATGGTCATCACCTACGTCCCCGATCTGTCGCTGCTGCTCGTCAGGCTGCTCGGCGTGA
>CAYZAI010000321.1:3621-5902 GCA_964476305.1 uncultured Myxococcales bacterium
GAGGGGGCACCGGGACGCAGGAGACCCGCCGGATCCGGATGAGCCTTTTTTTCCGCTGGAGAATCGACTAGAAAGGGCCGGCGGGACCGCACAGGATCCGCCGGCAACCAGGGGAGGCCTTCCATGGCATTCGCGCACCGGGACCTGACCGACATCCACCAGTTCACCAGGGACGAGCTGACGTTCATCCTGGACAAGGCCGTGGGGATCAAGCGGGCCCTCAGGGACAGGGACGTCGCGGCCTACCGCCTCGCCGGGGACCGGGACCTGCTGGCCGCGCTGCTGTTCTACGAGAACTCGACCCGCACCCGCACCAGCTTCGAGATCGCGGCGATGCGCCTCGGGATGCGCGTCACCGGCTTCGCGGGCACCGAGGGCACCTCGGTCAAGAAGGGCGAGTCGCTGCGCCACACGCTGGACATGTACGAGGCCTACCAGTGCGACGCGCTGATCATGCGCCACCCGCTGGACGGCTCGGCCAGGTTCGCCGCGGAGCACCTGGACGTCCCGGTCTTCAATGCCGGGGACGGCAAGCACGAGCACCCGACCCAGACCCTGCTCGACCTGTTCACGATCCGCGAGCGTCACGGGCGGCTCGACGACCTCGACATCGGCCTGGCCGGGGATCTCAAGTACGGGCGCACCGTGCACTCGCTGGTGGTGGCCCTGGCCAAGTTCGATGGCATCCGCCTGCACCTCTTCTCCCACGAGGCCCTGGCCATGCCCGAGCCTCTGCTCACCCACGCCCGCGAGCACGGTCTGGAGGTGACCCTCTACGACGACCTCGGCCGGATGGCCGCCGGGTGTGACGTCGTGTACCAGACGCGGATCCAGGCCGAGCGCATGCCCGACCACTCCGAGTTCGAGAAGGCCAAGGAGATGAGCTGCTTCACGCTCGAGATGCTCGAGGGCACAAGGGATCGCTTCGGGCTGATGCACCCGCTGCCCATCGACAAGACAGTGCCGTCGATCGTGCCCGCCGTGGATCGACACCCCAAGGCGGTCTACAAGGAGCAGGCCGGCAACGGCGTGCCCACGCGGCTGACCGAGCTCGCCCTGTCCCTGGGGCTCACCGGCGACGAATTCGACGGGGAGGTCTGGGCCTCGCCGGCCGTGGACGAGCGGTTCATCGAGGAGCGCGAGATCACCGACAAGCCGCCGCGCACGGACGTGTCGATCCTGCCGATCCGCGAGGGCGGCGTCGTGATTGACCACATGCAACCGTACGCCGAGGAGGTCCTCGTCCGGCTGCTCGGCATCCGCGAGCGGAGGGACGTGTACCGCGCCGCCACGGTGGTGGCCCGCAACCGCCCGGGCGTGGTCAAGGGCATCCTGATGATCGAGAACCGCACCCTCACCGATGACGAGCTGCGGGCCATCGCGGCCGTCTCGCCGGGTTGCACCGTGAACTTCATCGAGAGGGCGAAGGTGCGGCGCAAGCTCAGGCTGGGGATGCCCCCGGTCATCACCGACATCCCGGGGATGGTCTGCACCAACCGCGGCTGCATCACGCGCCCCGAGCACCTCGAGGCCGTCCCGCCGGTGATGATCGCCGCGGGCGACGGCCGGGTCCGCTGCCGCTACTGCGACAACCTGATGGACGGCATCGCCCTGGCGTGAGGCTTCTGGCGGGCCCGAAGCGCCCGTGGCGCCCATGCCCGTTCGTGACGGTTGCGCGTTTTCCGCAGCCCTCCTACAGTTGACCCAGGCACGTTCATCGACACCGCCCGCCGCGACGGGCCAAGCCAGGGAGGGGCACGGTGCGCGATCCACTGAAGAGCAAAGAGCAAGCGATCGCTCGCTGCTGCCTTTCGCCACGGTGATGCCGGGCGGTCTCCGTTCCGCGTTGTTCGTCATCGCGCTCTGCGTCGCGGCGTGCTCCGGGTGCGGGAACGGCAACGGCAGCTCGCCGGACGGGAGCACGGACACCGGCACGGACACCGACACCGGTTCCGACACCGAATCCGAGACGGACACCAGCACCTGGGTCTCGGACGCGGGCCCGTGGGAGTGGGAGGACAACCCGCCGGGCGAGGACTGCGGCCCGGGCTGCCAGCAGCTCACGTTCAGCAAAGAGGTGAGAGCTGGCTACTGGGACGTCTGGGACGATTTCCTGGTGTACCGTCCAGAGGGAATAGGGGAAAGAGACTACCTTTATCTGGTCAATGTGAAGAACAACAAGAGAATGAGAATTCCCAGCATCTATTCGGGGGTAGGAGACGACGCAGTTTATTATCCGACGATATACAAAAAAAGTATCTACTACTCCATTGCCATTGTT
>CAYZAI010000322.1:0-5893 GCA_964476305.1 uncultured Myxococcales bacterium
ATCTCTACTTTCTCGACGCGGGTCTCTTATCGGAGTAAGACGCCGGCATGAGCCTCGTCATCGCGATCTTCGGCATCGGCGTCCTGATCGCCCTCCACGAGCTCGGCCACCTCTGGGCCGCGCGCGCCATGGGCATGAAGGTCGTCCGCTACTCGGTCGGCTTCTTCTTCCCCATCGCCAAGTGGACCTCGAAGCGCTCGGGCATCACCTGGCAGATCGGCGCGTTGCCCCTCGGCGGGTTCGTGCAGATCAAGGGCATGAACCCCTACGAGGACGGCGCCTTCGAGGATGCCGATTCCTATCAGGTCAAGCCCGCCTGGCGCCGGGCCTTCGTGATCCTCGCCGGGCCGGTCACGAACTTCCTGCTCGCGTTCCTGGTCTTCTTCGGGCTGTTCATGGCCGGCTCCCCCGAGCCCGTGGACGAGGCCCGGATGGGCAACGTGCTGCCGGACCGCCCCGCCGCTGCCGCGGGCCTGCGGGAGGGCGACCGGGTCGTCGCTTTCGACGGCGAGGAGATCACGACCTGGGGGGAGCTCGTCTCGCGAATCCACGACCGCCCGGAGAAGCGGATCGCCCTGCTGATCGAGCGCGACGGCGAGCGCTTCGAGGTCCGGCTTGCCCCGGAATTGCGAAACGGCGTGGGCTTGATCGGCATCGAGCAGCCCACGCGCCGCGCCGATGCCCTGGGTCCGGGCACCGCGGCATGGGCCGCCCTGGTCAAGTGCGGCCTGATCACCTCCGGGTCGCTCGTGGCGCTGGCCTCGCTGGTCACCGGCTCGGCGGGCAACGTGCAGGCGGTGGGGCCCGTGGGCATCGTCAAGATGGCGCGCACGGCGATCGAGGCCGGCCTGGATCGCTTCCTCGACCTGATGGGCATGCTCAGCCTGATGCTGTTCCTCTTCAACCTGCTGCCCCTGCCCGCCCTCGACGGCGGCCGCGGCCTGCTGATCCTGTGGGAGGGGATCTCCAGGCGGCGGGTGGCTCCCAAGGTGGACGCGGTGGTCAACACCGTGGGCTTCTTCGTGCTCATCGGGTTGATCCTCGTGGTCAGCGTCAAGGAAATCATCTTCGGTTGAGGTGCCGCCGTGCTGTTCCGGACGAGACCGGCTTTCGTCACCGCCGCGCGGCTGCTCGTCGCGATCGTTGCCGGAGTGCCGCTGTCGTGCAGCCCCTCGCAACCCGGTCCGGCCGACGGGAGAGACGAGCCCGCCGTCGCGGCCGAGGCCCTGTCCGCCGCGAAGGAGGAGGACGCGGGACGAGCGAACGGGCCGGAACCTCCCGCTTCGGCCTTCACGATCCCCGAGGACATGCTCGGCGTGCCCGGGGGCGCCTTCGTCATGGGCGAAAACGACCGCGGCGAGGGCGACGAACGGCCCGCGCACCGCGTGACCGTGACGCCGTTCCTGCTGGACCGCACCGAGGTGACCAACGAGGCCTACGGACGCTGCGTCGCCGCCGGGGCCTGCCGCCCGCACCTGGCCGCGTCCGCGGAGAAGAACCACCTCGGCGACGACCGTCGCTTCCGATCCCCGGCCCAGCCGATCACCGCCGTGTCCCAGGCCGATGCAGCAGCGTTCTGCGCCTGGCTCGGCCGGCGCCTGCCCACAGAGGCCGAGTTCGAGCGAGCCTGCCGGGGCCGAGGCGATCGGCGCTACCCCTGGGGCGACGAGCCGCCGACCCCCGAGCTGGCGGTGTTCTCCGGCGACGTGTCGGCCCCTGTCGGCAGCCGGCCGGCGGGTGCCGGGCCGTACGGGCACCTCGATCTCGCGGGCAACGTCTGGGAGTGGTCGGCGGATCGCTACGACCCCTTCGCCTACACCCGCGAGGGAGCCTCCCGCGGCGTCCCCGGTCCGTGCCGCGAGATCCTCGAAGCCCAGGACGAGCTCCGCCGCCGGGGCCGGCAGGGCTTCACCGGCACCAACCCGATCCCCACGGAGTGCGAGTTCTCTTTGCGCGGCGGAGCTTTCAACTACCCGGCCCCCGGCCTGCGCTGCTCGAACCGCGTGCACCACCCGGGCCGCTTCCGCATGGTGATGTCCGGCCTGCGCTGCGCCGCGGACTGGCCCGGCGGACCTTCGGATCAGTAGCCCCCGGCGAGCTCGGGGTGCAGGTCCTTCGGCGACTCACCCGGCGAGTCGGTGGTGGGCGCGCCCGGCGGATCCGGCGGCAGGGGGATGGACGCCGTCCCGGGCCGTCCCGCCAGGATCGCCTCGAGGTTGGCCCGGGCCTGGTCCTGGGCCATGCGCTCGAGGAACCGCCGCACCCGACGGGCCTCGACGAAGGCCCGGACGTGCTTGACCGCCTTGTCGAAGTGCAGGGCGTTGTCGTGGCACAGGCCCAGGTAGTAGTGGATCTCGGGGTGCCGCAGGGCATAGCCATCGTGCTCGCGCGCGAGTTGTTCGAGGATCTCGATTGCCTCCTCGCACTCGGCGGTATCCTCGGGATCGGCCCCCAGGAAGTGCAGGTAGCCCTTGAGCAGCATCAGCTGCGGCCCCCCGCGGCGCCAGAGCCGATCCGGGATGGCCGAGAACCGCTCCAGCGCGTCGCGATTCGCTCCCCGGGCCAGCGAGGCCCACACCGCGGCGACATGCTCCTCGATCTCGCGCTGGGAGCGCATGTCCTCGCCGCCGCCGAAGACCGGGGGCTCCACGTCCGGCGGGGCGGGCGGGTCGCCCTCCCCGGCCAGCAGCCTCGTCACCTCCCGCGCGGCCTGGAGATCCCGGTGCGACGGGTCGTGCTCCGCGGCCAGATCCAGCATCCGCGCCGCCTCGCGCTTGCGGCCGTTGCCCAGCAGCGACAGGGCCTGGTCGGCCAGGTTGCGCGCGGCGGCCTCACCCTCGCCGAAGCCTTCGAGGACCCGCGAGAGCCGGCCGAAACGCCACTCGGCGGTGTAGATCGTCGCCAGGTACCCGGCAAAAAGGCGGAACGAGATCAGATCATGCGGGGCGGCGAACTCGATCAGCGCGTTGTCGTCGGTGTTGATCGACAGCGGCTCCCCGGCGCCGGGGCCGTAGCCGTCGGTGTAGGACAGCAGCTCCTCGCGATCGACGAGCAGCACGCGGGCCAGCACGTCCTCCGGTACGAGCAGGTAGGCCCGCTCCAGCTCCGCGGCGACCCGCGGATCCTCCATCGCGCGAGCGATGCGGCCGCGGTCGAAGGCGAGGGGCTCGAACGAGCCGAGCAGCACGGTGTCCGAGGACAGGTCCTCGGCCGCCAGCAGCGCCACGTGGGGGAAGACGCTGGCGAACGTGCGGAAGATGATCTTGATGTTCTCGGGGCTCATCTCGTAGAGCTGGACCCACTGGCCGAACACGCCGCCCGGGGCCAGGGCCGCGGCCGAGGAGGCGAACGCCTCGGCGGTGAACATGTTGGCCACGCCCGTGATCCAGGGGTTGGACGGCTCGGAGATGATCACGTCGTACTGCCGCTCCGACGAGGCGAGGAAGTTGCGGCCGTCGTTGTTGTACAGCGTCAACCTGTCCTCGACGACGTAGGTCTCCGGATCGCTCCAGTCGTAGCCCGGATCGTCGATGGCCCGGTAGACCAGGTGGTTGACCGCGAGCTCGGGGTCCACGGGCTCGCCCTCGACGCTGCCGAACACGACCGAGGCGGCCACCACCGCGCTCTCCAGCTCCACCGTGTCCACCTGCCGCACCGGGAACTGCAGCGCCGAGCCCACGGTCACGCCCGAGCCGAAGCCGATGATCGCCACGTCGAGGCCTTCCGGGCCACGGGGGTGGAACAGCAGCGGGTAGGCCGCGACCACGATCTGGGTCGGCATGTCGTCTCCGTTCGACGCGTCCACCTTGCCGTTGTTCTTCAGCGCGAAGTGCCGCCCCCACAGCTCTATCGAGACCGTGGTGGTCACGCCGTCGTGGTAGTAGCGGATGTCCGGCGCCCCCCACGACTCCTCGTCGAGGGCGTTCTCGGCCAGCGAGAGCCGGAAGACGCCGATGGTCATCGAGGCCGCGTCCCAGGCTGGCGCCAGCAGGAAGAACGCGGCCGCCAGGGCCGCCGCCGGCGCCGCGGTGAGGAGCCGGGTCAGGCGACCCGTGCGGCTGACCAGCAGCAGGCCGAGGCCGATGGCCACGTAGATCCCGGTCGACAGGAAGAACGTCGCCTGCATGCCGGTGCCGTCGAACCAGCGCGAGAACAGGGGTACGAACACGAAGGCCGAAAGGAACGAGCCGATGATCGCCCCCAGGGTGTTGAGCGCGTAGACCCCGCCCACGTCGCGGCCGAGGCGTCCGATGTCGCTGGTGGCGATGCGAATCGTCAGCGGGAAGGTCGCCCCCATGAAGAACGTCGCCGGCAGCACGGCCAGGGCCGCCACGCCGAACATGATGAACTGCACCAGCCCCACGTGCTGCTCGTACGAGTCGATGTTCGAGGTCACCAGCCGGGCGAAGAGCTCGGGCAGGTCGTCCATGTAGAGATAGTTGCCCATGGCCGCCGCGGCGACGCAGAGCTCGACCGCGGCCAGCGCCACCACCGGGCTGGCGAACCGCCTGCCATGGTGCGAGAAGACCGCCGCACCCGCGGCGAGGCCCACCAGGAACGCCAGCAGCACCAGGGCGAAGGAGTAGACCGACGAGCCGATGACCATCGCCATCGAGCGGTTCCAGACCACCTGCAGGTTCATCGAGGCCAGGCCGGACAGGAGGAACGCGGCGAGGGCCATCCGCCGCTCCCGCGGGACGGCGACGAAGGCCCGGAACCCCTCCACCGCCGAGGCGATCTCCAGATCCTCGCGGGCGCCTTCCTCGGCCCCGGGGCCCCGGAGCTCGAGCCGGCGCAGCAGCAAAAGGATCGCCGCGCACAGGGTCAGGTTGATGCCGGCCGCGAGGGTGTTGGTGGCGCCAAGGCCGATCCGCGGCAGCAGGGCGAAGACCGCCAGGAGCACGCCGCCGATGGCGCCGATGGTGTTGAGGGTATAGAGCAGGCCCACCCGCCGGCCGACCCTGAGCATGTGACCCTGGTGCCGGATCACGTGGCGCGAGAGCAGCGGCAGCGTCGCCCCCATGCAGGTCGTCGGGACGATCAGCACCACGGCCACCGCGGCGAAGCGCACCAGCGAGTAGCTCCAGAAGCTGCCGGACAGCTCGTGGACCATCCAGCGGTTGAGATCGGGGTAGACGTTCTGGATCAGCCAGGGGACCACGAGCGCGCAGAGGCCGACGAGGCCCTCGGCCACGGCATAGACCCGCAGGGGGTGGCGCAGCCGGTCGGCGAAGCGGCCGAGGAGCCAGGAGCCCAGGGCCAGCCCGCCCATGAAGCACGTGAGGACCGTGGAGATCGCCAGGGTCGTGGCACCGAAGACGTGCTCGAGCATCCGGGTCCAGACGATCTCGAGGGTCAGCCCCGAGATGCCCGAGAGGAGGAAGGCGACGAGGACGATCGGGTGCACGGCTGCCTTTCGCGCGCGGCGGCGCCGGTGAGAAGGATCCGGCGAGTATACGGATCTCGGGCGGCCGTGTCACGCCGTGGCCGCGCCGAACCTGTTGACAATCACCGGCGGCGTGGGCAGTATCTGCTCCTCGTTCGGCGGGCCTCGGGCCCGAGGGTTTGTCTTTGAAAACGGAGGAGTGGCCGAGTGGTCGAAGGCGGCGGTCTTGAAAACCGTTGAGTCGCAAGGCTCCCGGGGTTCGAATCCCTGCTCCTCCGCCGGCTCAGGCCTCTTCGAAACGTGTCTTGGGGAGGTGGCCGAGCAGGTCGAAGGCGCACGCCTGCTAAGCGTGTATACCGCAAGGTATCGAGGGTTCGAATCCCTCCCTCTCCGCCGACCGGCCATCGACGAGGCGGGTCGACAGACAATACTGGCCGCGCCCGTAGCTCAGCTGGATAGAGCATCGGTCTACGGAACCGAGGGTCGGGCGTTCGAATCGCTCCGGGT
>CAYZAI010000323.1:0-5891 GCA_964476305.1 uncultured Myxococcales bacterium
TTTCAGTAGCCTCGGACCATGTCCACCTGGCCGCCGATCTCCAACTCGAGGGTCGAGGCCGTGACCAGGCAGGTCGACGTGTGGGGCCGCGCCTCGATCACCCGCATCTCGGCCAGGACCTCGAACGGGTAGCCGTCCTTGTCATCCGGGGCGTCGTGGCTCTTGCGATAGCGATCCCGCTGCTCGATCACGAAGAAGCGGTTGCCCTCCCTGACCCCCTCCTCGTGTCCCTTGTCGACGAACACGATCTGGTGGGCCGCGGCGAGGATCACCGGATCGAGGAAGGCGATGATCCTGCCCTGGAGTTCGCTCTCGTTGGGCACAGCCGGCACCACGTCGAAGCGGCGGTGCACCGGGCCGATCATCGTCCCGCGCTCGATGGGCTTCAGCGACTCGTCGACCACGACCCGCGCGATGTTCGTCTTCGGGTCGAAGCCAATCACGCGGACCGCGCCGAGGATCTCAACGAGCTTGCCGACCTCCGTGCCGGGGTCCTCCACCGAATCCACCGAGCGGACCACCTCGAAGGCGGCGAACTCGTCCCCGACCAGCACCTCGGTCTCCTCCGGGAACTCCGTGTACGCCTCGTCGTACTGGGAGAGCATCATCACTTCCTTCTGCGCGCCGACGATGACACCGACCTTCCGCAGGATCTCCATGTCGACGAACCCCCGGTTGCGGACCATCACGGCCTCGGGGCGCCGCCCGACCGCGACCTTGGGCGCCCCGGCCGCCACCGTCGCCGGGGCCACGGCCGGTCCCTGCTCCGGCGGCACCAGCCACAGGACATCCCCCGGGTAGATCCAGTGGGGGTTTGTGACACGCGTGTTGTACGACCAGATCCGCGGCCAGGCGTAGGGGTCGCCGAAGAACTGCGTGCAGATGTCCCAGAGCGTATCGCCGGCGCGCACGACATAGGTCTTCACGTCCTGGGGCAGCTCCCGTCGGCCCTCGCCACCGATGACCACGGAGACGCGGTCACGCGCGGCCTGGGACAGCAGCGAGCCGCTGCTGTCCTCTGACCTGATGTTGAGGCCGGGCTTGATGTTCGGCTGATACCCGGCTTCCTCCTGAGCCGCGGCTGCCCCGGCGAGGGAGGTGACGGCGAGCATCGCGGCCCACGGTATCGCTTGGTAACTCGTGCGCATGGCATTCACCTCATCGCCGAAGTGGGCATCACGCCGCCGGACGCGCCGGCCTCGCGGATCGTCGCTACGCGGCGGCTGGCTTTGCGGGCCGCTTCGGTCCCCGGGTAGCGCTCCACGACCTTGAAATAGTACTCGCCGGCCTTGCCCGGATCGCCGAGTTGGTCGTAGGCGAAACCGATGCGGTAGAGGGCCGATGCGCTCTTGTCCGACCGCGGGTAGCGGCCGAGCAACCGCTCGAGCTCGCCAATACCCTTGAGGGGCTTGCCCTGCGCCAGGTAGCACTCCCCTCGCCAGAACAGGGCGTCGTCCGCGAAGGCGTGGCCCGGGTTCTCTTTGACGAACCGCGCGAGGAGATCGAGGGCGGCCACGTGGTCGCCGTTGGCATAGGCGCGGTACCCGTCCTGGAACAGCGCCATCGGGCCGGATTCCGTCGCCGCCTCCTCTGGGTCACCGTCGAGCGGCACGACCCCGAGGTTGTCACCGGCGACGGGCCTGGACAGGCTGGAGAGGGCGCCCGTTCGAACGCGGGGCACGGCCTGGCTCCCGAGCGGCTCGCCGGAGCCGGTCAGGCGCAGGACCGGTCGCCCCCCCCTGCCTTCCGGGACATCCCTTGCCGGAGTGGCCAGGGGCCGGTCCTCCACCTCCTCGTCCACGGCGGTGTTCTCCGCGGTCAGGCGCACGACCTCGAGTTGCCGCTTGCGCCGGTCCTCCTCGCGACAGCCGTCCTGCCGGGTCTCGAGCAGCAGCACGCGGTCGTCGAGGGCCGCGTTGCGCGCCGCGAGATTCACCTTCTCCGACTTCAGGGTCACCAGCTGACTCTCCAGATCCCTGATCTGCTTTTCCAGGGCCTGCCGCGTCCCGCCGCACCCGCTACCGGCCAGGGACGCCGCCAGGGTGAACGCGCCGAGCGCGACGCCGATTCCGATTCGCGAGGGCTTAACGAAACTCATGTCCATCACCTCTGGCGCAAGGAGCGGTCCCGAGAACATTGTAGGTGTATGTGCGAGAGATCGTCAAAAAAACGGCGAAAGGCGCTATACTCCCCGCCCATGGTCGATGACCTCCAGCGAGGGATGCTTCTGCGATCGATCCAAGTCGAGAAGAAATCGATCGCCTACGTCAGGTGGCTGCTCGAGTCCCACGACGGGCTGGCCACGCCCACCACCCGCGAGGGCACGGACGACGTCATCGACCTGATGGTGGCTCCGGACATGGCGGCGGACCTCGACGAGCTGCTGGCCGCTCTCTCCGAGGAGATTTTCCTCGAGCACGTGCCCTGCCCTGCCGTGTCACCGCTCTGAGGGGACGAGGACCGCACGATGGCCGGAACACTGCTGCACGTCACGCTTGCTGGGCACATCGCGGGATCGCCGGACCTCCCTTCGCCCGTCCACGAGCTGCTCGCCGCACACTCGGAAGAGCTGGCCCTGGGCGCCGTGCTCGTGGACCTGCCGTACTACCGGCGACTGTGGCTGACCGCCGTCGGCATGGCTGTCGGCCGCAGTCCGGACTTCGGCGGCCCGGGGAACGAGATCCACGCCTCGGGCACCGCGGCCTTTGCCAGGGCCCTGATCGATTGCGCCATGAGCGACGCGGGCCTGGCCCTCGCCCTCGGGCACCTGACCCACCACGCCGCGGATCTCGTGTTCCACGCCGAGATCGAGCGTCGGATCCGGCCCGCGGTGGAGCGGGGCGAGCCTCGCGGCCTGGCCCACAAGCGACTCGAGGACGATATCGACCTCCATGTGCACTGCGATCTGCTGGGCCATGCGGGCGCCGGCACGGTCCACGCGCGCCGGGCCCTGGCCATTCGCCCCTATCCCGGATGGACCCGGCAGGTCCGCGCGGCCTGGAGCTCGGTCCACGGCGCCGCGCCATCCACCCTCGACCTTCGGCTCTGGCTCGGCTGGCTGCGGGCCTTCGGGCTGGCATCCTCGCTCCCCCGGGCGCCCTGGGTGCGGACCGTGGCGCGGGACGATCCGGAACTCGCGTCCCTCGCGATCGACCTGGCCGGGCGGGCCGTGGCCGACGGAGTGGTCCTGGTCGAGGCCGGATTCGACTACGCCACGGGCCGGATCGGCGCCGCAGCCTTCCTCGAAGCGGTCCCGAACCGCTCACTGCTGGACCCATGAGCCGGCGCCTCCCGGACAAGGCGCTCGCCTCCGGGCGCGGCGGCTGGCGCGGTCAGCTCGCCCGTTCGATCCGTTCGGCCTCGGATCTTCCGCCGGGGGCCGCATTCGACGCCGCCAGGTCGACGGCCGGACTGCCGGTCGGGCCCGAGGGGATCCGGCCGATGGCGATCACGCCGTACTACCTCTCGCTGATCGACCCGGACGATTCCGCCGATCCCATCGCGCGTCTCGCGCTGCCGGGTCCAGACGAATGGACTCGGCGGAACGAGCTTTCCCCCGACCCAATCGACGAGGAGCGCCACAGCCCCCTGCCCGGCCTGATCCGCCGCTACCCGGACCGCGCGCTGCTGCTGGTCCACGGCGGATGCGCGGTCAACTGCCGCCACTGCACGCGGCGGATCCTCGGTCAGGGCAAGGTCCGCTCCGTGGCCGGCACAGAGCTCGACCGGGCACTCGCGTGGATCGCGGCCAGGCCCGAGATCCGCGACGTGATCCTTTCAGGCGGCGATCCGCTGCTGATCGAGGACGACGGGCTCCTGTCGATCGTCGACCGGGTGCGGGACATCCCGAGCGTCGAGATCGTCAGAGTGGCAACACGCGCGCCCGTGACCCTGCCGATGCGGATCGACGGCTCCCTGGCGACGGCCCTGGCCGCTCGCGGACCGCTCTACGTGAACACCCAGTTCGACCACCCGCGGGAGATCACGCCCGAGGCTGCCCGGGCCGTGGCCGCGCTGGTGGACGCGGGCATCCCCGTGGCGAACCAGGCCGTGCTGCTCCGTGGCGTCAACGACGATCCGACGATCATCGAGGATCTCTGTCGCGGTCTGCTGCGAATGCGCGTGCGACCCTACTACCTGTTCGTCTGCGACCTCGTGCGAGGCACGGCCCACCTCCGCACATCCCTCGACCGCGGCATCGAGATCATGGCGCACCTGCGGGGCCGCCTCTCGGGCCTGGGCATCCCCCAGCTCGTCGTGGATCTCCCGGGCGGGCTGGGCAAGATCCCGCTGGGACCGGAGCACGTCGTCCGCCGAGGACCCGGCGTCGTCGTGATGCGCGCGCCGGACGGCACCCTCGTGGAGTACCCGGACGCGTGAGGCGGTTCAGGGTGCGGCGGGCTCGCAGCCCTTGTAGCGGTTGCGGATCGCGAGGATCACGTCGTGGATGCCGACGAAGGCCTCTACCAGTTCGGGGTCGAACTGCCGGCCCGACTCCTCGGCGAGGATGCCGAGCACCTTCTCCTCGGGCCAGCCGTCCTTGTAGCAGCGCCGCGAGACCAGCGCGTCGTAGACGTCGGCCAAAGCCACGATCCGCGCCGGCAGCGGGATCCCCTCGCCGGCCCGGCGCCGCGGGTAGCCCGCTCCCGCCCACTGTTCGTGGTGGCCGGCGGCGACATCGCGGCACATCGCGTCCAGATCCGAGGTGGGATGCTCGAACAGCCGCGCGCCGTGGACGGTGTGCTGCTGCATCTCCTCGCGCTCCTCGTCCGTGAGCTTCCCGGGCTTCTTCAGGATCGCGTCCGGGATCGCCACCTTGCCGACGTCGTGGAGCATCGCCGCCAGCCGGATACGATCCGAAACCCTCAGGATCTCCTTCTCGGGGGGCTCTTCGGGGACGCCGTCGCCGGGCAGCAGCGTACCGCGGACGCGCAGGCGGGTCAGCGCCCAGCGCTTGTAGATCTCGGCCGAGTAGGCCCCGACGCGCTGCACGTGGGCGCCAGTCTCGGTGGGATCGCGCAGCTCGGCCATGCGCATCATCCGGAGCACCAGCTCGCGGGTCATGATGCCGCGCTCGATGGCCACGGCGGCGTTCGTGGCCAGCAGCGGCACGACGCCGCGAGAGAGCCGGTCGAAGGGTGCGACGGCGCCGGTCTCGTCCCTCGCGTTGATGATCTGCATCACGCCCACCAGGCTGCCTGCCGCTGTCCTGAGCGGGATGGCGAGGATAGACTTCGTGCGGTAGCCGCTCTCGTCATCGAAGGAGCGGTTGAAGCGGTAGGGCAGCCCCTCGGGCAAGGCGTAGGCGTCATCGATGGCCAGCGGGCTCCTGGTCTTGGCCGCATAGCCGACGATGGACCGCTCGTCTATGGGCACCTTGAGGTCGGCGTAGAGCGCCTCCCGGGGGTGGCCCTCGTCGAACAGGGTATCGTTGTGGACGTAGCTGAACCGGAGGCCATCGCCCTCCACCAGGAAAATTGATCCGGCGTCGGCCCGGGCCACTGAGCGGGCCTGGAGCAGGATCCGGTCGAGGATCGCGTCTACGTCCCGCAGCTCCGCGAGCTCCTCGTTGAAGCCGAGCAGCCGATCGGCCATCTCGTCGGAAAGGTCGGGTCGCTCGTCGGTCATCGGCTCCTCCGCCGGATCGCGCGCCACAGGCCCGGGAAGACTACACGGGCTCGCATCGCCGCGCAATTTCCGGGGGGGGCCTCACCACTCCCCAGTTCTCGCCGGTTCAGGTCCTGAACAGCACAGCGGGCGCTACGGCGCAGTCCATTTCACCCTTGTTCTCACCTTCTTCTCTCACCTTGTTGGGACTACGTGGATTTCTCACCTTGTTGGGACTACGTGGATCAGTTCGGCATCATTGGGTTTTCACAAAGGCGCGACGA
>CAYZAI010000324.1:0-5876 GCA_964476305.1 uncultured Myxococcales bacterium
TGTGACTGGTTCTTTCGAGGGTGTGACTGGCTCTTTCGAAGGTGTGACTGGCTCTTTCGAGGGTGTGACTGGCTTTTTCGAGGGTGTGACTGGCTTTTTCGATGGCGCGGGCGGCGTTCGCGCTGGTTGAGGCGGCTCGCGCACGGCTGTAGCCGTCATTCGCACGAGCGCAGGCAGTTTGCGCCGACTTACGTTCGTAAGTCAGCCATGGTTGCCGACTCCTTGCCGAATATCAGTCGCCCGAGACGTTGAAGGGGATCCAGAAGAGCTTCAGCTCCTTGGTGGAGCCCTGGCGGCGCCAGCCGGCGAGCCCGGACAGGAACGACCAGTAGGCGCCCTCGCCCTCCGGCACGGGCGGATGGCCGAAGCCGATGAGCGGAAACAGCTGGAAGGTCCAGAAGCGGTTCTCCTTGAGCGCGCCCTCGTTCCAGATGATGTTGAGGAAGCCGGACACGGTGCGCTCCGGGTCCCGATCCCGCCAGAACAGGGGCGCCAGCAGCAGGGTCCGCTCGTCCTTCTTGCTGTTCACGAAGTCCCAGTAGACCGGGAAGAAGACCCGCTTGTGGTTGTTCCTCTTCAGGTCGCTGAACTGCCACCAGAGCGGGAACGCGACGCGGCTCAGGCGCTGCCGCTCGAGCTTTCGGAAGTTCCACCAGAGCGGGAACACGACCGTGGTGCGCTCCTCGGGGTCGGCGAAGTGCCAGAGGATCGGCGCCACGACCAGGTGGCTCGCCTCCTTCTCGCGGCCGACGTAGAACAGCGGGTGCAGCCAGAAGTGGCCGCCGTCCGGGTTCTTGCCGAAGTCGAACGTGGGCGCGAGCCACATCCGCCAGTTCTCCTCGTAGAGCTTCTGGTGGTGCGCGAAGAGCGGCATCAGCGCGAAGGTCCGCTCCTGGTAGTGCTCGTGGAAGTTCCAGTAGACGAGGCCGACCATCGTGTCGTCCGCCACCGGCGAATCGTGGCGGTACACCAGCGGCGGCACGAGCCAGGCCTTGTCGTCCGTACGATCGTTGCCCCAGGTCCAGAGCAGGGGCGAGAACATCCGCAGGAAATCGCCCTCCTCCTCGTACCAGTGGTAGAACGCCGCGACACCTCCCTGGGACAGCGTCGGGGAGTGCCGGTAGTAGCTGAGCAGGGGCGGGAAGTAGTGGCTGCGGCCCTGGCCCCAGCGGCTGCCGTAGTAGAACGGCGTCACCAGGGTCCGGGCCCAGCTCTCGTCCCGCGCCAGGTACAAGAGGGGCAGCAGCCCCGCGCTCCAGCCGGTCTCCCGCGTGCGGAAGAACAGCGGCGGCAGCACGCTCGTCGTCTCGTAATTCAGATCGTCGCGGAAGTGCCAGAACAGCGGCGGCAGGATCACCAGGTAGCTGTCGTCGCGTTCCTTCCCCGCGAACAGCACCGGCGGCAGGCCCAGGTCGTAGTCTTCTCCCTCGCGGTGGTGGTAGTAGGGTCCCGCCAGCAGGAACAGGTCCTTGCCCTCGGCGAAACGCCAGAACAGGGGCGGCAGGACCTGGTAGTCGCTGCCGCGCTTGTCGTTCCGGCCGAAGAACACGAGCGGCGCGAAACCGAAGTCGTGACCGTACTCGCCTCGGTTCAGGTAGGTCTGCAGCACGATGTCCGTGTCGAACGCCGGCTCGCGAAACCGCCAGTACAGCGGGAAGTAGACGTCGGCCCTGGCCGGGCCCTCGCGGTAGCGCCAGTAGAAGGGCATCACGCCCAGATCGCTGCGGGCTCCCTCCCCCGACCGCTGACGCTCGAAGTAGAAGGGGAACAGCGTGCGGAACGTGACCGGGCCCTTGGTCTCCTGGTACCAGGGCGGCAGGACGAACCGCTCGACCTTCGGCTCCACCCCCGTCTCCAGTTCCTCGAGCTCGATCCCGGTCAAGCCGACGGGAGCCTGCGACCCGGCCGCGCCGCTCTCGTCGTCTCCGCCGTCGCCGGCCGGATCCTCTCCCGCAAGAGCCGTCGATCCCACGCACAGCGCGAGGAGCCAAACGGCCGCCGCAAGCAGGTTTCTCTTCACTTTTTTCAACGGCAGCCCTCGAGGGCCGCCTTCAGCCCGGCGATCGGAACCTCCCGCTGCTGCCCGCTCTTCATCTCGCGCACCGTCACCGCCTCGCGCCGGGCCTCTTCCTCCCCCGCAATCACGACGATCGCCGCACCGTACCGGTCCGCCCTCTTGAGCTGCGATCGCAGGCTCCCGGTTCCGTAGGTCGCCTCGATCCTGAACCCTTCCGCCCTGAGGTCGAGGGCCAGGCTCCGGGCCCTCTCGTCGCCACCCTCGCCGATCCCGGCCACGAACACAACCGCCCGGGTCGCCGGTATCTTCCCTTCGTCCAGCAGCATCAGCACCCTCTCGATGCCGAACGAGAAGCCGATGGCCGGCGTCGGGGCCCCGCCGAACTCGGCCACGAGGTCGTTGTACCGGCCGCCGCCGACGATTGTGGCCTGGGCTCCGAGAGTATCGGCCGCGCCCTTGATTTCGAAAATCGTGCGCGTGTAGTAGTCGAGACCGCGCACCATCGTCGGATCTACGACGTGATCGACGCCGGCCCGACCCAGCAGCCGCAGGGTCTCGTCGAAATGGTCCCGGGCCGCGTCCGAGATGTAGTCGATCACCGAGGGCGCCGTGGCGGCGTGGTTCCGGCAGGACTCCACCTTGCAATCGAGAATGCGAAGCGGGTTGGTTTCGAGGCGCCGGCGGCAGTCCTGGCAGAGTTCGCCCGCGACACCGCTGAAATGGTCGATCAGTGCCGACCGGAAGGCCGGCCTGGTCCCGGCGTCACCGAGGCTGCTCAGGTGGACGGTCACCTCGCCGATGCCGAGACGCTCCACGAAACGCACCGCCATCTCGACGATCTCGGCGTCGGCTGCGGGCGCTTCGATGCCGACCAGCTCGGCGCCCGCCTGGTAGAACTGCCGGAATCGCCCCTTGGCCGGACGCTCTCGACGAAACATCGGACCGAGATAGTAGAGCTTGTGATAGGGCCTTTGCGCCTGGAGATTGTGCTGGATGTAGGCGCGGATTGTCGATGCCGTTCCCTCCGGGCGAAGCGCGAGCCAGTCGCCCCCCTTGTCCTCGAAAGAGTACATCTCCTTCTCGACGATGTCCGTGGCCTCGCCGATGCCGCGCACGAACAACTCGAGGGGTTCGAGAATCGGCGTACGGATCTCCTCGTACCCGTAGCGCTCCACGATCTCGCGATAGGTGCGCTCGACGAAATGCCACCTCGGCATCTCGTCGGGAAGGACATCGTGCATTCCCTTGACGGAACGAAGGGCTTTCATTCGGGGGACTCTAGCAGGGGGGGCCTTCAAGTCAATCGGGCTTCCGCCACCGGCTGGCGGTTTCCGCGCTCAGCCCGAAGAGAGTCGGCTAGCCCTCCGGCGAGGTCAGCTGGAACGGGTAGGTCACGACCACGATACCGCCGCCCTCGGGTTGCGGGAAGGTCCACCGCTTCACCGCTCCGGCGATGCAGTTCTCGACCGAGGCGTTGCCGAGCGTGGAATCCTCGACCACGGCCATCTGAACGGCGCCTGTTCCCGAGATGATGAACTTGATCGACACGCGGCCCGCCAGGTCCGGCCGCTTTGCCAGTTCGCGCTCGTAGCAGAACTTCACCTCGTTGATGTGACGTTGCACGATCCGGCGGATGACCTCTTTCGAGAGCGAACCCTTGACCATCGCCGCGCCGGAACGGATCTGCGGGGCCTTCCCGCGCCGACCGCCGAGACCGCCGGCACCGCGGCCGTATCCGGAACCCGAGCCGCCACCCCCGCCATGGCCGATAGTGTTGAGGTTGCCCAGGCCGATTGTGCCCTCGCCCGTGCCACCACCGCCGCGGCCGGTACCTCGCAGGCCCAGACCGCCGTAACCGAAGTTCTCTCCCACCTGGTTGCCCATCAATGCACCCAGCGCGTTTTCGGGATCGACGCCGAGGGCCGAGTCGCGTCCGAACGGCGAGGTCGGCGCGTTTGCAGCCGAGAGGTAGCTCAGGATGCCGGCGCTCTTCGCCATCTCCTTGGCCATCGAGCGGGCCATATGGGGATCCGGATTGTCCTTGGGCCCCTTGATGCCGTAGTGATTGTCCGTCTTCTTGGCATCGCGCTTGCCCATCTGCCCTTCTTCGCCCTTGTGACGCTTACCTTTGCCTCCCTGCTCCTCGTCCTTCTTGTCCTTCTTGAGCCACTCCGGCACTTCGTCCTGCTGCACTTCCGCCGGGTTCAGCATGTACTTGATGAACCGGTTGCTGTCGTCGAGCAGATCGAGGGACAGACCGGCAGGATCCGGCGGGATGAAATAGATCAGGAAAAGGAAAGCCGCGTGCAGAATGGCCGAAAAGCCGGGGTAGATCTGTGAAGTCCAGTCGAACTGGAACGGAGCCACGAACTTCCTCGGGTTGGGCACGGCATTGACGAGGAACGTCCAAGGCCCGAAGTCCATCTTGACTCGCCCACGCGCAGGCAACGCCAAGCTGTGTCCACCGCGAATCTCGGCGCTAGCCTGGACCTGGCCCGCCTGCACCAGCTGCGCGAAAGGTACACGATTGCCATCCTCGAAGGTCACGTCACCGTCGGAACCCGGCAGCAGGGTGACGGTGCAGCCCCCGCCCAAATGGTTCACCACCAGTGGAACCTTGGTCTGCCCGCCCAACTGCTCGGATGGGACCGGGAAGTCACAGGTGAAGTCCTCGCCAATTGTGTAGTTGCGTGGTTTCTTCTCCTCGGCCTTGTAGTGCTCAACGTGCAGGACAGAGCCGTTCCACATCACAACGACCTCTACGGCCTGCTTGGATGTGTCTTCCACCGTCCCGAGGTCGATGAACATCGAACCTGCCGTGACACCGGCCGTCGAAACAGCAGGGGCGGCAGCCGGCACCCCGGGCGCAAAACCCATGGCCGGTGGCGCGAAGGCCGGCGCCTGTCGCGGCGCCGCCGACATCAGAGGCGCGGGAACCTCCGCCGGTGCCGGTGCCTCGACCGCCGCGGCGAAGGTGACCTGGATCTCGACTCCGCCCAGAACGATCGTGTCGCCGTTCGCAAGCGGAGCCTTGTTCACCTTTTTGCCGTTCACGAGGGTTCCGGTGGCGCTGCCGAGGTCGATGATGTTCACGTCGCCGGCACCACCGACCTCGATGACCGCGTGCATCCTGGAGATTCCCTCGTCGTCGATCTGCAGGTGGCTCGACGCCATCCTCCCGATCTTGATGACATCCCGGGTCAGGGACTCCTCTTTGACGAGTTGGCCTCCCTTTGTGATTTTGAAACTGATCGTCAGTGCGCTCATGACCTTCCCTCGTGCTCTCTCGCCCGCATCGGGCGAAGGGATTTCCCTTCACTGCGCCGCGAACCAACCTCGAACTAGATATCCTCCACCGACTTCAGCATCTCGGGGACGAAGTGCTGCCGGACACGAATCAGGCTGCGCTGCTTGCCCTTCTTTCGCACGACCGTCAACTCGCCGTCCGGTCGGACCAGATCGCCCTGGACCACGTCGTCGTCGAACGAATATTCGGTCCGCTCGGCGTAGGTGACCTGTGCCGATGCGACTCCCAGCGAAAGCAGGAACACTCCGCCAGCAGCAACCGCCAAAACACGCTTCATCGCTTCGCCTCCTCAGAAATGCCCGCCGGTGGTACGGGAAGACTTCTTCCCCTTAGTAAACACCATCGCGGACTCGTTGTGAATCGAAGATCCTTCGACCACCGGTTTCATGGACAACTCCCAGCCCGTCTTGTTCCGCAGCAGGGTTCTTTTTTTTCCGTTTCTCGGTAACCATCCGATTAATAACACTTTTTTTCAAACAGTCACCTTGCGGAGAGGACCTGTTTCCCTCCGTCTACTCCCCGCCCTCGTCCTCGCCCTTGGGAGCCGTCTCC
>CAYZAI010000325.1:0-5870 GCA_964476305.1 uncultured Myxococcales bacterium
GCGGCTTCGACCAGCGGGGCGTCAACCTCTACCTGGACGGCGTGCCCTTCGTCAGCCCGTACGGCGGCGGCGGCGACCTGGGGAAGATCCCCACCGAGCTGGTGGAGAGCGTGCTCGTCGTCAAGGGCCCGTCGTCCGTTGCTCTCGGCCCGGGGGGCATGGGCGGCACCGTGGCCATCGAGACCCGCGATCCGGCACGGGCGCCGCTCATGGAGACCGAGCTGGAGCTCGGCGGCAGCGGAGAAGGGCGGGCCACGGCCTTCCACTCCCTCGATGCCGGGCCCTTCGCCTACGCGGTGGGCGCCGGGGTCACCCTGTCCGACGGCTACCGGTTGTCCTCGCAATACGAGGCCACCGAGTGGGAGGACGGCGGCGGGCTCGACAACAGCGATCGGCGGATCGCCGATTTCGTGGGCAAGCTCGCCGTGCCCATCGACGAATCCAACCGGTTCACGGCCCAGGCCTTCGTGCTGGACGGCGAGTTCGGCGTGCCTCGCAGCACGACCGACGCCCGGCCGTTCTACACACGCTTCTCGACCTGGCGCGCGGTGGTGGGACAGGTGGCCCACACGCTCGAGGCCGGGCCTTTGCGCCTCGAGGAGGCGGTGTACGCCGTGGGGTTCGACAACCGCTTCGATTCCTACGACGACGAGACGTTCACCACCATGGACGGGCCCAACGCGTACGTGTCCTTCTACCATGATCGTTCCTTCGGCGGGCGGATCCGCGGGCAGTATGCCTTCCGCGGCCGCGACGCCGGTGCCACCATCGTCAGGCTGTGGCTCGACGGGCGGCACGACAGCCACGGCGCGCGACTGCAGCAGGACGAACGCCTTGACCGCTTCCGGCGCGTCTACCTGACGGCGGTGCCAGAGCTGGAGGTGCCCGTGATCCGCGGGCTCACGCTTCTCGTCGCGGTGCAGATGGAGGGGGATCTGCCGGACACGGGCGAGGCCGAGGTGGATACCGGAGGCGGGGCCTGCGAGGACGAGAACCGCTGGCTCGTGTCGCCCCTGGCCGAGGCCCGCTGGGATCCGCTCCCGGAGCTGCTGCTGCGGCTCACCGGCGCGAGGCGCGGGCGGATCCCGACCCTGTCGGAGCGCTACTCGAGCCGGCTCGGTTTCACGCGGGCCAACCCGGACCTCGAGCCCGAGACCGCCTGGTACGTACAGCTCGACACCTCGTGGGAGCCGCTGCGGTCACTTGTCGTCGACGTCTCTGCCTTCGACGCCGAGCTCGACGACGTGATCGAGGATGTGTACCTGCCCGACACCAACGGCGTGACCCAGAAGCAGAACCTCGGCCGCGCGCGACTCGGCGGCGGCGAGGTCGCCCTGCGGATACGGCCCCTCGAGGAAGTGGAGCTGCGCGCTGGCTACGCCTACCTCTTCGCCCGGCGCCTGGGCTCGGGCCTGGAGGACGACCGCATCGCGCAGATCCCGGCCCACCAGGCCACCGTCGGGATCATCACCCGTCCGGCGAAATGGGCGGAGGCCGCGAGCACACTGCGCGTGGTCGGGCCCCAGGCGTTTGCCGACTACAACATCCTCGGGCTCGGCGAGCTGGGCACCTACGCCGTGTGGGATGCGCGGATTGAAGTCGAGGTCCGTCGCGGGCTGTCGGCCTGGCTGCGCGGAGAGAACCTGCTCGACATGAACTACCAGACGAAATACGGCTACCCGGATCGCGGGCTCGCCGTTTGGCTCGGTCTGCGCGCCGCCCTGGATCGCGACTGGAGGTAGACGACGCTCTGCAGGCCAGAGCCGCGCTTTCTGTGCTTGAACAGCGTTTCCGACGAGAGTACGTAGATGGCTAGTTGATCGCATGGAAGAATCCTCAGGAGAGGCCGTTAGGGCGGCCGGGCTATCGTCGAAGGGATCCGGTGACTGCGAGGGCGGACCGGGAGGGGCGGCCCGGAACGGCGGATCGCAACGCGATAAGCTGGCGTGGGGAGCCGCGGTGGCTCTCGCGGTCTTGGGGTCATCACTCTGGTTGCTGATCCTGGACCGGATCGTCACGGCCGCCACCTCAGGCTCCGGGGAAGATCTCATCGGGGCCCGGGGGCTCCTGTCCCTGTTCGGCGCGCTCACCGTCTTCCAGATCGCAGTCGCGGCGTCGTGGCTCCTGGTGAGGGGCGTCGGCGCCTGGGTGGGGCGCGTGACGGGCGGGTGGCGCTGGAGGGTGCTGGCGTCGTCGTGTGCGGCGGGAGCGCTCGCATCGTTCCCGTTCCATCTGGTTGGCGAGGAACTCTCTTCCGGCGATTGGATATCGCAGCAACCCTATGCCTGGGTCGTCCACCTGGCCATCTGTGCCGGGGGAGCGCTCGCCATCGCTGCCGTCGCTGGCCTGGACGCCGCAGCGGGAGCCGGAACCGGAGCCCCCGTGCGATGGCGGGTGGCGCTGCAGGTCGGGGCTCTCGTCGCTTCCGTCGCGCTTGCCTGGTTCAACGTCACGGTCTGGTTCAGCCTGTACCCGCACCTGCACATCGCGACCTACCTGCTTTCGGCGTTGCTGTCATTCGTCGCCTTCCGGGCGTTGACCGAGGCGATCGTCGCGAGGCGGAGCAACCGCCTGCGGGCCGGGCTGTCGGCCGTTGTGACGGCCCTGCTCGCAACGGGGATCGCAACATGGCTGACGATGGACCGGGGGACGCGCTCCGAGGTCCTGGCGGGCGCCGCGACCTGCACGGACACCGTGCGAAGGCTCGCGGACAGGGGACCCCGCGGATCGCTGATGCTGGAGGCCCTCGAGTCGCTGGGCATGGAGAGGGCCCGCGCCGCGCGTGAGGAGCGCCACCCGCGCGGGCTGATACGGATTCCTCCCGATTGGAACATCGTCTGGATAATAAGCGACGCCACGCGGGCCGACGCCCTGCCGCCCAACCGCACGGGAAAGAAGCGGCTCGCGCACAGCGACGACACGCCGTTCATCGACGGGTGGCTCGAGGGGGCCGTCCGCTTCCGGCACGCCTACGCCCAGGCCGCGTGCACGTCCCGGTCCATGCCGCCGCTGTTCCGCTCGCTCGAGCCCCACCAGGACAGCCGGGCCATCGGCGTGTCCCTCGGCAACTACGCCAGGAGCCTGGGCCGCAAGCCTATCGCGGCCGTCCCGAGCTTCTTCGTCGAATCACGACTCGACGAGTTCAACCAGCTTCTCGACGGCTTCGAGGACGTGGAGGTCTATCACGAGGCCGACATGGACAGGGAGCTGGAGATCACCCGTGCCTTGATCGAGCGCAATCGGAAGCAACCCTTCCTGGCCTGGATCCACTTCTACGCCCTGCACATCCCCGGATGGGCCGACGGCAAGAGGCTTGGTCGCCGGTACTGTGACCCGCAAGAGTGCTACAGCCGCTCGCTGCGCTGGTTGGACGGGCAGTTCGAGCGCCTGATGGAGAGCTTCGAGGGGCTGGGGCTTGCCGAGAAGACGGTCTTCATCCTCGGGGCGGATCACGGGCAGAGCCTGGGCGAGAAGCGCGCGGTATCCCACGGCGCGAACGTGTGGGAGGAGACCGTGAGAGTCCCCCTGGCGTTCCGCGTTCCAGGCCGGCCGGGACACCTCGTCGACGGAGCGGTCGTGGGCAACATCGACATCGTTCCGACCATCGCCGACCTCGCGGGAGCGCCGGAGAACCCGACCCACCGTGGCCGCAGCCTCGTGCCGCTGATGGTCGATCCGGCCGCATCCTGGCACCGCGACTACTACTGCAAGTCGCGCCATGCGGACGTCGTAGGGCTGGTCCGCGGGCGGCACAAGCTCGTGCACTACGCAGACGGGGACGCCCTCTACCGCTACGACGTGTGGAGCGATCCGAACGAGTCACGAAACCTCTTCGACCTCTCGAACGATCTCGACCGGTCGCTGCTTCAGGCGATGCTCTACCGCGCGCCGGAGCGGTTCGCGTCGCAGCTGAAGGAGCCCGAGGCTCGCGCGTTGCTGCTGCAACGGCTGCAGGCTGTCGGGTCGAGCCGGGACGGCGAGGACATCGCCTTCCTGCTGAAGCTCGCCGCCCTCGAGGGCAGCCCCGAGGTCGGCGCAGAGGTCCGGCGGATCTACGGCGCGACAGATGATCTGGGGGCCAGGCTGGCGATCATCGGACACAGCTTCTCCGTTGACCCGGAGACGTGGTCGGCCGAGCTGACGCGGCTCGTCGAGTCCGGCGCCGGGACGGAGAGAGAACTGGAGATCGTGAGACAGCTGGCCGTCCAGGGACAGCAGAGTTTCTCGCCGCGGTTCGTGGCCGAGCGCATGCAATGGTGGGCGGAGCACGGAACGGCCGGAGACTGGCTGCCATGGCTGGAGATGATCCGAGCCTGGCCCAAGAAGACGGAAGGCACCTTCGGCCGGCCGCTGCTCGCCATGCTGCGCGCTGCCGGAGAGGTGGAGGGAGAAGGGACAGCGGGATCCGGGGGCGAAGAACGCTCGGCAGGGGAAGGGTCCGACGTCCGCGTGCTGGAGCCGCTGTTGGTGGCGGTGGGATCCCTGCGGCCGGCGAGGAAGTCGTCCCTCCGGTCGAAGATGGCTGACGCGATCCTGTCCGTGGCCCGGCACCCGGATCCGCTGATCCGCGGCACGGCGCTCAGGAGCCTGGGGTTCTTCGGCGACGCGGACGACGCGGACGACGCGAGGCGGATCCTGGACGAGTCGGGGCAGGCGCTCCAGGTGCGTCAGGGAGCGCTGTGGGCGGTCGCGAGGATCGATGGCGAGGCGGCGATCCCGCTGTTGACTAGGATGGGAGACGACCCGATGCTCACGCTGGATGCGGTGGACGCACTGCGCGAAATCGGCAGCGCGCAGGCGCTGCCCTACCTGGACCGTGTGGCGAAGAAGAACTTCCACTTCCTGATCCGTGGACGGGCCAAGCGGGCCGCCGAGACCATCAGGAAGAAGGGCCGGTGACCGGCCGCGGTTCTGCCACAGGCAGGAGGAGGCGTTGAACCTCGGCAGCCACGCCTTCCTGTTCGTCTTCCTTCCGCTGGCCCTGCTGGTCTTCCGTGGGGCGGCGATGCTCGATCGGCCGCGCCTCGCGCTGGGGCTGCTGACGGTCGTCTCCCTTGCCTTCTGCGCCCTGGCGGGGCCGGGGAACCTGTTCCTGGTCGGCGCCTCCGCCTCGGCCAACTACCTGCTGGGCCGCAGGATAGCCGCAGGAGGCCGCGCCTCGCGCTGGCTCTTCGCCCTCGGTATCGCGGCCAACCTCGCCGTGCTGGTCTACTTCAAGTACACCGGGTTCCTCCTGCAGAACCTGGGCGGGATCCTGGGCACGAGCTTCGGTCCATTCGAGATCGCGCTCCCCCTCGGGCTATCCTTCCTCACCTTCCAGCAGGTCGCCTACCTGACGGATTGTCGGAGGGGCGTCGTCCCGGAGCATTCGCTGCTCGAGCACCTCTTCTTCTCGGCCTACTTCCCCAAGGCCGCCCAGGGGCCGATCCTGCGCTTCGGCGAGATCCTGGCGCAGCTGCGCCGGCCGTCGTGGTTCCGGTTCGACGTCGAGCAAGTGGCGCTGGGCTCGTCCCTCGTCATCCTCGGCCTGTTCAAGAAGGTATTCATTGCGGATCCCCTCGGTCCGTGGGCGGCAGCCCTCTTCGACGGGACCGGGGCGCCGACCGCGATCGACGCATGGTTCGGATCGCTGGCCTACACCTTCCAGATCTATTTCGACTTCAGCGGCTACTCCGACATGGCTCTGGGCCTGGGTCGCATGTTCGGCGTCCGGGTGCCGGTCAACTTCGACTCGCCCTACCGCGCCACGTCGGTCGTCGATTTCTGGCGGCGCTGGCACATGTCGCTCTCTTTCTTCCTGCGGGACTACCTCTACATCCCTCTGGGCGGCAACCGGCACGGGACCGCGCGCAAGCACCTCAACCTGATGA
>CAYZAI010000326.1:0-5862 GCA_964476305.1 uncultured Myxococcales bacterium
TTGCGGGAGGGAGTAAATTCCAGTACAGACTTAAACAGATAGACACAGATGGACAATATGAATACTCTGATGTGGTAGAAGTGGAAATAATGCCTACTCAATATGATCTATCTCAGAATTATCCGAATCCGTTTAATCCCAGTACAACAATAAGGTTTTCATTACCAAAGCAAACGCAACTAAAACTGAACCTTTACAATATATTGGGCGAACTTATAGAGACATTAGCAGAAGGAACCTACGAAGCTGGTAATTATAAAGTAACCTTCAATGCTAGCAATTTACCAACTGGAATGTACGTATATAGAATAGAAAGTAATGATTTTGTACAGACTAAGAAAATGATGTTGCTTAAATAAGAGAGTATTTTTTAGGAAGATATGTTTTATTGGAGTATTTGAAATTTATAACAATATTATTCTGTTAATAAAAAATGTATCATATACAGGTCGGAAATATTGAGGGCAAATTTTGAATGAAGCTTTAATTACAAGACGGAATGTTAAATCAAATAACAAAAAGTTTTTTTATCATATTCTTTTTTATTATAGAAGTATATGCCCAGGTTATTGATGGTGAGTTTCTTACAAATATTAATAATGACATCTATGAAGTAACAGTAGCTGTAAATTTACAATCTGATAGTGGATATGCCGGAATTGTTCAGATAGAATTCACATATAACTCATCAGCATTAAATTTTCCTAATTCCCCTATTAAAAACTCAGATTATACTCTGCACGACGATTTTGATCTTTACCCGACACAAAACATAACTAAACCGGATTCCAATAGTATCAGAATAAGTCTAATAACCCTGGGTACACCACCGTCAGTTCCAATTGATACCGCAAAGACAAATATTATAACCTATTACTTTACCATAACCAATCCTCAGGGAACTTCAAACTTAGTTTGGACACAAACAGAAATAGCTCCTGCCTTTCTACAGCCAAATTACCAAGTTGGTAACTGGACTAATCTAAATGAGCCATTATCCAATGTAACCGGTGTAAGTCATAATCAATCCGTGCCAGAGACTTTTAATTTATGCCAAAATTTTCCAAATCCATTTAATCCGGAAACAACAATAAGATTTTCATTGCCTCAGTTAGCGCAAATAAAAATAAACCTATACAATATGTTGGGCAAACTTATAGAGACATTAGCAGAAGGAACCTACGAAGCTGGTAATTATAAGGTGATCTTCAATGCAAGTAATTTACCAACCGGTATGTACGTATATAGAATAGAAAGTAATGATTTTGTACAGACTAAGAAAATGATGTTGCTTAAATAAGAGAGGTATTAAAGAGCAGAAAGTCAATTTGTTTTTTATTTAGTACATTCTTGAATGCAGACTAAGAGCGTACTATTACTAAAATAAATTAGTTACGATGAAATAAAAAAAATCGAAACTTCACATTCACCTTTAACAATTTCATTCATTTTTGTACTAACTAATTACCATTTTTAAAATATTTAGTACTAACCAATAAATAACAAAAAATAAACAAAAATGTAATATGTGCCCTTGGTCTAAATAAAGTTGACTCTGTAACATTCATAACCAAGATAGATAAAAGTATAACCAAGGATAGAGTGTCTTTTACTTTTATAGTTCTAAATAAATATGAAATGATAATTAACAATAATAAGCTAATTCCGATTATTCCGAGTTGATTTATTATATCCAAATATCCATTATGAGCTTCATTTAAAGGCCAGTTGTATAAATCAATTAGTAAGACAACTTGTTTGCTTCCTAAAACCCAATAACTTACAAATCCACATCCAAGCAATAAGTAATTTTGAGTATCTTTCCAGATTATATCCCACATCACAGTTCTCCCAGATAAGGTCAAATCTTTATCAAAAAGTTGAGGTACAAGCTTAACCAATTCATCCGAGTAATAAACTAAAATAACTATAAATAAAAATTGAAAAAAGAAAACGGAGGTTGAAATGAATTTTCCAATTCTTAGCGGTGCAAATACTTTATCAATTTGAAAAACAAGAAGAAAACTTAAAACAATTACCAAACTAATTAATGATGTCGAACTAGCAGACATTACAACAATCAGGAGAGATAAACCTAGAATAACATATGTTCTTAACCTTTTCCTGGTACCAGTTTCAACCTGTAATATCAAAGATAATATCAAGAAAAATACAACCCCAATATTACCTAAGCCATTTTTCTGGTGTTCTATCCCTCTCCAGGTATTAAACCCCGGATCCATTGCAGCAGGGATAAACATAACAGAAAATAATGTTACTATTAGATATAAAGATATTATAATCTTCAAAACCTTCAATAAAATTTCATAGTCGACAAAAAGAAAAGCATTCATAATAACAATGCAAGTAGTCAGAATAACAAAGGCTCCCTTAAATGCAACTAAGCTATTAATAGACCAAATAACGCTTAAAAAGCACCAAAAGATAAATATCGTCAGATATTTTTCCTTAAATACGAAGGATCTTACAACTTTAAATTTAGGACCAATTACCATTAGAGAAGAAATGAATAGGAAAGTGTAGAGGATTTGATTTACAGGATTTGAACTATACTCAGTATATTCTATTTCTCTAAATGGAAGTCCAGTGCCGAAGAAGGTGAAAAAAACTAGGAGAACAAAATTTAATTTGCTCAACTTAGATGGACTTAACAGATTTTCGATATTGAAGGGTTGCAAATTATTTTATTAACAATAATATCTATGAATTCAAAGATAGAGGTTCGTACAGTTTCCTAAAAATTAATTAATTCTAATTTTTATAAGGTTTATTATAATAATTAAAAACGGCGAAAATTTTCCCAATATTAGAAGCTAATCTCATAAAACTCAAAATCCACTTCTTTTTTACAGGAATTAATAAAGTCGTCTTTAAGAAATAATATGCTATACTTAAAATCGCTTTGAATAATATCAATAATCTTGTGAAATTAAATTTATTATTTTTTAATTCAATCATCCTTCGAGCAAAAGTATTGCCTCCTTGAAAAGCTCTAAAAAAAAGATACTTAAGTTTAGTTCTTTCAAAAGGAATAAACTCATAAGAAATAGCTTCTCTACAACTCACAAATTTTGCACCCTTATCCAATAAATTAGTAAAAAATAATGTATCCTCTCCACCTGTTAGTCCATATCTCTCATCAAATAAAATATTATTAGATTTAACTATTTTGGATTTTATAAGACAGTTTGTAGTATAAGTAAATTTTGCCTGACTCCCAGTATTCCCCATTGGTCTGAAATAAATTTCCCTCTGCTTAAGCCAGGGCGAAACGTTTGGCGGGAAAACCGGAACCACAAATCCAAAGACACCATCTGCATTAAACTGCATAACAGTTGAAATCAAATTTTGGACCCATTGCTTATCAGCGGCCTCATCATCATCGATAAATGCTAAATATTCTCCTGTTGCATTTTTAATTGCCAAGTTCCTGGTCAAACTAATATTCTTAATAGGTTGAAAAAAATATGAAAGGGAGAATCCGGAAGGACACTTGATTTTTGATACAATGTCTCTTGCACTTTGCATATCATCATTATCAACAACTATTATTTCTAAGAAAATATTATCGTTTAATTCCTGGTTAAGAAGACTTACAAGCAATTTTTCCAACAGGATGATTCTTTTATACGTGGCTATACAAATTGAACAAGTTACTTTGCCCGAAATTTCCATATTTTTGAATTATTGTAACAAATAAATAAACTACAAATTCTACAATTATTACATTAAAAAGTTGTGAGTATTTTATTACTAGTATTAATAAACATATTTAATTTCATTTATTATCGTCTCAATTTTTATTATTTGACTCTTGTATGTATACTTTAATGCAAATTCTCTTCTCTTTCTTGCCAACAATGGGTTATTATATTTAGAAATATTTTTTGAAATCCTACTGATAGTGGCTGGCAATTCTTTATTCGATTCAAGCATAATCAAAATTTCACTTGATATATTTTTATAGCTACTAAAATAGTTTGATACTGTTACTTTACCAGTATATAAGTATTCAAGTATTTTATGGCTGTTTGAAATACGTAGCGGGAATCTTGCTGAGTCATAACAAATAAAAAACATATCAAAATTATTTAAAACAGAAATTAGTTTATTTTGAGGTATCACACCGTGAAAAAACACATTTTTATAAGTCTCTAATACAGTTTTAAAATTATCAGTTTTAACTTCACCAATGTTGGAACCACTAATTGGTCCAATTATATGAAAATCACAATGATCATTTACTTTTATAATTTCTATAAAATTTTCTTTGTCTATAAAAGGTATATTGATATTCCCTGTATAGGCAATATTTACCTTTTTTGCATTTATCGGAAGTGACTTAGCTAAATCCTGTTTAATATTCGTAACATATAGACCATGGTTTATACAGTACTTTGCTTTTTTTGAATCAATTGTATTTAAAATTTCATCTGATACTGATAAAATAACATCCGCTGAATTCGCGATATGTAGTTCATTTTTTTTATAAAAAGGTATATAATCTACAGGATGAAATATTTTAAAATTTGCTTTAAAAAGATTCAAATTAAAAAATTTTGATTGCTCAAATGTCCAAACAATATCAATATTTCCAATTTTTCTCTTAATTAATTTGGTAATTAAATAATTAATCATTGAATTGATAAAAAAGGGCAAAATACTAAAACCATAAAATATGTTGTAATAATCTATCACATAAAGATTACTACTAATCATCCTTATATTACAGAATTTAAATCCCTTTCTTGTACCTTGAGCATTTAAGAACCATACCCTATTATTTTTTGATAGCTCTTGTGCATAGTGATGTTTGGATACAAATACTTCACCCCATTTTTGAGGTGAAATAATTAGTATAGTTTTATTTACAAATTTGAACAACTTACTTGTTAATCTTTGTTTAGAAGGATTAAAGGAAATTAAAATTTCAAAGGGTTATTACGTACATATGTCAAACTATTTAAGTCAGCTTACTTTAACTTGAAAAATCATTGTTATTTAGCTTCGAAGAATAGATTTAGACAATTTCTGATTGATAGTAATAATTTTGTTTAAGTCCATCAATCAAATTTTAAATATCTAATATCAGTATTATTTATTGACAAGAAATGACAATTTTTGAATTGCGTTGAACATATAATAAAAACTGCCTTTTAGACTACCAATTAATTTTTTAATTATAATCTTCATCAAATACTACAACGATTATTTTACTTGTTAGTACTAATTATAATAACAGAAAAAATATTCTTTTAATTCTTTTAATAAATATAAAAATAAAAAAAGAGGGTAATATTAATTTATTCTTTATTGTATTTGAATTTATAATATATTCATTTAATAACTCGAAAATGAATTTGTAGTTTATTTTAGAAGCATATATTATCTCATATGAGATTAAATGCTTAATAGATAATAGATACTTTTTTCTTAAAATACTTAATTCACTGTTATAATGGAATAATTCTTTATGCAAAGAATATCTTAATTTAATTTTATTACCAGTAGTTTCCTTACCCCAAATGCCTTTTTGATGTTCCTGATATACTCCACCAAAAAAATTTAAGCAAAATCCTTTACCTTTTTGTATTAGATGAAATAATAAATGCACATCCCTTAAATAGTTATACTTTATAAGTGTTTCAATATTTAACAGATCACATCGAAAAAAAATAGTTAGGGTCTTTAATAACCAAGGATCAAAAAAATTATCTATCGTCACATCAATTCCTTCAACACTCTCGTCAAATAATTCAGCACCAAAATCATCAGAATATCTATTCTCTTCTACATCATATATTTTGTATCTATGGGCACAAACACTATATTCTGGATGAC
>CAYZAI010000327.1:0-5859 GCA_964476305.1 uncultured Myxococcales bacterium
GCAGGTCGGCGAAGGGCGCAAGCGTCGTGGTTTTCAGGGTCGGGAGCTGAGTGGACTCGCACACAAACGGCCGCGGGGCGTGCCGCGGCCTTGCGGCGCTGCGTGATATCGGAGCCGAGGGTCAGTCGTCGTAGTCGTCGGGGAGGTTGAGCTGCTCGGGCTCTTCCGGCGGCGCTCGCGCCGGTACTGGTCGTGGCGGCTCGGTCGGCAGGCCGAGGTGGGTGAGGATCTTCTCGATCACGGCGGGCTGATCGATGAGCGCTATGAGCTTCAGCCGCCCGCCGCACTTCGTGCACGCGAGGACGTCGAACCCGAACGTGCGGCGCATCAGCTCGGCCCACTCGTAGCCGCCGGGCTTGGATTCCCCCGGCTCGGCTCCCGCACTGTCGGCTTCGACCGCGGGCTTGCCGTACACGACCACCCTGGCACGCCACTTGGAATTCGGACCGAGTACACCGTGGTAGATGACCAGGTTGATCTGCGGCCGGGGGATAATCGCCGCGAGCTTTTCGAGCAGCTCCAACGGTTCGAGCACGAGGTGCGTCGTGCCGTCGTCCCACTTGGATTTCGTCTTCAGCAGCACCGTGCCGTCGGCGAGCAGGCGCAGTCGGCTCTCGGCCACGGCGGGGCGGAGGAGGTAGCGCAGCAGGCGTTCGAGCCGATCCCGCTCCTCGGCCTTCACCGGCGCGCCGGCGTGCAGGTCGAAGCCGCGGTACCGCGCGTGGCGCTTGCGCTTCGGCTTCTCCGCGACGACCTCGGGCTCCTCGCCCAGGCGGCGCAGGCGACAACCGGCGCGCGGCCCGACCGCGGTCAGGCCGTAGACCGAGGCGGCCGACACCGAGGCCAGCGCCGGGCTCTCCTCGGTCAGCGGGTCCTCGAAATCGTCGCCGTCCCGACCGAGGGAGATATTTCGCCGCCCCAGTAGGCGCAGCACGCCCTTGCGGATGTGGCGCACCAAGTCCGCCACCTCCTCGGTCTTCGGCGCGGGCAGCTTGTGGAAGACGATCTCGCCGTCCTTCTCGATGAAAACGCCGTCGAGCACAGCCATGTGGAAGTGCGGGTTGAGGTTCAAGGCGCCGCCCGCACGCTGGATCACGGTCACCGCGCCGCCGCGGGCGCCGGGAATACCTCGCTCCTTCGCCCGCTTCCGGTTGTACCGTTCGAGGGCGCGCCAGAAGACGCCGAGCACCGCGCGGGTCAACCCGTGGTCGAAGGCCGCGCGGTAGCGCAGGGCGAAAGGCAGGCTGAGCACCCACTGGCGCACGGGGACGGGCGGGATCACCCGGTCGACGAGGTGGGCGGCGCGCTCGGCCATGCGGCGGCCGGTGCAGCTTGGACAGATGCCGCGGCGCTTGCACGAAAACGGAAGAAGATGTTCGTGTCCGCACTTCTCGCACTTGAGCCGCGCGAACCCGCCGGACAGTGATCCGCACCCGAGGAACCTTCTGAATTCGTCTTCGATGAAATCGGGCACGCCCTGACCGTCGATGTCCCGGCCGCGGGCCTCGGAGAGGAACGTCTCCAGGTGCTCGGCGACGACCCGGTGCAGGACAGTGCGCTCGGGCTCGCGGGGACGGTACTTCTCGGTCGCACCGAACGTGCTTCCGGCGGACCAGGCGGGAACGGCCAGGGCAAGGCTCGGCATGGTGCCGCGCCTTCCACATGCCGTGCCAGGATCGATATCCCAGCAACAACGGGCCTACCCAAAACATCCACCGGCATGCGAGTGGCGGCGAACCTGGCGGATTGGCGGCGCCGCCGCTTTTCCCGCCAGTCAAGACAGGCAAAAGAAGAGGCGAGCCGTAGCCCGCCCCTTCTCGTTCTTTTACGCCGCCACTTCGATGCCCAGCGCCCCCAACGCCTTGGTCATGCCCCTGATGTCGCCGCCACCGAGGCGCACGCGAACGCTGACGTCGGCGCCCTCGATGCCGTGGTTCTGCACGCTGACCTCCACGCTCCCGGCCTTCTGCCACCTGCCCGCTAGGCCCATGGACTCCAGCATGGCGACGGACGCCTTGGCCTTCTCGTCACCGGACGTGAAGACCAGGACGTCGGGGTCGTCGCTGTCCGCGGGGACGAAGTTGGCGCCCGCGAAGGTCAGTGTGGTGATCGTTTGTCCGCCTTCGCCAAGGCTTCGGCGGATTGACGATGACGAGGTGGATGCCTCCTCTGACTCCTGCGATTCAGGCCCCTGGGCCTTGTCGCCCCCGGCGACATCGTTGCCGTGGGCTTCCAGCCCGCGGGACGTAGCCACCGGAGCATCCTTCCGGCTGACGCTGCCATCCTTGTGCACGACCATCCCGGTCCGCACAGCCAGCATCGCCTCCACCTTGCGCTCCAGCTCGCCCAGGACCTGCTCGGCTTTTTCCGCCCCAATGCCCAGCGCCGCCTGATAGAGCAACGCCTTCTGCCGCAGGTTCTGGTATTCCTCCAGGCGCCTCGCGAACATCGACGGCTTCTGGGTTTCGCTGAACTCGGACACCTCGCGCTCGAGGCGCACCAGCGACTCCTCCACGCTCTCGGCCACGACCTCGGTGACGACGCCAGCATTCTCGGCGGCCACCTCGGCCATGATCAGCGTGACGCCGATCTCGGACAGGAACGCCTGCAGCCGCCGGACCGCATCGAGGGACTGGGGCGGAAGCCACGCCACACGACCATCATCGCGCATGGAACAGGCGCCTAACTTTTCGAGTTCGGCATTGATGCACGAGGTCCAGTCGTCGGAGACGAGGCGCCCGCGCAGCTCGGCGTAGTGGATGCGCACCCTGTTGGCGATGGTGTGGTTGCCGAAGATGACGTCCGGATCGGGCTCGGCCTTCCAGCTCACGGTGGCCTCGTGGTCGTGATCGAGGTGGTCGTCGCCGTTGTTGTCCTCGCGGACGATGCCGTAGGTGACCTCGGAGCCGGTGCGCTTGATCGGGCGCAGCAGGTACTGGGTGCCCGCGACCTTGGTGTCGGTGCGGGCGATTGCCCGGCCCACGGCGGCGCGGTCCCCGGCGTAGGCCGGGATCACCGACGGGTCGATGCCGTGCCGCTCGGCGATGGGCACGACCTCCTCGGGGAAGCACGGCACGATCCCCCTTCTGGCGCGTGTGAACACGAACGCGCCGGAGGCGAACTTCTTGTTCGTCATGATGGACTCCTTGTTTTTCGGGTTGTTCGGTCAGACGCGCATCGGCATCACCACCGCCAGCCGTCCGTCGTCGTGGGTCAGCAGCAGCGGGTCCAGGCAGCCGCCGAGGGCGAGGCGGACCGGCCGGTTCGTCTTGCCCAGGGCATCGAGGACGTAGGCCGGGTTCAGACCGATGACCAGGTCCTCGCCGACGTGGTCGTTCTCGAGGGTAGAGACCGTCACCGTGGCCTCTCCCTGTTCCGGGTCACTCAGGCCCAGCTCGATGGCGCCGTTGACGGTCACGCGCACGCCTCGGTTGGCCGACAAGGCCGTGAGGCGCTTGAGGGCCTGACCGAACTGTACGGCCTCCACCGTCATGTGGATCGTGGACTGGCGTGGGATGACCTGCTCGAACGGCGGGAACTCCGCGTCCACGAGCTTCGTCTCCAGCGTCCAGCCGCGCACGCGGATCTTGAGGCGGGTGTCGGTGCGGACCACGACCACGGCGTCGTCTCCGGTCAGGATGCGGCTGAGAGCGCTGGCCGCGGGCACGGGCAGGAGCAGCGGCTCGGAGGTGGGCACTCCGAGGCGGGCCGTATGCAGGCGATGGCCGTCGGTGGTGACGGCCGTGCCGTCGACGAGGGCCACGCAGCACAGATGCGGCCTGGTGATATCGGCGGAGACGGCGGGGAGCACGTGGGCGATGGCGGCGGCCAGGGGCTTCTCGGGCCAGACGCCGGTGAGGGTCCACTCGGCGTCGGAGGTCGCCGGGAAGTCATCGGCGGGCAGGGTGGCGAGCTTCGAGGTCACGCCGTCCACGACGACGGTGGCGATCATTCCGTCCAGGTCGATGGTCACGACGCCCGCGTCCTTCTTCGACGACTCGGGCCTGGCCAGGGCGGCCAGCGATTTCACAGGCAGGCAGATCGGCGCCAGGTCCCCGTCGCAGGGCAGCTCGGCGGTCAGGTGGGTATCGATGTCGGTGGAACGCAGGGTCAGCGTCCCGCCGGCGGCGCGGAGGACGACGTGGGCCAGGATGGGCACGGACGGCTTGTTCGGAGCGACCCGCACCAGCTCGCGCAGGGCGGTGGACAGTTCCTGCTTCAGGGTCTGCATTTTTCGACACTCCTTTCGGGCATGGAGGCCGGACCCTGCCGAGGATGGCGGGGAGGGCCTTCCTTGTGGTTCTTGTTCATCATTCTCGAGTTGTCGGGGCTGTTCCGGGGCACCGGGGCGCGGGGGCTGCTACGGATCCAGAGTAGTAGAGAAGAAATAAGAGGGACGGGGGTGCGCCGGTGCGACGAAACCCGTGCACCGGTGCACCGGGGGAAGGGTTGACCCGTACACGGATGCACGGGTCGGGAGGTGGGCTAGGTGTGCGTCTTCTCGAACTCCTCTATGAGGTAGATCGCCAGGTCGTCGTTCTCGCAGATGTGCGCGATCTCCATGGCGGTCAGGCCCATGTTCGACACGGCCAGGGGGTCCAGTCCGCTACGCAGCAGCATCGCCGCGATGCCGATGTCGCCGTTCTCGGCGCACCGCATGAGCGCGTTCCTCCCCATGTCGTCCCGGAGAGCGGGGTCGGCGTTCCGATTGAGCAACTCCCGGACCACCTCCGCCTGCCCCTTGGCGGCGGCGATGCCGATGGCGGGAAAGCTCCTGTAGTTGCCGCGGCTGTTGGGGTCGACGCCGAGATCGAGCAGCGCCCGCACGTTCTCGATCCTGCCCCGGCCCGCCTCGGCGGTGAGGAGCAGTTCCCGTTTCCGGGGGTCGTCGGGGATGGTGAACTTCTTCTTCTTGCTCATCAGCTGCCTCCTTCTGCTGGTCAGTGTAGGCACGGTACGGGTCAGAGGTTGTCCTGCTCCTCCACGTCCACCAGCCGGTACACGTCGAACCACGCCTTGCCGCAGGCCTCGCACTTCACCTTCTGCTCGAGGCTGCCGCTGTCGAAGGTCATCGAGCCGCCGACGATGTCCGTGGACTCGCAGAACGGGCAGAACGACCCGCCCGCCTCGAGGTACTTGGTCTTGTTCTTCATCGGTGCACCTTCTTCCCCTTCTTCATCCGCTTCACGGTCGCCGCCGCCGCGTCCCAGGTGTCGCCGAACACGATCCTGCGGGACGAGACCACGGCCCAGCCGCCGCCGAACTCCCCGGCGACGGGACGGCCGCACACCCCGGCCCAGGTGAACTTCACGATCCCCTTGGGCCGGAACTTGCGCAGGAACCCCCGCAGGAACGCGGCCACGTTCTCCGGGCAGAACGACTCCTCCGAGCGGATCCACAGGCAGGGCTCTCCGTCCGGCTGATCGCGGTGGAAGCTCCACTCGAAGCCCGGCCAGCCGTACTCCAGGTCGGCGCCGGGAACGTGCTTGGCGAGTTGCTCCCGGTCCAGGTCCTCGTCCGGATCCATGGCCAGGATCTCCCTGGTCCACTGCTGCTCGGTTTCGGTCAGCCTGGCGAAGACCAGTTCGCTGAACTGGTGGTAGTAGTTGGGCATCTCGGGTTTCTCCTCTCACCCCGCCAGGCAGGCGCCTGCGAACTGACAGCCCCGGCAGTGCCAGTCGCGCACGGGGTAGAACGCGCCCGCCTTGATGGCCTTCGTCACGCCGGCCACCGTCGCCACGAGGTCACGGCGGTCCGCGTCGGTGCGCTGGGTGTGCAGTACTTCGAATGACGGCTTCTTGGTCTTGAGCAGGAGCTGAATGTCGACGGCCGCATCATCGAGGCCAAGCAGTGGCGCTG
>CAYZAI010000328.1:0-5805 GCA_964476305.1 uncultured Myxococcales bacterium
GCGCCACGCCCGACTTAGGCGGTGAGCTGACGACGATCGAGATGACCGACAGGGCCACGAGCAGCCACATGACCCACTCCGCGCCCAGCAGCGCGAACCCAAGGAACTTGTCGGTGATGTGCATGTCGGCCAGACCTCCGGTCGCAAGAGCCGTCCCTTGCAGACTGGAACACCGCCGCGGCGGAAAAGCGCCACTCGGGGAAGGCAGAAAGTCGCGTTTCCGTTGCGGTGCAGGGCGGACTCACCGATTCCCTGCCGCGCTCAGCCGGGCGATGGCCGTCTCGAGCATCACGTCCGTCCCGGCCTCGATGTCATCCTTGGTGTTCTGAACCTGGTTGCCGGGCGCCGGTGCCAGACCGATGCCCTCCCAGCACCGGCCGTCGGCGTCGAGGAACAACCCTATCGGCAGCGTGTAGATCCACCCGTTGAGCAGCTCGCGCGAAAGGCTGTTGGCGAACGCCCCCGAGGTCACCGAGCCCATCTGGGTGACGTGGGGCAGCGTGAGCATGGCCAGCGAGAACGTCTCGGCCGCGCTGACGGAATGCAGATGCGTCAGGAGGAGCGTGGGACCAGTGAACTGCCGCGGTCCCCTGGGCTCGACGTACCACTCCTTCTCCGGTCCGAAGTCGTCGTGGTCCGGACCGTCCCGGTAGCTGGTCCTCATCGCCAGGCGCTTCCTGTCGGCGAACCTGTCGGCGATGGCGTAGGCCTCGAGGTCGTTGCCTCCCGGGTTGTCGCGGATGTCCACGATCATCGCCTCGACGCCCTCGAGCCGTTCCAGCACCTCGTCGATGTCGTCGGTCCATCCTTCGTCGTCGGCCGACATGGCGGCGATGTGCAGGTAGCCGATCCGATCGTCGATCCTGCCGTAGGTGAAGTTGCCGGACCCGGCCCGGCGCGGTTCGTCCAGATAGGTCTCGGCGAGTTCCAGATCGAAGTCCTCCATCGGCTTGCCCCCGAGCGAGCCCGATTGGAACATCCCGCCGTTGCCGTACAGTGTGGCGTGGTTGTCGTAGACCACCGCCAGCACGCTGGCGAGCACATCGAACAGCTCGTCGTCCGGCATGTCGTTGCGTACGCGCGGACGATGCTGGTCGTAGACCGCGTCCCAGTCGATGTGCTTGATCTCGAACTGCGCGTAGCGCATGTCGTAGTCACACCACATCCGCTCGAAGTTGTTCACCGGAGTGTCCTCGTCGACGCAGCCCAGGCAGACGAGGGCCAAGGCGAGTCGGGCGGCCGCGAATCGATGCCTCATCGTCCGCCTCCGAAACCGGGAGTCGCGCCGACGAGGAAGCTGTTGGCCACCGCGTAGAACGGTGTGGGATCGTCGGTGTAGAAGTAGGACAGCTCGTAGGAGAAGCTCAGCCGCCATCTGCGGTCGATCGCGTACTCGTAGCGCAGCTCCGCGGTGAGCCGCACGTACTCGTTGAGCGACGTCAGGTGGCCGGAGAAGGCGTTCTTCCACTCGGGGACATCCATCACCGAGTCGTCGTAGATCGACCACGGCGGCCGGCAGAGGTAGGTCAGAAGCGGCACGTAGAACCGAACGGCAACGAAGTGGCGGGGAGCCGGGTCGGCGGTGAGCTGCGCGCTGGCGTTGAGCGAGTAGGCGGCGAGCCAGTTGAAGGACAGGGAGCTCACCAGGTAGACGTACGCGTCGGCGAGGGCGCCCAGGTAGAGCCTGGTCCGGCCGCGCGGGGAACGGGCCAGCGCCCGGTGGTAGGCGTAGTTGAGCGCGGCCTGGATCTGTGTCCGGTCGACCGTCAAGGTCCTGGCCACACCCTCCTCGTCCACGTAGGTCATGCGCTCGTCGAATCCGCCGGTCGTCGGCCCGATGCCGAACCGGGCCCCCGCCATATGGTGGTTCTCCTCGCCGCGGAACTCGTAGCTCAGCGCGCCGCCGAAGCTCGCGCCGCGATAGGCGAGCGGAGAGAAACGCTCGTCGTAGCTCCAATGGACGAGCGCCGCGGCGTGGAGACCGGCGAAGTGCTCCGGCTGTGCCTCCTCCCCGGCGCTGGCGGCCGTGGTCGCAAGCGAGATGGCGGCGATCGCCGGGATCCAGCCGAGATGTGCTGTTCGGAAGGTCATCTCTCCCCGAGGAGGAGCGTCCCTCCTTCAGTTACTGGAACACCGCATCGACTCCGAACAGCTACCGCGGCGAAGTCGATTTCTTAGTCGCGATTCAGCTCGCCCCACTTGGGCTCCCACTGGATGCCCAGCAGGAAGCCCAGCGAGGATCGATAGTGGATGTCGCCGTCGTCGGATGACCCCATCGACCAGTCGAACCCCACGTGATCGCGGCGGCCGGAGATCAGGTTGTTCAGGGCGATGCCGCCGTAGACGGACATCTGCTCGAGGCAGCGCCAGCCGATGACGCCGCGGAGCTTGACGAGCATGTCCAGCTCGTCCTCTCCCCAGTCGTCGACCGGGTGCATTTCGAACACCAGGCCGTCCACTTCGAGCCACAGGGGACCGCCGAGCTCGGCGTGGCCGCCCAGGCCGTAGAAGTAGCCGGACCACGATTCCCCCAGGGGATCCAAGGCGTAGCCGAGGAGACCGTAGGAATGCCGTCCGCCGAGCTTCATCCCGATGTTGACGAGCGCGGTCTCGGAGCCCCAGTAGGTGAAGGCGAGCCTTCCGTCGGCCGCGTAGTTCACGAGCCCGATCTGCGCCCCGCGGAGGCTCTTCGTCGCGATGTTGATCAGGCCGATCTGCGCGCCGCGGCACGTCCCGCACACGTTCACGACACCGCCGATCTGGGCTCCGTCGAGCTCACCGGTCGAGACGCTCGCGACGCCGCCGATCTGCAGGCCGCGCGTCGAGCTGGAGCCCGCGGCCACGCCGCCGAGTTGGAGGCCCGTCGCCCGGCCGCCCACGACGTCGGCGACCCCGCCCAGCATCAGGCCGGTTCCCGAGCCGCGCGCGACGTCCGCGATCCCGCCGAAGTGCAGTCCGGTCACGTTTCCGGTGACGATGTCGGCGACCCCTCCGAACGCGACGCCGGTGGCGCTCCCGCGTGTCACGTCCGCGATTCCCCCAAGGTGCAGCCCGGCCGCGCCGCCGCCGGAAACGACCGCGACGCCGCCCAGGACCAGCCCCGTGGACTTGCCCGCCGCCACGCTGGCGACGCCGCTGACGTCCAGGCCGCTGCGCGGGCCGCCTGCGACGTTGGCCACTCCGCCGATGACGACGCCCAAGGAGTTCTCCATCGTGTAGTCGAAGACCGCTGACAGCTGGAGCCCCTTCACCGCGCCGCGCCGGATCGCCCCGATCGAGGAGAGCTCGAACCCGCTGAGGTCCCAGCCCCAGCCGACGAGGTTCAGCGAGAAGTTGTTGCGGTAGCGGCCCTCCACGCCGCCGTCCGTGGAAACCCCGGGGAAAATGCCCATGCTGATCGGACGGTGCCGGATCTGCTCCTCTTCGGGAGGGGCGTCGCCCCGCGCGGTGGTCTTCTCCCCGGCGGTCCGCTTCAGGTCCGACATCGCGAGAGGTGTCGTCCCTCCATCGACGAGGTGGAGATCGCCGGCGAACCAGCCGTCAGATCCCTGGAGCATGATCTTGTAGTCGCCGGGCTCCAACCCGATGCTCATCGGGCGACCCGCCGGCTTGTTCACCTCGGCGACGAGGAGCCCTTGCCCGTTGCGGATGAACAAACGCCCCGATAGCTTTGCATCGATCTGGATGCGGCCCGATGTCCCGCGCAGATCAGTGAGCACGACGTCGCCGCTGCCGCTGAGCTGGAAGTCGTAGGCCGGGTGCTGGGGACCGGCCTTCGTGGACTCGGTTCGGGCAAGGGTCTCATGGAAGGCGTAGGTGTACGCCTCGTTCAAGGTGACGCGGTCGTCCTGCGTGGTGTCCGCCGCGCCGCGCAGGCCGGAGACCAGGTAGTGCGTGAAGAACGAGCCGCCGACCCTGTCGGACTCTTGGGCCGCCTCGTCAGCCGAGGAGGAGGTGAGGACGGCGACGCCTGTGACGTCGTTGGAAGAGTCGATCATGAACGGCGGACGGCGGACACCGCCCTTCTCCCTGGTCATCGCTCCCGATGCGCAGGAGTCGACAATGGCGAGCTTGATGTCCGCCGGTAGGGTGCCGACGAGCTCGCGGATGCGTTCGTACCCCACCCTCTCGCCGCCGAGCAGGAGGCCTTGCTCGTCGGAGTGCCCCGAAAAATAGAAGAGCAGCTCGAGGCGCTCACCCTCGCCCTTGTCTCTGGCGGACAGGAGCTTCTGTCGGAGCGTGTCGAATCCGGACTCGAAGCCGCGTACATCGGGTTCCATGAGCAAGACCGCATCCCCAGCGAGGACCCCTCCGAGATCCCGGAGCACGCGGAGCACCGACTTCGCGTCCTCCATAGCGAACCTCAAGCGGACGCGCTTCGGACCGCCATTGTTGGCGCCGACGACCAATGCGAAGCGCCGCAGGGTCGTCGTGGCCTGGTCCTCGGCGCGGGACGGCGGTGCGGCGACCAGAAAAAGGAACGGCGCGAGCAGGAGCAAGGGACAACGGGCTATCGCCGGATGGGCGTGGTTCATTGGCGCCTCCCAGTCTGTCCTTTGACCAATAGAATCTCCACTGCATCCAGCCCGCCGGGAAGGACGAGGCGTGCCGTTCGACTCGAGCCGAGCCCATTGGCCGCCGCGAGCACCGCGTCGACCGGGATGGGACTGTTCGACCAGACCAGGAAGAACCGCTCGAACCCGGGTGCGTCGTCGAGTTCGTAGGAGAATGGAAGGGCGCGCGCACCGCCGGGTGATAACTCCGTCGGATCTCCGGCGCTCGACGGATAGTGCAGCACGACTGAACCTCGTCCGTCCACCGAGAAAACCACTCCATAGCGCGCCTCGGCGGCGTTGTATTCTAGCTGCAAGAGATCCCCAGCCGCGACCATCTGACCTGTGTACAGGCGTTCCGCTTGGGCTCCCTGCTGTCGGTGGATGAGGAGCTGCGGAGCTCCCTTTGCCAAGATGCTCTCCTCGGCCACCGCGGAGGCCTTCGCCGGATCGGACGTGTGCCGGGCGTCTTCCGGCAGGATGATCCACAGCAGAACGGCGGTTGCCGAGACGGTCGCCAGCGCGGGAAAGACGAAGCGGCGAAAGGAACGCCAGGGTCGGGCGCCTTCGCGGTAGCGTCGCTCGATCTGCGCCGCGATCTGCCGCGGAGGGTACCGATCGAGGATCTCCTCGTTCGAACGGGCGATCTCCACGAGGCGATCTGCCCCACCGCCTTCGTCGGCGAGCTGTCGTAGGAGCTCGCTCCGATGGCCACCGGGGATCCACCCCGCAGCGAGCTCTTCCACCAGAAATTGACGGACTGGAGGTTGCGTCTTCATTTCTCAACTCCTTCGAGTTGACAGAGCGCACCGCGCAAAGGCGCGAGCCGCTTCCTGACGCCGGACACGGACATCTGTACCCGCTCGGCTACCTCTTCGATGGTCATGCCGTCGAGCAGGTGCAGCACCGCCATCTCGCGAGTCGATGCACGCTCATGTGCGAACAGGCGAGAAAGCAGACTGCGAGCGAACAGGTGACTCTCCGGCTCTTCGTAGGAAGCGATCCGTTCGATGAGTTCCGTCTCGGGACTGTCTTTCCTCCGGGAGATCTCCCGGATCCTGTTGAGGCAGACGTTCGTGCAGATCCGGTAGAGCAGGCTCTTGGGCGACACGTCCTCGAGCGAGTGGCGCCTTCTCAATAACTGGACGAACGTGTCCTGCATCGCGTCCACGGCGAGATCCTCGTTCCTGAGCAGACCGCGACACCGGCGCAACACCATTGGGCCGTGGTCTCGATAGTATTTCTCGATGTC
>CAYZAI010000329.1:0-2924 GCA_964476305.1 uncultured Myxococcales bacterium
ACCACCCGGGGGATCTCGGCGGGGATCCGCACCAGGACCTCGTAGTTCAGGTTGCGGGTCAGGTCGCCGAACGAGCCCACCGAGATCGCCAGCCGCCCCTGCTTGCCGATGATGACGACCTCGTTCCCTGGCTGGACATCCGTCAGGTCGGTCACGTCCACCAACATCATGTTCATGTTGACCGTGCCGACCACCTGGGCGTGGCGGCCGTGCACCAGCACGTGCCCGAGGTTGCTCAGGCTCCGGGCGAAGCCGTGGGCGTACCCCACGGGGACGGCCGCGATGCGTTGGCGCCGGGTCGTCAGGTACGAGTTGCCATAGCCCACGAATTGACCGGGAGCGACCTCCTGGACCGCCATCACCTGGCTGCGCCACTTCATCACCCGGCGCAGGGCATCCTGCCCCATCCGCGGGCGATCCGGCTCGTTCTGGAGCGCCCACCGCATCCGGATCTCGGTGCTGGGCCAGAAACCGTACTGTGCGATCCCGCAACGGACCAGATCGAGCACGGCATCGGGGTAGGCGAAGATCGCGGCCGAGCACGCTGCGTGCCGGCGGCCGATGGCCACGCCCCTGTCTTTCAGCGCGCCCGAAATCCGCCGGAAACTCTCGATCTGGTGTTCGATGCGCTGGTGGTTGGCCGCGCTCTCGGCGCCCGCCAGGTGCGTGCACAGCCCATCGATCACGAAGCGGGACGGGTGCTCCGACACGAGGGCGAGCACCGCCTCGAGCCCGCTGTCGTCAAGGCCCGTGCGGTTGAGGCCGGTCTCCAGTTCTAGGTGGATGCGCGCCGGCCTTCTCGTCCGCATGGCCGCCCCCAGGGCCTGTCGGGCACGGTCGAGGTCGAAGACCCAGAAGGAGATGCCCTGCTCCACGGCCCACTCGACGGCCGCGGAATCGAGCCAGCCCATGATCATCAGCTCGCTGTCCTCGGTGCGGCTGTTCCAGGCGGCGAGCGCCTCGTCCGCTCCGAAGACCGAGAAGTGGCGCACCCCGCAACCCTCTGCAAGGGGCACGAACACGCCGACACCATGACCGTACGCGTTGCCCTTGATGACAGACGAGAAGACCGTGCCCGGAGGCAGCTGGGACTGGAGGAAACGCAGGTTGTGCTTCAGAGCCGAGGCACAAAGCTCGATGACCGACGGCTGGAACTCGCCCGGCCTCACTCGGCCCCCCGGATCAGCGCGAGCGCGGAGCAGTACAAGAGCGCGCTCCCGATCCCGATCAGCTCGTCGGGAAAATCGTAGCCCGGCGAGTGAAGCGCCGGGTGTTCGACCCCGCTGCCGAGCCCGACCAGGGCCCCGGGCCAGCGGGAGGTGAAGTGTCCGAAGTCCTCGGACCAGGGAAACGGCCGCGGCGCGATCCGCCGCTCGAGCCCGAGCTCATCGGCCACCCAGGAGATCACGTCGACGACACCGGGGTCGTTGACGGTGGCCGGGAACTCCTCCGCGAAGGACACGCGACAGATGAGCCCGTGCGCCTCCGCCGCTGCCCGGGCCGTCCTGGCGCACTCCATGGCCAGCAGGTCGACCACCTCCTGGTCGTGGGCGCGCAGGGTGGCCATCACCACGGCCTCGCCCGGGGCCGTTCCGAAGGCGCGCTCGCCGAGCCGGGCGTGGACGACGGTGACCTGGGCCGCTTCGTGCAGAGCGGTGGCGCGCTGGGGCAGGGCCTCGAAGGTCGCCAGGATCTCGGCCACCACGGAAGCGGGGCTGCGACCGCGTTGGGGCTCCGAGGCATGGGCCGTGGCCCCCTCCAGCTCGATGACAATCCCCTTGGAGGCCGAGGCGAAGGCACCGGGACCGAGCACCACGCAACCGCCGGGGAACCCCGGGATGTTGTGGAGCGCCAGCGCGATGTCAGGCTCCCAAGCGGCAAACCGATCGTCCGCGATGACCGCGGCCGCTCCCTCCCCGGTCTCCTCGGCGGGCTGGAACAGCAGGGCGACCTCTCCCCGGGCCGGGCGCTGCCGGGCGAGGAGCCGGGCCAGGCCCAGGACCATCGCCATGTGCCCGTCGTGTCCGCACTTGTGCGCCACGCCGTCCAGGATGGAGCCGTGGGCGAGGTCGATGACCTCGGGAACCGGCAGGGCGTCGAGCTCGCAGCGTACGAGCACCCGCGCGCCGGGGGCGTCCCCGCGAAAGCGGCCCACCACCCCGTGGCCGCCCAATTCTCGCACCACGAGGTCGGCACCCGCGTCCTCGAGGGCGGCGGCCGCCACGGCGGCCGTGCGGACCTCGTCACCGGCGATCTCCGGGTGGCGGTGCAGATCCCCCCGCAGGGCGGTCAAGGCTTCCAGGTCCGCCGACGCGAGTCGGTGTTTCTCGACGGTGGACCCACCCATCACCGGGCCTTGGCCAAGGCGGGGAGCGCCGGAGGAACATCCACGTCCCAGTCCTCGTGCAGCGTGTGCTTGAACTCGTGGAGGGACGGAACCAGCTCCTTGGCGATGTAGGGGTCGTTCATCAGCCCCACGAACGCCGAGTACCCCGTCTTGAACTCGATGGTGTCGCCCACGCGCAGCCCTCCGGGATCGTCTCCGAGGTTGACCACTGTGATGTCGCTGCTGGCCCCGGCGATCTGGTAGTCCGGGCACACCGGCGTCAGCCCGGCGACGTCCGTGTCCAGTTGCCCCACTGTGACGAGGGCGCGGTAGCCCCGCTGGCCCGGCGCGGGCACCGTGGCGTCCGGCGGGGGGATGGAATCGAAGGGCTGGGAGTCCACGGTCTCGCCGAGAGCCACGAGGTTCTTTTCCTTGATCTCGGCAATCTCGGCCTCGAGACGGATGACGTCGTCGCGGAAGCCTGGCAGCACACCGCCACCCACCAGATCGGTCCCCAGGAACAGGGCCTCGCCGATGCGGAAGTGGTTGACCCCCTTGGGCATCCCACCGTCCATCACCAGCGGCAGGAAGATGCTCG
>CAYZAI010000329.1:2934-5778 GCA_964476305.1 uncultured Myxococcales bacterium
GATGCTCGACCCGGCCGAGATGATGGGCAGCCTCTGCTGGAACTTCAACTCGAGCAGCTCGCGGTAGAGCAGCAGCTGGGCGACCTGGTCGATGTTGGGGATCGACCCGGCAAGGCAACCCACCTGGGCGCCGATGCCGATCACCTCGATGTTCTTCATCGAGAAGACGGTCTTGTAGAACTCGACGAGGGTCCCCGGGAGGATGCCTTCCCGAAGGTCCCCGAGCTCGATCATGATCACGACCCGGTGAACCACGCCGCGCTTCTGGGCCGCGGCGCTCAGGGCCGCGATCACGCTGACCTCGGTGTTCAGGCTGACGTCGGCCAGCTCCACCACCTCGCTCACGACCGAGAGGTGGGGAAGCCTCAGGTACCACTTCTCGAAGTCGGGCGCGGTCCGGCTGGCGACACGCAGGTTGTCGAGCCTCGAGTCGGCCACGGAGCGGGCGCCGAGCACCCTCAGGGCCCTGAGGACGCCCTCGTGCCCGCAGAGGGCCTTGGTCACCACGGACCAGGACGCACGGTAGCCGGTCATCAGGCGGTCCACGACCTCGAGGTTGTGCCGCAAGGCTTCCAGGTTGACGATCACGCGGTTCATCGGTTCGGAGACCTCATTTCCAGGTACTTGCTGGTGAAACCCAACCGTTCGTAGAGCCGCCGGGCCGGGTTGTCGTGCTCGACATGAAGCTTGATGGCCCCCTCGCAACGGGCCGCAGCGAGCTCGATGAGCCGACGCCCCACTCCCTGCCCCCTGAGCTCGGGGATCACCGCCACGAAAAGCAGGAGATGGGCCGGCACATATCCGCCCATGCCCGTGTGCAGCATCGCAATCCCCCCCTCCAGCCGGGTCCCGGAATGGGCGAGGATGGCGAATCCACTTCGGCCCTCGATCCGCCCGAAGGCGTAGTCCAGGGCCCGGCGCACGTCCTCCAGCGTGTCGTCCCACGGTTTCATCGTGTGATGGAAAAAACTCACGAGCGCGTCGTCCGGCAGCCATTCCGGCAGGTCCTCCAGGCGCTCGACGACCATGTACTCTCTTCCGTCCGCTTCTCTCATCCCGTGCTCGATTGTCCCTTTTTCATTTATTGGCTTTTATCCCCTTGTCACATAAATAGGCACAAACCGTATAGAAAGGACATACATATTTTATATTATTATCATTATTGTTTTACATTTGTACTTTGTCTGGTCGGGCCTGTCAACCTGCCGGGTCCGGGTTTCCGCCTCCACCATCGCCAGAAGGATACTCGGGAATGACCCGGGAGCTTGCATTCTCGCGCCGACGAAGCGAGTATCGTCATGGCATCATCTGCGGAAAAGGAGCCTCGAACCGTGCTGGAACCCCACATCCGAGAATCCGACCTCGAAACCTGGGCCGCCTTCCTCGTCGATCACTCCCTGGGCGGCATCCGCCCCGGCGAGCGGGTAATGGTCAAGGGCGAGCGCATCGGCTGGCCGCTGATGGCCGTGCTCGAGCGCAAGGTCGTCGTCGCCGGCGGCATCCCGGACGTCTGCCTGGTGCCGCCCAACAACGACCGAGGCCGCGTATGGTCCGCGGCCATGGGACTGCACGGCCGGCCGGAGCAGATCGCGGCGGTCCCCGCATGGAACAGGGCGCGCTACGAGGACTTCGACAAGTACGTCGAGGTGCTCGGCGCCGAGGACCCATCGCTCTTCGGCGGGCTGACCCCGACCCAGGCCGGTGCCCTTGTCGCGGCGGACGCCCCCTTCTCGGGGATCCGCCTCGCCAAGAACTGGGTGATCACCCTCTTCCCCACGCCGGGCATGGCCGCCATGGAGGGCATCCCCCTCGAGGAGTACGTCGATTTCATCGTGCGGGCCTCCACCACGGATCCACGCCCGCTCAAGGACGCCGAGGAGCGCATCGCTCCGCTCCTCGCCGCCGGCAGCACCGTGGAGGTCGTCACCCGCTGCCCGGACCGGGACAGGGATCTCCGGTTGACCGTCGGCATCGCCCCTTGCCAGCCGCGGATGAGCTTCGGACTGCGCAACTTCCCGGACGGCGAGGTTTTCACCAGCCCGGACGCGAACACCCCCGAGGGTGAGGTTTACGTCGATCTGCCGGTCCATTACGGCGGCCAGGACATCCAGGGTATCTACTTGAAGCTGGAGGCGGGGCGCATTGTCGAGTACTCGGCGCGGGTCGGCGACGCGCAGCTGCACTCCATCATCGAAACCGACGAGGGCTCTCACCGCCTCGGCGAGGTGGCGGTGGGCATGAACCCGGGCCTCGACCGCGTGCTCAAGCACCCCCTGTTCGTCGAGAAGGTCGGCGGCACGGCACACATCGCCATCGGCCGCAGCTACCCCGAGTGCTACGTCGACGACCCGGACGGCGACGCGGGCAAGGCGCGGATCGAGGAACTCAAGGGGCTGGGCGTGATCAATGATTCGGCCCAGCACGTGGACATCGTCATCGACTTCCGGCCCGGCGGCGCAGGACGGCGGTTGTCCATCGACGGACGCGAGCTCGTGGTCAAGGACCGGGTCTGGGTGCCTGCCCCCTGATTTCCGACTTGGGGGACGGGCCTCACCGCTTTCCAGTTTCGTGATCGGAAGGCAGGGCGGCCGATGCCGAGTCCACGGTTCCACGGCGAGCCCAGCCACTTGCTTGGGACCACCAACCACCTGGAAACAACCAACTTGGTTGTCCAACTTGGTTGCCCTAACTTGGTTGCCCTAACTTGGTTGGGACTACGTGGATCAGTTCGTTATTATATGGTTTTCGCGAAGGCGTGGCGGGTGACGGGGATCGCGGAGTGGGGCGCCTGATGCCGAGCGATCGAATCGCGACGTGTCAGGAAGCGAGATCGAAGCCAGATTG
>CAYZAI010000330.1:0-5755 GCA_964476305.1 uncultured Myxococcales bacterium
AGTGGAACCCTTACGGCATCGAGCTGTACAGCACCGACGCCTCGCTGCTGATCCCCAAGACAAGCCTGGATGGCACGTACATCGTCGCGGCCTGGGGCACCGGGCCCGGGGCGACGTGGCAGCAACTCCGCTCCCAGGTGACCGTGGTGGCCACCGAGGACGACACCCACGTCTCGTTCATCCCCTCGGTGAACGTTGCCTCGATGGGCGGGGTGGGCCCGTTCACCGCCGGCGTCCAGACCGGACAGTACACGCTGAACGCCTACGATGTGCTGGCCTTCGAGGCGGGGACCCTGGACCAGGACGTGACCGGCACCGTGGTGATGGCCGACAAGCCCGTGGCGGTCTTTGGCGGCCATTCCTGCGCCAACGTGCCCTCCGGGTCCTACGCCGCCTGCGACCACGTCGAGGAGCAGATCCTGCCTCTGGCGGCCTGGGGCACCGAGACCGTGCTCGCGCGCCACGCTCCGCGCCAGGGCTGCACGAGTCAGCCCACCGATCCGGTGGTCTGGCGCGTCATCGCCGGCGCCGATGACATGACCGTCACGTTCGATCCCCCGGCCCCGGCTCCGGCGGGCGCGTCGTACTCGTTCTCCCAGCAGGGCCAGCTGCTCCAGTTCATCGGCGCGGCCGATCACTATGCCGCGGGCACCCTGAACAACCCGCCCGATCCGCTGCACCCCGAGGCGCCGTTCTTCGCCTACCAGATGATGACCGGCTGCACCTACGGCGGCTGCGCCAACTCCGAGGGCGACCCGATGATGCTGCTGTCCCCGCCCGCCGGGCAGTTCCTCGATCGTTACGTGTTCAACACGGACTCGGTGTTCGATTTCGACTACGATCACATCATCGTGGTGCGCCCGATCGGGATCGCGGTGGAACTGGATTGCATGGGCGTGCTCTCCGACGCCTCGTTCTCCCAGGTCGGGTCCAGCGACTGGGAGGTCGGCCGGTTCTTCATCGACGACCCGGGCAATACGACGGGCTGCACCGACGGCGCCCACGTGCTCAGCGCCGAAGGGCAGGTCGGCCTCTCCGTCGTCGGCACGGCGGACGCCAACTCCTACGGCTACCTGGCCGGCGTGGGCGTGCGCTCCATCAACCCCGACCCGGTCATCGAGTAGCGACGCGACAAAGTGGCAACAATAACCGCGGGAAAGCGGTATTGGTCAGAAAAATAGAATGACTAACATTCTGATTATCTGTATTTCTGATTGACCAATCCGCTGTTCGATGCTAAAAAACAACTAGGAAGGAGTTCCCCCATGCGCGAAGCGGTCCGTATCGGCAAGCGCGGCGCCCTGACCATCCCCTCGAAGATGAGGCGTCGCTTCGGGATGGAAGAAGGATCAATCGTGGTCCTTGAGGATGAGGGCGACGGGATCCGCGTCCGATCGGCCGCGGTGCTGCCCGTGGAAACCTACTCCCCGGAGCGCAAGGCCGGGTTCTTGCTCTCCAATGCCGTCGATGACGACGACTACGCCCGCGCTCGCGAGGACGTCCGAGCGCTGGGCCTCGATCCGGACTCCATCCAGCACCAGAGGCCGTGAAAAAAGGTGGATCGGGTCTTTCTCGACGCCAACGTGCTCTTCTCCGTGGCCTGGCGGGCCGATTCCGGGTTGCGCGCCTTGTTCGACCTCGATGGGACGCTCCTGGTGACTTCGGCCTACGCAGCGGAGGAGGCTCGGCGCAACCTCGAACCTGGGGATCGCCGCGAGCGGCTGGAAGATCTGCTCCGGTCGGTTGAGATCCTCGATCGCGAATCGCCCCTCGAGGCGATCCCCGGCCACGTGACGCTGCCCGAGGACGATCGGCCGATCCTGGCTGCGGCCCTGGCGGCGCGGTGCACGCACCTCCTGTCCGGCGACATCCGGGCCTTCGGCCCGCTGTTCGGGACGAAGGTGGCCGGCGTGCTCGTCCTGCGCCCGGCGGCCTACCTGGCCGGCGTGGGCGTGCGCTCCATCAACCCCGAACCGGTCATCGAGTAGCGCGAGGCCGGTGAAGAACGATCCCATGCCCCTGCCGTTTCGGCAGTCCGCGGGTGCAAAATTCGCATTTCCGTCGTCGGAACAGAAGGGCTGGCCGGGTGTCGAGCCTGGCCTCTCCGAGCGCAACCAATTGAATCAAGTCGGTTTTCGGACGTCCGGAGAGCGGGTGCCCGGCGAATGGCACGGGGCTTGAATCAGCACCGGAGTGAAACCGGGCGAACGAAAGCCCAAACGAGAGAAAGAGGTGCTGCCATGAAAAACAAGCTGATGATCGCGGGGTTCCTGGGGCTCGCCGTGCTGCTGGTGGCCGCCGGCGCAGAGGCCGGGCGGGGCCGTGGCCGGGGCGGCTTCGGCGGGAAAGGCGGGATCGGCCCGCGGATGGCCCAGGAGCTTGGCCTGTCCCAGGCGCAGATCGACCAGATCAAAGGTCTGGCCGAGGCCCGCCGGGCCGACGACGCCAAGGTCGTCGAGCAGCTCCGATCGCTTCGGGACGAGCTCCAGGCCGAGTGGGCCTCGGACAACCCCCGCGAGAAGACGATCCTCGCCCTGCACGCGAAGATGGATCCCCTGCGCAACAAGCTCAGGGCCAGCGCCGTGCGCTTCCGCCTCGACGTGATCGACGTGCTGACCCCGGCCCAGCGGGCGAAGTTCCAACAGCTGAAGAAGGACCGCTTCGAAAAGCGCGGCGAGCGGAAGGCCAAGGGCCCGGGCGGCGACGGTGCGGGCAGGGGCCGGAGCAAGCCGGGCTTCGAGCGGCGCGGCGGCCCGAACACCTTCTGACGCGGCCTTGAGCTTCTCCTCCCAAGTCGACTACACTCCCCTGGACATGCCCGAAACCGCCAAACGAAGGCGCACGACCCTGGCCCGCTGGGGCCTGCTCGTGACCACGGTCGTGATGGGCGCGGTGCTGGTGGTCACCGGAACCACCGGCTTCCTCGGCGCGAGACGCTCGGCCGATGCCGTGGCCCGGGCCGCGGTGGGTGCCATGGCTCTCGCCGCGAGGAGGGACCTGGCCCGTGCCCCGGACCGCCAGATGACCCTCGAGGAACTGCGCGAGGAGCTGGCCGAGCAGGGGCTCACGTTCGTCGGTCTGGCGGATCGCCATGGCGAGGTGGTCCACTGCTCTGGCAGGCCCGTTTCTGGCCTCGCAGGGATCGGCCGTGTGGGCCCCCTCGGGCACCCTGCGGTGCCGTTGATCGAGCCGATGGGGAGACCGGGCGGCGCCCGGGCCGTGGTGCCGCTGCGGGGCGGCCCGTCTCGCGGGCGGCGGGGCGCCGGCGAGTTCGGTGGGCCCGACGACGACCTGCTGCTGGTGCTGGAGGCGAGGCCCGCGGCCGCCACGACGATCCTCTCGCGGGGCCTGATGGGCCTGGCGACGTCCCTGGCCGCCACCGGGATCCTGATCACGGCGGCGGCGGTGTTCTGGCGCCTGTCCCGGCGCGCGGACCGCTTCGCCGCCGAGCTGGCCAGGGACGAGCAGCTCAAGGTCCTGGGGAGGATGTCGGCGGTGCTCGGCCACGAGATCCGCAACCCCTTGGCCGCGCTCAAAGGGCACGCCCAACTGCTGGTCGAGAAGCTCCCCGAGGACCACGCCGGGCGACGGGGTGCCGAGACCGTGGTGCGCGAGGCCGAACGGCTCGAGCGACTCACCCGAGAGGTGCTGGCCTTCGCCCGGGACCAGGAGATCGTCTCCTCCGGGACCGGCATTGCCGGGCTCGTGCGCGGGGCCGTCGTTCACGCCGCGGCGGATCCCGTGGATCTCACCGTGACCCCTGAGACGCTCTCCTGGAGCCTGGATCCGGAGCGGATGGACCAGGTGCTGGTCAACCTGCTGCAAAACGCCCGTGAGGCCAGTCCGGAAGGGTCCGTGGTGGAAGTGGGCGCCTCGGTCCGCGATCACCGGCTCGTGATGGAAGTCCGGGACCGCGGCCCGGGATTCGATCCCGACGCGCTCGAAGCGGCGTTCGAGCCGTTCCGGACCACCCGCGTTCACGGCACGGGACTCGGCCTAGCGCTGGCCCGGCGCATCGTCGAACGCCACGGCGGTACGATCTTCGCGGTCAATCGCGCGGGAGGCGGCGCGGTGGTTCGGATCGAGCTGCCCCAGCTCGGGGAAGGGGGCGCGTCGTGACCGAGCGCATCCTCGTCGTCGATGATGAAGAGGGTATCCGCAGCTTCATCGCCGAGGCGCTCGAAGGGAAGGGTCGCGCCGTGGTCCAGGCCGCGGACGGGAGGGCGGCCGAGGCGCTGCTGGCCCGCGACAGCTTCCACCTGATGCTCACGGACCTCAGGATGCCCGGCCTCGACGGGATGGACCTCTTGCGCCGGGCCCGGGACCAGGCTCCGGAGATGGAGGTGATCGTTCTCACGGCCCACGGCACCGTCGACACGGCCGTGGAGGCGATGCGCCTCGGCGCCTTCGACTACCTGACCAAGCCCTTGAGCGGTCCGGACGAGCTGCGGCTGGTTGTCTCCCGCGCACTGGAACGGCGCCGGATGAGAGACGCGGCCGCGCGTGCCGCGGAGCCCGCCGTCGGGGACGACTTCGTCGCCGTGGACCCGGCCATGCGCGCTTTGGCGGCCCGCTTCGAGAAAGTCGCGCCGACCCCGGCCACGGTGCTGCTCACCGGCGAGAGCGGCACCGGCAAGGAGGTGGCGGCCAGGCGTGTCCACGAGCTGAGCCTTCGGGCCGCGGGCCCGTTCGTCGCCGTGAACTGCGCCGCGGTCTCCGAGCACCTCGTCGAATCCGAGATGTTCGGGCACGAGAAGGGCGCGTTCACCGGCGCCGTCGAGCAGCGGCGCGGCCGATTCGAGCTGGCCGACGGCGGTACCCTGTTCCTCGACGAGGTGGGGGAGTTGCCCCCCGGCCTGCAGGCCAAGCTGCTTCGCGTGCTGCAGGAGCAGCGCTTCGAGAGAGTGGGCGGCACGCGGACGATCGCCGTGGACGTCCGAATCATCGCCGCCACCAACCGCGATCTGGAGGCGGAGATGCGCGCCGGCCGTTTCCGCGAGGACCTCTACCACCGCCTGGCGGTCTTTCCCGTGCGGCTGCCGCCCCTTCGGGAGCGACCGGCAGACATCGAGCCTTTGGCCTTGCACCTGCTGGCGCGTATCGCCCGGCAGCTGGGGCGCCCCGGTCTGCAACTCGGCGACGGCGCACTCGACGCCCTCCACGCCAGGAGCTGGCCGGGCAACGTCCGCGAGCTCGGCAACGCCCTCGAGCGCGCCGCGATCCTGGCCGACGGTGACACCGTCACCGCCCGCGATCTCGCCGCCGAGGGGAACGCCGCGCCGACCACCTCCGCCATCGACGGCACCCTGCGCGACCTGGAGCGGGAGGCCATCCGCCGCGCCCTGGCCGCGGTGGGCGGCCACCGCCGCAAGGCCGCCGAGCGCCTGGGCATCGGCCTGCGCACCCTCTACGACAAGCTCAAGGAATACGACCTCGGGTGACGGGGCGCCGGGCAGCCATCCTCAGGGCCGATCGTGCTTGTTCGCGCACTGGGACTTGCGGTGTGCCCGGGAGCATTCGTAGAACGCCTCCATCACGCCGCATTTCCTCATGCAGTCGAAGGGCATCCGCGTCAGGCACGAGTTCATGGCGCTGCAGCTTCTTCGCGGACGCCGCCTCCTTAAAGTCCGGGTCGGACGGCCCGCGTTGGTGTATCCTCGGTGCCATGAGGAACATCTCGAGAACCGCGACAGTCGCGACGTGGGCCGTGCTGGTCCTGATCGGGGGGGGGTGCTCCGAGGGCGTGTCGCCAGCT
>CAYZAI010000331.1:0-5532 GCA_964476305.1 uncultured Myxococcales bacterium
ACAGCAAGGAGTCGTGCCCCTCTTCTCACTGACACAAAACAGTTGACGCTACCGACTTTCAAGGCCGGAAGCTGGGTTGACCCGCGTATCAACGCTCGCCGGGCGCACCGATGCGGCCCGGCCGGCAAGGCCGGTCGGAGATTGCTTGCCGTCGACCCTCTGCGCGTTCGCGATCCGTTCGTGGGTGCCTGTTCCCAACGAGGCGCCCGCGGCGATTGTGCGCCGGAAGGCTTCGCGCTAGAATGGCTTCGATGCGAGTGCTCGAAGCCATGACCCTGGCACTGTCCCTGGCCGTCGCGGTGGGCTGCGCGGACGAGGACGCCTTCACCACGACCGCGGGGGAGTGCTTCCGCGGCGGGATCATCGGCGCGGATTTCGTCCGCACCGGCTTCAGCACCGAGGTCCGGGCCACGCTCACCCTCGACGTCCGCGCGATGACCAGCGGCATCGGCGAGGCCGGGCGGCTGTGGACCAGCGATCGGACGTTCGAAGGCGAGGTCGTCGATCAGATGTCGCAGATCACCAACGACACGATCTCCCTGCTCCAGTTCCCCGGCGGCCGGATCCGCAACTACCTCGCCCACGCCCGGGCCGAGGACGGCACGCCGGTCATGCTGGTCATCTCGCTGATGGAGAACGACAGCGTCGAGCTGCGGATCATCCGGCCGCCTTCCGGGGACGCGTCGGGCCCGCACGCCCTGTTCGGCGTGTTCCGTCTCGCCCTCGACGAGCAGTGCCGGCTGCCCGGCGAAGCCTGAGCCGCAGACAGGACACGCATACCGGACGCGCCTTGAAGGGCCGCGGGCCGTGTGCTAGATCCCAGCCGTCCGTGGGCCAGCATCGGAAACGAGGTGAGATGATGTCCAGGTGGCCGGGAACGAAGACCGTGGGGTTCGACGAGCCGTTGATTTTCGATCGCGGCAGCGCCGGCCGGAGCGCGGCCAGCGTCCCGGCCCTCGACGTGCCGGCCCCGGAGGCGACGGCGCTGTTCCCCGAGGCGCTGGTGCGAAAGGAACCGGCGGCCCTGCCCCGGGTGAGCGAGCCCGAGGTCATGCGCCACTTCGTGCGGCTGTCCACTTGGAACTTCAGCGTCGACCACCAGTTCTACCCGCTGGGGTCGTGCACGATGAAGTACAACCCCAAGGTCAACGAGTGGGCGGCGCGCCTGCCGGGCTTCGCCGGTCTCCACCCCTACACCCCGGAGCACCTGGCCCAGGGCGCGATCCGGCTGATCTGGGAGCTCGAGCGGCTGCTCGCCGAGGTCTCGGGCATGGCCGGGATCTCGCTCCAACCCGCGGCCGGCGCCCACGGCGAGCTGACGGCGCTGATGACGATCCGCAGGGCCCTCGATCGGCGCGGCGACACCCGGCGCAAGGTGCTGATCCCGGACACGGCCCACGGCACCAACCCGGCCTCCAGCGCCCTCAACGGCTACGAAGTCGAGCCCGTGGCGTCCACCCCGGAGGGGTTCCTCGACCCCGCGGACGTGGCGCGCAAGATGGACGGCGACGTGGCGGCGCTGATGCTGACCAACCCCAACACCATCGGCCTTTTCGAGCGGCACATCGGCGAGATCACGAGGATCGTCCACGACAAGGGCGGCTTCGTCTTCGGCGACGGCGCCAACCTCAATGCGATCATGGGCCGGGCCAGGCCCGGCGACTTCGGCATCGACGCCATGCAGTTCAACCTGCACAAGACGTTCTCCACGCCACACGGCGGCGGCGGGCCGGGCTCCGGCCCGGTGGGCGTCTGTCCCGAGCTGGTGCCGTTCCTGCCCGTGCCCCGCCCGGTGAGGCTCGAGGACGGGACCTTCGCCCTCTCGGCGAACTTCCCGGACAGCATCGGGCGGGTGCGCTCGTTCCTCGGCAACTTCGGCGTGATGGTCCGCGCCTACGCCTACATCCGCGAGCTGGGTCCGAAAGGGTTGAAGCTGGCCTCGGAGATGGCCGCGCTGAACGCCAACTACCTCTCTGCGCTGCTCGGCGGGCACTACCACATCCCCTATGGCGAAGGCCGCTGCATGCACGAGGTCGTGGCCTCGGACCGCGATCTGGTCGAGCAGACCGGGATCACGACGCTCGACGTGGCCAAGTCCCTGCTCGATCGCGGCTTCCACCCGCCCACGGTCTACTTCCCGCTGGTGGTCAAGGGCGCCTTGATGTGCGAGCCCACCGAGACCGAGACCCGCGAGTCCATCGAGGAGTTCGCCGCGGCGCTGATCGACATCGCCGAGCAGGCCGCGACCGACCCTGCGTCTGTCCACGGCGCCCCGCACCAGACGCGCCTCGGTCGCCTCGACGAGACCGCCGCCGCCCGCAAGCCCGTGCTCAAGGCCGCCGAATAGGGCAGCCACTTCTCGCCTGGGCACCCAGTCCGTGTGGCCCTTCCGGGTTGACAATCGGCGAGTGGCGGTGGAATTCCACCTTCCCGTCTGGCCCACCGCAAGTCCTTTTAGCGCTTGACGAAAGACGTAAGAACCCCTGAACAGATGCAGCCCAAGACGGTCAACAAACTACTAATTGCTAATGTTTTAGTAGCTGGTTAGTATTTCGCCATGCGAATGCCCAACACACCGCAGAGGTTTGACGAGTTGTTGAGCGGTCTGTCGACGCCGGCGAGGCTGATCGAGATTCGCCAGAAGGTTTCCAGCGCCACGGTCGAAGGGCGCTACCTCCACTGGGACGATCTGCGTCATCGCCAGCCCCCTGAAGGTCTGACGCACGAGGACTGGTGGCTCGGACTGAAAATGAATCGACTGACCGGCGACCGGGTCCTCCCGCTCAAGGACCTGAGACGTCACAATTTCCATTTTACCGTCCCGGATCTGGTGAACGACCTCTTGCACCAGATCGATCGCGGCGGCGGGACTTTCATCGAACTCCCAGAACAGGTGACGAATTCCGAGCAGCGAGATCGCTACGTAGTGCGTTCCCTCGTGGAGGAAGCGATCACTTCCAGCCAGCTTGAAGGCGCCGTGACGACACGCGATGTCGCGAAGAAGATGTTGATGGAAGGGAGGAAGCCCCGCGATCGCAGCGAGCGCATGATCGCCAACAACTACGCTACGATGAGTCGCATTATCACCATGAAGGATCAGGCCCTCACCAAGGAGATGGTGTTTCAGATTCACCGGGAGATTTCGGAGGGCGCGCTCGAGATTCCGGACGGAGCCGGACGCTTCAGACGACCGGATGAAGACATCAACGTTTCGGATGTCGACGGCAACGTGTTTCACAGACCACCTCCAGCCGAGGAGTTGCCGGCGCGCCTGGAAGCGATGTGCGCCTTCGCCAACGGGGAAACGCCGGCGGGCTTCATCCACCCCGTTGTCCGCGGAGTTGTCCTGCACTTCTGGCTCGCCTACGACCAACCGTTCGTGGACGGCAACTGGCGAACGGCAAGGGCTCTGTACTATAGGCAGATGCTCCGTTCGAACTACTGGCTGTTCGAGTTCATTTCCATCTCCCAGTTTCTGCGCAAGGCTCCGGTTCAGTACGCCAAGGCTTTCCTGCACACCGAGTCGGACGAGAACGATCTGACCTACTTCCTCATCCACCAGGCAGAGGCTATCCGGCGCGCATTGAAGGAACTCCACGACTACATCGGTCGCAAGTCGTCGGATACCTGGGCGAGCCTCGGTGCGCTCCAGAAGTTCCCGGAATTGAATCACCGCCAGCAGGCACTCGTCGCGCACGCGCTCAGGCACCCCGGTTTCGCGTACAACATCGCGGGACACGCCTCGCGCAACGCGGTCGTGTACCAGACCGCCCGGACGGACCTTCTGGCCCTCGTCCGGATGGGCCTGCTCGAGCAGGGAAAGTCCGGGCGCGCACTGGTCTTCGTCGCTCCCAACAACCTGGAATCCCGGTTGCGATCGAAAGGCACGTGAATCCGGTCAACGCGGAGACGGCGGGGAAACAGGGCAGCCCACGGCGCGGAGGATGGCGGCCATCACGTCTTCGCCGACGTCGAGGCGCTTGCGCAGGATCCCGGCGCGCTCGGGATCCACGGGCTCGCCACGGACCAGGTCGGCCCGGGCGCGGCGCCGCTCGGAGCCCGGCTTGTCGCCGTCCGGCGCGGGCAGGAAGATCACCAGGTCGGGCTGAAGGGCGGGATCGTCGAGGATCGCACCGCTCTCCACGACGGCGAAGGCGCGAGCGCCGATCCGCTCCCGCACCTCGCTCCAGGTCGTGTCACCGCCGAAGAACAGGTCGTTCTTTTCCGGCCGCGGGTGGTGCACGCCCAGTTTGACCACGGCCGCGTCCGGGAGCAGCGCGGCCAGTGCCTCGGCCAGCTCGGTCTTGCCCACCTTGCGGCCGCCGCCGGCGATGACGACCGTGCGGAGCACCATCAGGCGTCGCCCTTGGCCGGTCCCCGGGCAAGCAGGTCGAGCTGGCGGGCGTCCACGGCCGGCAGGCTCCGGCGCCGGGGTTTGGCCCGGACGGGATCCGCGGCGGAGCGCGGAGGCTCGGGGCTCTCGAGCTGGAGGCTTTCCGCGGCGTGTCGCGAACGGTGCCGATCGTCGGTCCCCGGTCGCTTGGACCGCTCGGCCACGGTCTCCACAACCGCCAGTCCCTGGTGGACCGCGGCGAGAGCCGTCTCCCGGAGCATCCGTGAAAGGTCGTTGTACTCGCGTCGGGCCTCGGCGACCCGGGTGAGCAGGTCCGCGAAGTCCGGAGGAACACCGTCGAAGCGGATCAGCTGCAGGTGGGGGCAACCCGCGGTCGGACCGGCCGGGTTGACCACGCCGCAGGCCGGGCAGAGCCTGACCACCACCCCGGCGAGGTCCACGGCGCTCGGTTTGCCTTCGGTCACGCGAGCCATTCTACCAGCTCGGCGCCTTGCACCAACTTTTCGGCGGAGCTAGCCGAGCAGGGCGATCAGCACGGCCTTCTGGGCGTGGAGCCGGTTCTCGGCCTGGTCGAAGACCACCGAGTGCGGCCCGTCCATCACTTCGTCGGTGATCTCGCGGCCGCGCTCCGCGGGCAGGCAATGCATCACGATGTGGTCCTTCACGGCGTGGGCGGTGAGCGCGGAATTGATCTGGAACGCGGCCAGGCTCCGGGCCTTGGCCTCGGCCTTGTCCTTCTGTCCCATCGACGCCCAGACATCGGTGTAGACCACGTCCGCGCCCCGCACCGCGTCCACCGGGTCGTGGTGCACGCTCACGTCGGAAATCCCGGCCTTCCTGGTCTCCTCGAGGATCCCGGCGTCGGGCAGGGTGTCCGGCGAGGTTCCGATCTTGAGCTGCATCGGGATGCGCTGGGCCATCCGCATCCAGGAGTTGGTCAGGTTGTTGCCGTCGCCGAGGTAGGCCACGGTCAGCCCGTCGAGGGTGCCCTTGTGCTCGAGGATCGTCTGCATGTCCCCCATCAGCTGGCAGGGGTGCAGGAGGTCTGTGAGCATGTTGACCACGGGGACTTGGGCGTGGCGCGCCAGCTCCATCACGTGGTCGTGTGAGAAGGTGCGGATGCAGATCGCCGCGAAGTAGCGGCTCATCTTGTTCGGCCCCATCTGGTTGACCCAGTA
>CAYZAI010000331.1:5542-5749 GCA_964476305.1 uncultured Myxococcales bacterium
GCGGATGCAGATAACGGCAAAGTACCGGGACATCACCTTGGCCACGTCGTGGATCGACTCGCGCTTGCCGAGTTCGATCTCCTTGTCGGTGATGTAGACCGCGCTTCCGCCGAGCTGACGGAAGCCGACCTCGAACGAGCAGCGGGTGCGCAGCGACGCCTTGTGAAAGATCAGGGCGCCAACGCCGCCGCGCAGGACATTCGGGCA
>CAYZAI010000332.1:0-5746 GCA_964476305.1 uncultured Myxococcales bacterium
CTGGCTGTAGCCGGGGAGGCGCGAGAAGGAAAGAAGTGCTGACACCCCCACCCGCCCAGACCCCAGACCTCAGGGACTGCAAGGACTCCAGGGACTGCAACGACGATGGAGGACCCTGTCGATTCTCTTCATGAGGAAACCTTTCCGCGAAACGGCCGATATCAACCTTGGAAGGTCCTGAAAAAAGGAGAACCGGTCCATCGACATGACACGACAAACGAACCCCTCTTGCGGCGACTGCTTCATCCCACCCCATGGTGGCTATCGGGCCCTGCTTTCGTACCAGCGGGCGACGGTGGTCTACGACGCCACGGTCCGTTTCTGCGCACGCTGCTTCCATCCCCGGGACCGCACGGTAGATCAGATGGTGCAGGCCGCGCGCTCGGGCAAGCAGAACATCATCGAGGCCAGCATGGCCTCGGGCACTTCGAAGGAAACGGAAATCAAGCTGACCAATGTCGCCCGGGCCAGCCTCGAGGAACTGCTCGAGGACTACCGCGACTTCCTGAGGGTCCGAGGCATCGAGGAATGGCACAGGAACCACCCCTATTCCAGGCGGCTCTCGGAACTCGTCCGCACGCCGGGGGCGAACTACAACACGTTCAGGAAGGCCGTCGAGCACCCGGACCCGTCCATTTCCGCTAACGCGATTCTCGGCCTGATCAAGGTGGCCAGCGTTCTGCTGGACCGGCAGATCAGGCGACTCGAGCGCGACTTCGTCCTGGAAGGTGGGCTCAGGGAACGGATGACCCGGGCCAGGATGCGGCAACGGGATCACTGAAGCGGGGAAACGGGAATCGCGGTCGCGGCACGACAAGCGGCCTTCTTCGGCCTGGCGTCCCTGGAGTCGCCTGGGTCCCTGGCCGGGGCAGGCCGGGGGAAAGAACGAGCCGAAGTTGACATGATGTCATATAATAGTCATAGTGACATCATGCGCGTGGTGGTCGACACCAACGTCCTGGTCGAGGGCCTGAGCAGGAAGGGAACCTGCGGTCGCGTGATCGACGCCTGGGTCGATCGGAAGTTCGTCCCGTGCGTGTCCACGGCCCTCGCCTTCGAGTACGAGGCCGTGCTGCTGCGACACGGGAGCGGCGAGACGGCGGGAGAGCGGTCCAGGGCGCTGCAGGCGCTGCTCGCGCGGGCCGAGTTCGTTCCCGTGGTGTTCAGCTACCGTCCGTCCTCGCCCGATCCTTCCGACGATTTCGTCATCGACTGCGTGATGAACGCCCGTGCCGGACTGGTAACGTCGAACACCAGGCATTTCGAGCAGGCCTCGGCGGCGCTGGGGTTCTCCCTCTGGAAGCCGGCCGGGCTGCTGGCCGAGCTCGGCGAGGAGTGAAGAAGATGGCGAGACTGACATTGCGTGTTCCGGACAGCCTGCACGACCACCTCGCCGAGCGCGCGAAGAGCGAGGGCGTGTCGATGAACCAGTACCTCGTTTTCGCGCTCAGTCGCATCGCCGCCGCGGACGAGGTGTCCTCCCAGCGCGCGGCCTTCGAGCGGCTCCTCCAGCGCTACGGCGACGACGAAGCCGAGGCGGCCCTCCGGCGGGTGCTCGACTCGAGGGGTGCAAAAGGGCCCGCCCTGGCGTGAGCCGGCGCGGGATCAGGGGGCCGGTTTTTCCGCCTGGGGCTCGTCACCGGTCAGGTACTTGCCCCCCTTGAACGGATCCTGCTCGCATTTCCTGAGCCGCGCCCGGCAGGCCTCGAGCTCGGTGGCCAGGTCCGCGCAGTCCGCGGCGGGGGCCGGGGCCGGCGGGCACTCGCACTTCGCCGGTGGCGCGGGCGGCGGGGCCGGCGGGGGCTCGCAGCCGACGGAGGCCGCGAACGCGGTCAGCAACAGGATCGGGATCAGCCTGCTCATGGCGGGAACCTCCCTCGTGGCGCTCACGGTGCCAGCGCCTCGATCTCGTGTTGCACCCAGCTCACGCCGCCGCGGAGGTCGTGGGCCACGACCCACAGCTGGAACCGGCCTCCGTCGCGGGGCGGCAGCCACTCGTTCTCGAACGGATCCTCGGCCGTGCCGTCGTTGCCGGACCGGTCGCTGGTGAAGCCGCCGCCCGTGGTGAACCAGGAGACGTAGAGGCGCTCGTCGGTGACCTCGACCTCGCCGAACACGACCTGCTCGTAGGTCTGGAAGCTCTCCGGCGTGATGTACGCTTCGAGGGGCACGCCCTCGCGGCACCCGTCCGAGCCGGTGCACTGGAAGACCGGGTCGTCGTCGGGTCCGAGAAAATCCCCTTCGTCGAACGTGATTCCCTCGATACCAGGGTTGGTGTTCCGGTTCCCGTCCCCCGGCGGGCGGGCTGTGATCCGGAACGTCTTGAACGCGACGATGCCCTCGTCCGCCCCGGCCGTGGTGCAGACGTCGGCGAGATCCCCCGGATCGTCGAGCCCGCTGTCCTGGCCCGCGGCCAGCAGGGACTGGATCAGCGCGTCCTGGACGCTGTCGTCGCCCCCGGCGCAGACCAGCAGCACGGCCGTGGCCGTCAGCACGGGCTCCTCGTCCGTGAGCAGCTCCGCGGCGTCCGGCGGCACGCCGAGAACGGCCACGTCGATCACGCCGTCGGCGCCGGCCGAGGCCGCGAACGGGGGCCAGACCAGGTCCGGCTCCTCGACCTCGGCCGAGCTGGGAGTGAGCAGGCCCGAGACCGCCATGCCCACCGCGGTGATCCGTCGGTGGGGCGGGCCGGTCTTGGGCACGGCCGGGTCCGGGTCGGGATCCGCGACCAGCACCCGCAGGGCCACGCTCTCGCCGGGGTTGGCCTCGGGCGGATCGGTCTGGACGGCCAGCACGCGGAACTTGGTCACCTGGCTGATGGATTCCATGGGCTCCTGGCACCCGGCGGCCAGGATCGCGAAGAAGCAGGTGATGGTCACTCCCCGGATCATGGCGGGAATCCTATCATGGCCCGCTGCCACCCGCCACGGGTTCGGCGACCTAGAAGGAAGCCCGTGCACGGAGGTAGGCCAGGGACGGGCCGGCGCCGTCCATGCCGAGCTTGGACTCGGCGTGGCCCATCAGCAGGTAGCTGCCCAGCACCAGCTCGAGGCCGTCCATCGGCCGCACGGTGATCGAGGGGTTGATGGCGTAGCCGGCGATGGTGCCGTCGTCGGTGGCGCCCCGGGCGAAGGACTCCACCCGGCCGTCGCCGTCCTCGTCGAGGGGCAGGTCATCGTCCTCGTACGGCACCTGGCCGATGACGAACAGGCGGAAGAGGAACCGGTCCTGCCAGAGCTTCACGTCGCCGCCGGCGACCCAGTAGTCGTGCAGGGCGTGGACGCCGAACTCGTCCGGGAAACCGTGGACGAACTGTCCCGTGACGAACAGGTACTCGTTTATCGAGTAGTCCATGCCCGCGACCCACTTGAGGAAGGGCGTGGGCTCGACGGTGGGCCCCACCAGCACCTCTGCACCTGGGGCGACGCGCGTGATGTCGAAGGACATCTCGACTCGCTCGGGGAACACCATCGCGCCCTCGAACCACAGGCCCGCGTTGTCGAGGAACGGCAGCTGGCCCGTGAGGTCGAAGCCCAGCACCTGTTTCTCCGGGTAGACCAGCGTCACCTCGGTGGCGACGCCCAGGATCGGAGTGCCGTTCTCGGTGAACTGCCCCGTGGAATAGGTGGAGGACGCACTCGTCTTCGTGACCGGCATGCTGTCGCGGCCACGGTAGTACGACAAGGACATGTCGAAGAGCCCGGTCAGCCACTGCACGCGCAGGCCCGCCTGGGAGTTCGCCAGGCTGAACTCCGGCATGTCGGCGCGCACGTCGGGCCGGGCCACCTCGTAGTACTCCGGGCTTCGAAGCCAGATGTTGCGCAGGCGCTCGGCGCGCAGGCGATCCGAGGGCCTGGCGAAGGGGAACTCGGCCGAGGGATCGGCGATCACCAGCCGCGCCGACGCCGGCAGCAGGGCGGGCTGGAACACCGGGACCCAGACCGCCGAGAAAATGAAGTTCCCGGCGCCCGGGTTCCAGTCGACGCGGATCATCTGGTTGGCCTGGGTCTCGCCGAACATGAGCGGGTCCTCGAGATCGAGGGCGTTCAGGTTGTTGGTCGGGTTGAACGCGTCCGCGGCTCCCCACTGCACGATCTGGCGGCCGATCCGAAGGTCGAGGTCGGGCAGCAGGCCCACCACGTCGATGTAGGCCGCGCTGCTCTCGAGGTACCAGGGGTTGGCCGCGTTGCGGCTCGAGAGCTCCTCGAACCACAGGTCCCCCGTGGAGTTGGTCCAGACGAAGCGCAGATCGCCCACGAACCGCAGCGAATCCGGAACGAGATCGGCCTGCAGATCGAGGCCCACGGTGGAGAGGTTGCGGTCGAAGCCGGGCTCGTCCACCCGGTCCACGGCGAGGCGAAGGTCGTTCTCGACGAAGGCGCCCCAGTCGATCCTGACCTCGGCCGGCGCGACGCCTGCCGCGAGGGTCGCCGCCAGGGCCAGGGCCGTTGCACCGCGCTTCATGGCTGCGGACTATGGCAACAACCGCGGGGGCGAGTCAACTGCCGGCGCTCCCCGGCGCTCACGGGCGGCCGCGGGAGCCGCACAGGGGCGGGCCGCCCGCGGCGGCGTAGGCCGCGGCGCGCTCGATGAAGTGCCCGTCGTCACTCTCGGCGGTCGTCATGCACCCGGCGCCCGCGCCAAAAGCGATGCCGATGGCGCCGCCGTCCGCGAACGCACCGGGGTGGTCGAAGACGTAGTCGAGGCGGTTGTCCTGGTACTGGTCGCAGACGTCGGGCAGGCCCATGTGGCCATAGGGCACCTGCCACCACAGGGGCGCGAGCCCCAGGCCGTCGCCCAGGGCCGCGGCCCAGGCCAGGGCCTGCTCGAAGTCGGGCAGGGTCTCGTCGTTCGCGTCCCACCAGCGATCGTTGTACCCCGCGTCGCGATCGCTCATCTCGACCACGATCAAGTCGGCTTCGTCCGCGCCCAGGGCGGTCATGTAGTCCGCGGTCTGCGCCGCGTGGCCGGCGAGGTCGAAACCGGGATCGTCGTTGATCAGCGCGTCCGCGCCGGCGCCCCAGGCCGAGGCGTGGAAGCCCGCGAGCACGTTCGGCGCCAGCTCCCGGGCCAACTCCAGCAGGCAGCGGGCGAACCCGGCGAGGGTGTCCGGCAGGTCCGCGCACACGGGCTCGGCCGCGGCGGCCAGGGCCACCGGGATCTGGGACGGGTCGTCGTCCACCTGGTGCCCGTAGCCCCAGAGGTCCGGCTCGAAATGGAGGATCACGGGCACGTCGAGGTCCGCGAGCAGGCCCAGCAGGAAGCGCAGGTCGGCCAGGTAGGCGGTCACCGCCGGGCCGTCCTGGAGCGCCGCGATCTCGGCCTCGCCCTCCACGTCACCGGCCACGGAGTACCAGATGTAGGTGGTGATCATCGGCACGCCGCCCAGGTCATCGGTCTGCTCCACGAAGTCGATGACGAACTGGCCGGGGGGCAGCTGATCCCATTGCCAGCAGCCCCACCACGGGCACCCGCCCCCGGCGCAGGACACGCCGTGGACCGAGCAGCCCGAGGCGCAGGAGTCGCAGGGGCCGTCCTCGGGCACGTCGCCGGCGAGGTACTGGTAGCGCAAGGAAGGGCTAGCGGCCTCGAACGATTCCGCGGTCATCGAGCCGCCGATCATCAGCGTCTCGACGCCGAGCGCCGCGCCCAGCTCCTGGGCCGGGCAGTCCGCGTCCCCGTCGCCGTCGGCGTCCGAGTCGCCGTCCGAATCGCCGTCGGAATCGCCGTCGGAGTCGCCGTCGGA
>CAYZAI010000333.1:0-5718 GCA_964476305.1 uncultured Myxococcales bacterium
CGGTGACGAAGTAGGGGGAGAGGTAGCCGCGGTCGAACTGCATGCCCTCGACCACTTCCATGGTGGACTCCATGGACTTGGCCTCCTCGACCGTGATCACGCCCTCCTTGCCGACCTTCTCCATCGCCTCGGCGATCATCTCGCCGATGGTGAGGTCGCCGTTCGCGGAGATCGTGCCCACCTGGCTGATCTCGGAGCGATCCTTGACCTTCTTGCTCATCTTCTCGAGCTTCTCGACCACGGCCACGGTGGCCTTCTCCATGCCGCGCTTGATCGACATCGGGTTGTGGCCCGCGGTCACCAGCTTGGAGCCCTCGCGGTACATGATCTGGGCCAGAACCGTCGCGGTGGTCGTGCCGTCGCCAGCGATGTCGGAAGTCTTGGAGGCGACCTCCTTGACCATCTGGGCGCCCATGTTCTCGAACTTGTTCTCGAGTTCGATCTCCTTGGCCACGGTCACGCCGTCCTTCGTGACAGAGGGGCCGCCGAACGACTTCTCGATCACGACGTTGCGCCCCTTGGGCCCGAGGGTGACCTTCACGGCCTCGGCCAGGGTGTTGACGCCCTTCAGGATCTTGGACCGCGCGCTCTCGCTGAACAGGATTTCCTTGGCTGACATCTCGTTCTCCTCGCTCCTTGTCGGCGGACGTGGCCGCCGCCAGTGGTTGTCGGTTCGCGCCTGCGCCCTACTCGATCACGGCCAGGATGTCGTCCTCGCGGAGGATCACCACCTCGTCACCGTCGATCTTGATCTCGGTTCCGGCATACTTGCCGAAGAGGATCTTGTCGTTCTTCTTGACGTCGAGGGCCTGGAGCTTGCCGTTCTCATCTCGCTTCCCCGGGCCCACGGCCACGACCTTGCCCTCGAGGGGCTTTTCCTTGGCGGTGTCCGGGATGATGATGCCGCCCTTGGTCTTTTCCTCGGACTCCAGCCTCTTTACAAGCACCCGATCGTGCAGCGGACGAATCGCCATGACTGACCTCCCTGGTGGTTAGAAAACCTGTTTTCCCAAAGGTTTTCAGGTTGTTGCTGTTTCTGAGCACTCGAACTGCCCGAGTGCTCGCCGGGGGATAGTAGTCACCGCAAGCGGCTTGTCAACAACCGGGCGATTGTTTTTTTTGGGGGGAATCGCTCACGCGTCCCTGGTGACGCCTGTCCGGCTGCCGAGCGGCGCCAAAGGCCCATTGACCCAGGCCCTCGAGTTGTGGTCACTTGCGCCAGGAAGAAGCGAATCCATCGTGAGAGCGCGAACCTGCCAGGGGGCCAATGGAGCCCGACTGATCTACCGGATCGTCGCCGATCCCGGCGCCGGGCCGCGCACCCTGGTCCTGGCCGGCGGCCTCGGAGGCTCCTGGCTGATCTGGGCCGGGCTGATCCGCTCGCTGCGCCCCCGCTTTCGCATCGTGGTCTGGGACTACCCCGGACTCGCGGCCGGCGTACCGACGGACCCCGGGCCGCAGGTCGACATCGCCACCCTCGCCGGGCACCAGGCCACCGTGCTCGAAGCCGCCGGCGCCGGATCGGTGGTGCTGGTCGGCTGGTCCCTGGGCACCCAGGTGGCCGCCGAGTTCCTCCGGCTCTTCCCGGGCCGGGCCGAGGCGCTGATCTCGATCTGCGGCGTGGACGGCCATCCGTTCGTCGACGACGTGGAGGACGAGCCGATCGCCGCGGCCCTGGGCCTGCGCTCTGCCGTACCCGAGGCCGTGGGCTGGCTCACCGAGCGCATCGACCGCATCGAGCGCCTGCGAGCCATGCTGCGCCGCATCGAACGGCCCACCCGCTGGGCCAAGCGCCTGGGACTGGTGGACCCCCTGGCCGACGACCTGCTCTTCGATGCGGTGGTCCACGACTTCACCGGGCTCGATCCCGTCACCTACCGCCGCTACGTGGAAGCCGCCGCGGCCCATGACGCCTCCGACTCGCGGCCCGGGATGACGCTCCCTATCCTGGCCATCGCCGGTGAGCGGGACCGGCTGGTGCGTCCGGCGCGCGTGGAAGAGATGGCCCGCGCCCTGCCGGACGCGGAATACCTCGAGGTGCGCGGGGCCACCCACTTCCTGCCCCTCGAGTACCCGGATCTCCTGTCGCTGAGCATCGAGAACTTCCTGGGACCAAGGCTCGCACCATGAGCGGCCCGCTGCGCTTTCCCCTGGTCTGCTTCGACCTGGACGGCACCCTCGTCAACGACACGATCTTCATCTGGAAGACGCTGCACGAGAGCTTCGCGACCGACGCCGCGGCCCGTCGCCGGGCACGAGACGACTACTTCGCGGGGCGCATCTCCTACGCCCGCTGGTTCGAGACGGACCTCGAACTGCTCGACCGGGCCGGCGCCACGCGGCCCGCGATCCTGGGGGTGCTCGACGGGCTGCGCCCGATGACCGGGGCCCGGGAGACCCTGGACGAGCTGCGCCGCCGGGGTCATCGCCTGGCCGTGATCTCGGGCAGCCTCGACATCGTGCTCCACCGCCTGTTTCCGACGCAACGCTTCGACCACGTGCTGATCAACCGCATCGCGTTCGCCGCCGACGGTCGTATCGAAGGCGGCACCCCCACGCCCTTCGACCTCGAGCACAAGGCCGCCGGTTTGCGGGAGCTGTGCCGGCGCGAGGGCATCGGCCCCGACCGGGCGGCGTTCGTCGGCGACAACTCGAACGACCTGTGGATCGCCCGGGAGGCGGGCCTCTCGATCGCGTTCAACTGCAAGAGCGAGGAACTGCGGCGGGCCTGCGCAGAGGAGGTTCGGGAGAAGGACCTGCGGGGGATCCTGCCGCTGCTGGCTCACTCCACGAAGATCGCGGAATCGCCGATTGTCCGGTACCGGTCGTAGCAGGCAGGGTTACGCGGGATCGTCGCCGCGGCAGCAGCGGAAGCCCAGGTTCGGCATGCGGAAGTCCTCCTCGGCCGCCCAGAAGTCGAAGCTGCACGTCATGCCGCCGCCCAGGTCGTTGTACGAGCCGCCGCGGATCTGGTACAGCGTGTCGCTGCCCACCACGCGCTCGGTGCTCGTCCACTCCTCCATGTTGCCCGACATGTCCCACAGATCCGTGGCGCCCCACTCCGCGTAGCACGCCGAGGCGTACCCCGTGCCCACGGCGTGGTCCCATCCGGAGTTGTAGTCGTGGCCGTTGCAGGTCGTGGTGACGTACGTGTTGCCGTAGGGGTAGGCCGTTGAGACCCCGCCCCCGTACTGGCAGGCGCGCTGCCACTGCGCCGCCGAGCAGATGTCCCAGCCGTCCACCTCGTAGGTCCCGGACGGGTTGAGCTTCCAGCACGCCGCCTCGGCCTCGGTCTTGTCCACCATCGACCACGGGATCTTCGAGGGCTTCGAGCACGCCGCTGTGCCCTTCGTGCCGCCCGCCGTCCAGTTCGTCCCGTTGTAGGTTTCGGCGTCCGGCCGCGACGCCTCGTGGGCGAAGATCTCGAAAGACCAGCCCGAGCCCGAGATGGTGAAGTACTGGTCCACCACCGCGCCCTCGTCCGTGGTCCCGTTGCAGTTGTTGTCGATGGCGTCGCACAGCTCCACGCTGCCGGTGATCGGACCGACCACGTTGCCCGCCAGGCACACCGCCCCCGGGTTCGACGTGCTGCAGCACGCGGTCCCGGTCATCGCCGTGTTGCACTTGAGCACGCCCGATGCGTAGCACGCGCCGGTGCCGCCGTTGTCGCAGGCCTGGCCCAGGGTCGGGAACGCCTCGTCGGTCCACCCGTCGCAGTCGTTGTCCAGCCCGTCGCACAGCGACTCCTGGGCCACCGGCACGCCCCCCGCGAGCTGGATCGAGCGGTTGTACGGCGCCGCGTTGAGCAGGTCGTAGTTGCAGTCCCACGTCGACGTGGAGCCGACGCAGGCGGCCACGTCGGCGATCCCGGTGCACTCTCCCAGGGTCTTGCAGGCGCTCGGCGGCAGGGTCAGGTTGTCGTCCGTGAACCCGTCGCAGTCGTCATCGACGTTGTTGCAGACCTCGACCCCGCCCACGTTCTCGTCGGTCTGGCCGTCGCAATCGTTGTCGACATCGTCGCACGTCTCGACCCCGCCGTTCGACTGCGTGCAGGGCCCGATGTCGCAGTCCGCCCAGGCGTTGGCGCCGTTGTCCCAGTACCCGCCGGCGCAGGAGATGATCACGCAGCTCCCGCCCACGCAGCCGAACTGGTTCACGTGCGCCGGCACCGAGCTCTGGGGCCACAGGCTGCCCATGGTGGCGCAGTCGTTGCCGCAAGCGCCGCAGTTGTCGACATCGTAGTTGACGTCGAAGTTTTCGTCGGTATCGCCGTCGCAGTTGTTGTCGAACCCGTCGCAGATGGTCTCGACGGGCATCGGGTTGCCCTGGCCGTCGCATTCGACCTGGCCGGGGCTCGTCCCGCAGTCGTAGGTGCAGTCCCAGCCCGTTGCGCCCAGGCAGATCGGCGTCTTGACCCCGGGGCACGCGGCGATGCACGTCCCGGCCGGCGCGGTCAGGCCCTCGTCGGTCTGGCCGTCGCAGTCGTTGTCCAGGTCGTCGCAGATCTCGGGGATCGGGTTGGTGCTGCCCTGGCAGGCGCCGTAGACCGGGTTGCCCGGGCTGGAGAGCACCGGGTCGCAGTCCTGCTTGCCCGTCTGGCAGACGCCCTCGCTCGGATTGGCCGTGCACTGCGGGAAACCCGTGCACCCGCCGCAGGCCTGCATCAGGCCCTCGTCGGTCTGGCTGTCACAGTTGTTGTCCACCCCGTCGCAGACCTCGGGCGTCGGCACCTGCCCGCCCGAGCACTGCTCGATGCCGTTCAGGCAGATGTAGGTCCCGTTGTTGCACGGCCCGCAGGTGCCGCTGCTGGTGTAGTTCTCGTCGGTCCGGCCGTCGCAGTCGTTGTCCACGCCGTCGCAGCCGTCGCAGGTCCCGTCCCAGGCGCACTCGGCCTCCACGCTGCCCTGGCAGGTGCCGGCGGTCCAGGGGTTTCCCGATCCCCACTGGCCGGCCTTGCAGGTCTGTACGGAGGCCCGGCACAGGGGCTGGTTGCGACCTTCCGGGCAGGCCCCGAGGGTGAAGTAGTTCGGATCACAGCCGAACGGGTCGGCACCGCCGCAGTCCCGGAGCAGCCCCTCGTCGGTGTACCCGTCGCAGTCGTCGTCGACGTTGTTGCACTCCTCCGCGTTCGTGCCGGGACTCAAGTCGTTGGAGCACACGATCTCGCCCGAGTCGCAGATGGTCGTCCCGGCGCAGGCGCCGACCTTTCCCGGGCAGGGCTGGCCGAGGCGCGGGTCGGTGACCGGGGAGACGTCGTCGTCCGTCAGACCGTTGCAATCGTCGTCGACATTGTTGCAGAGCTCGGCGATCGGGCCCTGGTCGCCCTGGCAGGCCAGCCACTGGCCGGTGCCCAGCGGATCGCACTGGCGGGTGCCCAGACGGCAGCGCCCGGCCACCGGTCCCAGCGGGCAGTCGAATCCCGGATACATGGCGGGATCGCACCCGCCGCAGGATTCGAAGACGTTCTCGTCCGTCTGGCCGTTGCAGCTGTCGTCCAGGCCGTCGCAGTCCTCGACCTGGGGTCCCGTGGCCCCCTGGCAGATCCAGTTCTCGGTGCCGCCTGCACCGAAGCAGCGCAGCACGCCGGGCTGGCAGACGCCGGGGCTGGCGGTATTGATCAGCGGCCACCAGCACTCGCCGTTCGTCAGCTTCTGGGCCGGATTGAGCGGGTCTTCGTCGATCAGCCCGTCGCAGTCGTCGTCCAGGCCGTTGCAGACC
>CAYZAI010000334.1:0-5714 GCA_964476305.1 uncultured Myxococcales bacterium
AAGGGCTCCCTGCAGTTGGGGATGCCCCTCATCAACGTGCAGAACTGGTACACCGTCGGGGTCGCGCGCAAGGGCGTCGAGGTGGCCGAGCTGTCGATCGAGGACGCCCGCCGGCAGCTGCTGCTGGCAGCGGCCAAGGCCTACTACGGCGCCCTCGGCCTGCGGGCGCTGATCACCATGCGCGAGGACGCGGTGAACTCCGCGGCCCACCACCTGCAGATCGCCCAGGCGCGCCTCAATGCCGAGGTCGGCCTGCGCATCGACGTGATCCGGGCCGAGACCGACCTGGCCGTGGCCCACCAGGCCCTGCTCGAGGCCCACAAGGAGCACGACAACCTGCGGGACATGCTGGGCTGGCTGACGGACGCGGACGGCCTGCCCCTGCCCGCGGAGCCTGCGGCCATCGCCGCCCCGACCGAGGCCCGGGACGAGCTGGAGCGGCGCGCGGTCAGCGGGCGCAGCGACCTGGCGGCCAAGCAGGCTCTCGTGGAGCTGGCCTCGAAGCAGCTGGACGCCTCCTGGATGCAGTTCCTGCCGACCCTCGACGTGGGCTGGGGTCTCGACTACCAGTTCACCAAGCCCGGCGACCTGGGCTCCCAGGATCGCTCGCGCTGGGCCCTGGTGTTCACGCTCTCGGTGCCGATCTACAACCACTTCCGCTACGGCGATCTCGACTACAAGCGCGCGGCGCTGATGCAGGCCCAGCTCCAGCGCGACCAGGAGGCCCAGACCGCGACGCGCCAGGTCCGCGAGGCCCACCGCAACTACTTGTCCGCGGTGGACGAGGTCGACATCGCCGAGAAGCAGCTGGCCCTGGCGGGCGAGGCCCTGACCTTGACCCAGGCCTCGTACGAGGCCGGCACCGGCACGTCCCTCGAGGTGACCGACGCCAGATCGCGCCGGATCATGGCCGAGGCCAACGCGATCGCCAAGCGCATCGCCGTCAGCACCACCCTCCTCGACCTGCTCCAGGCCGTGGGCACCGACGTGATGGGGATCGGGAAGTAGCTTCCGGTCCGTGGACGACTCGGTCGTGCGATGCTATCTTCGATCCATGAACCCGGATCGAATCGGGATCCTGCGCCGGATTGAGCGTGCCCTGCGAACCGCCCACGGTCGTCGCATGCGCGGCGTCGTGTTGTTCGGCTCCGAGGCGAATGGAACCGCCAATGACGACAGCGACGTGGACGTGCTCGTGCTCCTGGATGGTCCCATCCGCTATGCAGACGACCTCCTCGCCAATCTGGTTGCACTGCGGGAGTTGAGTGCCGAACTGGACCGCCGCATCAGCCCCAAGCCCATCGACGCCCGCGATTTCGAGGTCGACGACTGCCCGATGGTCCGGGCGGCTCGGGACGAGGGGCTGAGGATCTGATGGGATTCGCGACCGAGCAGTGGCAACGCGCGTCGACCACTCTCCGAACGGCGCGACAGGTCTGCCTCGACGACCCGGATTCCGCGGCATCCCGCGCCTTCTATGCCGCGTTCCACGCCGTGACCGCGCTTTTCGCTCTCGAGGGCCAGGACTTCAAGAAGCACTCAGCGCTTCGCGCGGCGGTGCACCGCGATCTCGTCAGGACCGGGCGATGGCCGGAGACCCTGGGAATCGCCTACGACTTCCTCATGGAAATGCGCGAGACGGGGGACTACGGCGGTGTCGCCCGCGTCACCGTCGACGACGCAGGCAAGGCCGTGGATCTGGCGCAGGACATCATCGACGCCGTGGCTCCGCTGTTCGCCGGAAGCGACTGAGGCTCACGCCGGATCATGGCCGAGGCCAACGCCGTGGCCAAGCGCATCGCGGTCAGCACCACCCTCCTCGACCTGCTCCAGGCCGTGGGCACCGACGTGATGGGCATCGGGAAGTAGTTTCCGGTCCGTAGCTTCCGGTCCTTGGAACTGACCCCTCAATCCGGGAAGGGCCCCTTCCTCCACGAGCTTTCGCATCCGCTCGCGGGTACTACCGGTTCCTGGGCAGCTGGCCCAACTCGAGGAACATCGGCAGCGGCTGCGGCCTGTCCCCGAGCTCTCCGGCCAGCGTTTCGAGCAGCAGGAACCCCAGCTTCTCGTAGAAAGGCACCGCGCCGGGTTTGGCATCGACGACCACCCCGACACAGCCGACTTCGGTCGCCATCTGCCGCGCCAGTGCGAAGACCGCCCGCAGCAGGAGACCGCCGATTCCCTGGCCAACGACCCGCCGGTCGACGGCGAGTCGGGCCAGGCGCAGGACCGGCAGGGGATAGTGCGGCAACCGCTTGCGCCGCACGATGGATATCGTTTCCGATGCGACCTCGGAGGCGGTCACGGTCGCAAACCCGGCGATGGCTCCCTCGGCGTCGACAGCGACGTACGTCGTCCCGATGTGGTAACGGAACTGGTTCTGTCCCGCGAACCGGTGGAAGAAGCGATCGAGGTCGACATCCCCCGACTCGAAGGCATCGCGGTCGTCCGTCGGTCCGAGCCTGCGGACGGTGAAATCCGGCGGCGGCTCAGGACGGCGGGTCAACGGGTTCGCCCGCCAGCAGGGCGCGCATGGCCCGGGTGGGCCTGCGCGGCTTGTCGATCGCCCCGACCACGGTATCGAAGGACTTCACCGACACAGTCAACCGTGGCGGAATCACCAAATCCGCCGGAAGTTCGCACAGGGCCAGCAGGTGGTGGAGCAGCGCTTCCTCGACCAGATGGCTCTTCTTCACTCCATGGGCCTCGGCATAACGATCGATTTTGCGCCGAGTGGACTCGGAAACAAACGCCGATATCTGTGTGTCGGTCATCCGCTCACCTCCTTTCTACATAAATGTAGAGCATCCGGGCCGCGAGCACAAGGGCGTCCCGGACTGGTTGTTGCGGATTCGGAAGATCAGTCTTCCTCCACGAGCTTTCGCATCCGCTCGCGGGTGACCGCAGTGGCCGAGAGGTGGAGCCACTTGAGCTGCCCCTCGTGGGCGCCCTCGGCCAGGCGGAGCTTCCTGTACTCGGCGAAGGAGTCGCGCCTGAGCGGAACGACCTCGAGGGGCTTCAGGCGGTCGGAGGCCCGCTTGGCCTGGTACTCGACGTTGACCTCGCCAAGGGCCCGGTCCACGGCCGCGGCCAGGCGCCCACGGTCCTCGCGGGTCGCCGCGCCCGTCAGCTCGATGTACAGTGAGTACCCTCCCCGCCCGGCGTCGGCGAAGCCCACGAAGAAGTCGTGTTCCAGGCCCGCGCGGGTGGCGCCCAGGCCCACGGCCTCGATCAGCTGCTGCTCGGAGAGCTTCTCGCCCTGGAGGTTGGTGATGCCCTTGCCCTTGAACAGGAAGCGGATCACAGGCGCGTCGTGGAAGCGGTCGACGACCTCGACCACGTCGTTCATGTCGTAGCGGTAGAGGCCCGAGAGCGTGGTGACGTAGACGAAATAGCGCCGGCCGACCTCCAGCTCGTGGGCCAGCCGCAGCCGCCGGTGAGGATCGGAAGGATCCCCGTCCTCGAAGGGGCCGAACTCGTAGAACGCGTGCTCGACCTGGAGCAGGGAGCCCTGGGTCGCGGGATCGACGAGGTCCGTGGCCATCACCTCGCTGGCGATGTACCCGAAGTCGAGGATCGGCGTGCCCTCCCGGAGCCAGGGCCGGATCTTGGGCAGCATCAGCGCGCAGTTGCCCTGGGTCCAGGTGTGCACCAGGCCGAGCCTGGGCCAGTAGTCCGCGGGCCTGAGGGTGCCGCCGGCCCGCTCCGCGGCGAGCGAAAGCTCCCTGGCGCGGCCGGGGGCCGGCTCGAACCGGGACTCCAGCAGCGCCCGCCGGTCCGGCTCGATATCGAGCCCGGGATCGAGGGTGCCGTCGTGGATGTCGCGGATCAGCCGCTCCTTCCAGGCGTCGGCGCGGGAGACGAAGTTCAGCACCGTGGCCGGATTGCCCGTGAGCACGACGGTCACGTCGCTGGGCACGCCGAAGCGCAACTGGCAGTAGGTGCGGCTCTCGTAGTCCGCGATGAGCGTCGTCTCCCAGGGCGCGGCGTGCGTCAGGTGCATGAAGCCGGGGATGTTCTGGCGCATCACCCCGGACAGGGAGCCGAAGGGCGTGCCGTCCGCGGTGCGGCCCTCCTCCGCGGGGGAGACCACGGAGTAGCTCCGGCCACGGTAGATGCCGGGGTAGGCACGCATCAGCCCGTAGAGCCAGAGCTTGCCGCGGTTCCTGATGGCCCGCTCGAAGTTGTACGCGGTGATCGGGATCAGCTTGGACTCGGCGGTGGTGCCGCTCGAGCGCGTGTACATCATCGGCTTGCCGGGGAACAACACGTCGGCCTCGCCCGCGGCGTGGCGGTCCACGTAAGGCCGGTGCCCCTCGTAGTCGCGCAGCGGGACCGCGCGGCAGAACTCGTCGTAGCCGCGGATGCGATCGAAGCCGTGCTCGCGGCCGAAGACCGTGTCCGTCGACCGGCCGAGGATTTCCGCCAGCAGCGCCGCCTGCGTGCCGGAGACGTCGCGGGCGGCGCGCTCGTAGCGCCTGTAGAGCTTGCGCCCCGGGATCGCCAGGATCGTCTCGAGGTTGCGGGCGAGCAGGCGGTCCACCGCGCCCTGGAAGCCGCTTCCCTGTCGCTTGATTCCCGTTCTGTTCATGCCGCGTCCCTGTTGCAACGGCCCCGTCCGTCGCGCAGAATAGCCGCTGACTTGCCGCCGGGGCAAGGAAGACCGACAGGAGAACCCACGTGATCAGGTACGAAGAGCCCGTGTTCCGCCCACCGTCCGAGGCAAACTCGCTGATCCTTCAGGCGACCATCGGCTGTTCCCACGACGGCTGCGCGTTCTGCTTCACCTACAAGACCAAGCGCTTCCGTGCCCGGCGGCGGGAGGAGCTTCTGGCCGAGATCGACTGGGCCGGAAAGGCCATGGGGAACGACGTGCGCCAGGTCTTCCTCGCCGACGGCGACGCCATGGCGCTCTCCACGGCGCGGCTGCTCGAAATCCTGGAGCGCCTGGACCGGGCCTTTCCCTCCCTGCGCCGGGTCAGTGCCTACGCCCATCCCAAAAACCTCGAAGGCAAGACCGTGGCCGAGCTGGCCGCTCTCCGGGCCGCGGGGCTCAAGCAGATCTACGTCGGGTTCGAGTCCGGCGACGACGAGGTACTGACCCGCATCGGCAAGGGCGCGACCCACGACGAGATGGTCGAGCTGTGCGCCAAGGCCACGGCGGCGGAGATCAAGCTGTCCGTGACCCTGGTGCTGGGCCTGGGGGGGCCGCGGCTGTCGGCCCGGCACGCGGCGGAATCGGCGCGATTGGTGAACGAGGTCCGCCCGCGCTTCGCCTCGGCCCTGACCCTGATCCTCGAGCCGGGCACGGACAACTACGCCGAACGCTTCGGCGACCCCGACTGGCGACTGCTGACCCCGCTCGAGTTCCTGGCCGAACTGCGGGGCCTGGTGGCGGGCATCGACGCCCATGGCGTGATCTTCCGCGCCAACCACGCGTCCAACTACCTTTCCGTCGGCGGAACCTTCAACAAGGACAAGGAGCGCATGCTGGCGGGCATAGACGCCGTGCTGGCCGGGGGGGGCGACGTCCACCTCAAACCCGAATTCCTGCGGGGGCTGTAGCCGGCGGGCAGCGCGAGAAGGAACGGGGGAGGCCGTCCTCGATGGCCCCCCGTCCGACCCATCGTGCATTTTCACAAAATGCCCCCTTGTTTTCTCCTTTTTCACGCAACTCACCTTGCAGGTGATGGCTGACGATTCCCGGGGCGGGT
>CAYZAI010000335.1:0-5674 GCA_964476305.1 uncultured Myxococcales bacterium
GGCGCGCGGCGAGGTGTTCGGCCTGGCCTGGCTCGATACCCGCTGGGACGCGGGCTGCGAGGCGGAAGACCAGGACGCCTGCCAGCGGGAGCTGGCCTTCATCGAGCTGACCGCGGCCGGGCTGCCCGTGGGCGACGCCGAGCCCACCAGGCTCACCGTGGACCAGAACCCGAGCGGGCGGCCGATCATCGTCGCCACCACGTCCGGCTACCTCGTCGCCTGGTCCCAGAACCAGGGGACGACCTCGTCATCGATAAAGGCGGTCGCCCTCGACGGCGAAGGCCAGCCAGGCGCGGTGCATGCCATCTCGGATGACGGCGTGGCGGCACCGGACCTGTCTCCGGCCCTGGCCGCGGCGGGCGACCAGCTGCTGCTCGCCTGGCTGTCGGTCGATCGGACGAGGGTGTTTTCCCAGGCTGTCGACGCGACAGGAGCGCCGCTGGGGGAACCCCTGCCCGTCGCGGAGGGCAACCTGTGCACGCGCCCCGGCCTGGCGGAGGGAAGCGACGGGTTCCTGCTGACCTACGGGCGGAGCAAGGGTGCCGACCTGGAGATCCGCTCGCTGAGGCTCGACACGGCGGGTGTCCCGATCGGCGACGAGCAGCGCGTGACATGGACCTCGACCGACACGACCGCCGCGGTTCCCGCCTGGAGCGGCTCGGAGTGGGCCGTGGCCTGGCTCAGCGACCGGGCCAACGGCGCGAGCGAGTGCCTGGTGGAGTCGTGCCAGCCCCAGGTCTTCCTCACCGCGTTGGACGCTGACGGTGCTCCCCGGGCCCGGGAGGTGCGGCTCTCGGAGGACCAGAACTTCGCCGGCGAGATCGATCTCGCCTGGGACGGGATCGGCTGGCTCGGGGTCTTCGAGTTGTGGCGCAACATGCGCAAGCAGATCTACTGGGGCCACGCCTTCTGCGATTGAAGCCGGAAGCCCGGAGAAGGATCACCCAACGGAGGGGCCTATGCGAGGTCGAAGTGTGGCGTTGGTCGTGGCGGCCTTGTCGTGCGCCCTGGGCACGGCTCTGATCGGGTGCGCCACGAGCTACTATTACATAGATTCCGAAAGCTACGTGCGCCCGTCGGTCGGCGCGGGCAAGTACAAGACCGCGGCCATCCTCTACTTCGGCTATACCGAGGCGACGACCGTCGTCTCCGCCGACGTCGCCGACGTGACCGACGTTTCCACGCGGTCGAGCGGGCTGAAGGAGCAGGACGTCATCCTGTTTTCCAACGCCTTGATCGACGAGCTGTCGCAGTCCGGGATCACCCTCGTCGAGCGGAACCGCGTCGCGGACCTGGTCCGCGAGCAGGGGCTCATCGAGAACGAGTTCGTTGATCTCTCCGACCTCGAAAAAGTCCGTCGGATCGGCAAGCTGCTGAAAGCGGACCTGCTCATCAAGGGATCGGTCTTCACCATGCTCGGCGGGTACCGGATCACACCGGGCGAGGATGTCTACCACGTCATCCTCGTCGGCCTGGCCGTCCGCGCCATCGATTCGAAGACGGGGCAGATCGTGTGGTCGGACGTTTCGACGGTGGCGGCGCGCAGGGCCCCGGATGATCTCGAGGACACAGCCGTCGTGTCGGACTACACGGTGATCCGCGACATGGTCGGGCAGATGGTCCGTCGGTTCACCCGGCCGCGGCCCGCGGCCGTTGCTGTTGCCGGGAGAGACGATTGCCCGGACCAACCGGAGGACGAGGACGGCTTCCAGGACGAGGACGGGTGCCCGGATCCCGACAACGACGGCGACCAGGTCCCGGACACGGTCGACGAATGCCCGCTCGAGGCCGAGGACGGCGACGGCTTCCAGGACGAGGACGGGTGCCCGGATCCCGACAACGACGGCGACCAGATCCCGGACACGCGCGACAAGTGCCCACTCGAGGCCGAGGACAGGAACGGCACCGACGATTCGGACGGCTGCCCGGATGCGGCAGAGGATCGCGATGGCGACGGCGTCCCCGACGCCGAGGACGACTGCCGGGAAGACGCAGAGGACATCGACGGGTACGAGGATCAGGACGGCTGCCCGGACCTGGACAACGACGGAGACAGGCTCGCCGACGCCCAGGACGAGTGCCCCCTCGAGATGGAGACGCTCAACGGTTCGAAGGACGAGGACGGGTGCCCGGACAACGGCGCCGCGCTTGTGGCGCTGAACAACGATGGGATCGAACTGCGCCGGGAACTCCAGTTCAGGGACCGCCCGAACCAGCCCTTGCGCGAGAATTCGAAGCCGGCACTGGAGGTGGTGGCCGCATTTCTCGTGCGGACCCCGTCGATAGGCCTGCGCATCGAGGTATCGGCCAAGCCTCGCGGGAATCCCGGGCGCGATCTGGAGCGATCGAAGCGGCGAGCCGAGACGGTGAAGGCGTTTCTTGTCTCCCACGGAGTCGAGGACGCGCGGATCGAAGCGGTCGGGGTCGCGAGCGACCGGGCCCCCTACGTCACGCTCAGGCTCGTCGAACGCTGAAGCCATGGAGGTGTGGTCATGAATGCGGCCCCGGCCAGATTCGCGATGCTGCTTGCTGCTCTCGTACTGCCTATTTCATGCAGTCATGACGTCGCCCAGGGGATCGCCTCGGCGCGGCGCACGTCCGAATTCAGGCTCGTGCCGGACCAGCGGGTGGCGATTCTGACATTCGCCGGCCCCAAGGGCGCCGTTCTCAGCGAGCTCATCACCATCGAGCTGTTGCGCAAGCGCATCGATGTCGTGGATCGGGATTCGCTGGACCGCATCGTCCAGGAGATCGAGCGCACGCAGTCCGGGGCATACGACGACTCCATGTCCCAGGAGCAGATCATCCAGCAGCTCGGCAAGATCGTGAACGCCGACGTGATCGTCTTCGGGGAGTCGCACGCCGTGGATCCGAACACGATCCAGCTGCGCGACGAGACGTGGATGAAGCACTACCGGCGCGGTGCGGTCACGAGCTTCGTTCTCGGGCTGCCGATCACGGTCGTGGGCATCGTGCTGCTGTCAACCAGCCCGGTCTCCCTCCCGGCCTCTATTCCCGCCATCGTCATGACTGGCGCCGGCGGCACGACATTCTTCACCGGCATTGGAGTGATGGGCGGCAGCAACCCCTGGGACGACTACGGCGAGAAGTCCCCCACGTTCTACCTCGCAGACTCGAGCTTGGCGCTTCGCGCGTTCTCCACGAAGACCGGGGAGGTCGTGTGGTGGGGCAGCATGGAGACCTATGTCCAGGCCCAGAAGGGAGACGAGGTGACGGTCATGGATCACCTTCGCGTCACGGCGCGGCTGGCTTCCCTGGCTCTAACCGATCCGCAGTTCGTCGAATACGCGAGGCGCGCGCAGGACTCCGAGATTCCGGAGGAGCTCTGGCCGAGCCTGAACCGCTGAACCCGCCCGCGCCGGCGGATTTGGACTTCGGCGGGCACGAATCCCTTCGACGTGATATCATCGCCGTGTCGGCCATCGCATGGCGCGCAACCGGGAGGTGACGAGATGACGGATACCGCGATCTACCAGCCGCGCCGGGCCGTTTTCGAGGCGACCCTGGCCTGCAACCTGCGCTGTCGCCACTGCGGCTCCCGCGCGGGGCGCGCCCGGCCGGACGAACTCTCCGTCGACGAGTGCGCCGGCGTCTTCGCCGATCTGAAGGCCCTGGGCAACCGCTGGCTGACCATCGCTGGCGGCGAGCCCACGGCCCGGCCCGACTGGCTCGCGATCTGCGCCGCCGCGGCGGATGCCGGCCTGCGCGCCGGGATGCTGACCAACGCCGTCGCCCTGCGCCGCGACGACATCGCCCGGGCCCGGGATGCCGGCCTCGTGGCCCTGGGCTTCAGCGTCGACGGCCCCGGGCCGATCCACGACCGCATCCGCGGCAAGGACGGCCACTTCCGGCGCCTGTGCGAGGCCATGGACGACTGCGCGGCCGTGGGGATGCCCTTCGCGGTGGTGACGTGCCTTACCCGCCCCAACCTGCCCCTGCTCGGCGAGATCCACGACTTCGTGGCGGAGCGGGGCGTCTACTCCTGGCAGGTGCAGTTCGGCACGGACATGGGCAACCTCTCGGACAGCCCGGACCTCCTGCCCTCGGCCCGGGACATGGCCCGCGCCGACAACATGCTGGCCGCACTGATCCGCAGAAGCCCCTTGCGCATCCACGTCTCGGACTCCATCGGCTACTATGGCCCCGGGGAGCGGCTGCTTCGGCGCGCCTCGGGTGGAGGGCGTTTCGGCGGTTGCCCGGCGGGCATGCGGGTCGTGGGCATCGAGTCCAACGGCAACGTCAAGGGCTGCCTGTCGATCCTCGCGGGCTACAACAAGCGGGCCGAGGAGTACGTCGAGGGCAACGTGCGCGAGACGTCTCTCGTCGAGATCTGGAACCGGCCCGGTGCCTTCGCCTACAACCGCGAGTTCGATCTCGACGACCTGACCGGCCGCTGCCGGGAGTGCGCCCACGCAGCGCGCTGCCGGGGCGGATGCATGGCCAAGAAGGTCGCCTCGGGGGGCGGAACCGAGAACCCGATGTGCCTGCAGAACGCCGGGGCCGGGGAACGCCGCGCAGCCTGGCCCGAGGTGGCGGCCGCGGCGGCCCTCGCGGCATCGCTGAGCCTTTGCGCCGCGTCCTGCGACAACGTCGACAAGCCCGCCGCCGACGCGGGAACGGACGCCGACACCGACGCCGACACCGACGCCGACACCGACGCCGACACCGACACCGACGCCGATACCGACGCCGACACTGACTACGGCATGCCCGAGTACGGGTTCCCGGACACGGACACCACCGGCGGCGACGACTACGGCATGCCGGACACGGAGACCAGCGTCGATGCCTACGGCGTCCCCGAGTACGCCATCGAGGCCCTCCCCGAGGACGACATCTGATCGGCTGATCGGCTGGCGAGGGGGGAGCGGTGCGGTCGGGCGGGGCCTAGTTCTTCTTGGCCGCCTCTTCTTCCTCTTCCGTCGGGCAGTCGAGACACTCGTGGGCTTCGTACTCGATCAGGCCGTCGGCGTCCTTGAAACCGGCCCCGGACTCGCGGCTGAAGCGCCCGTTTATCTTGTACTTGTAGCCCACGCGCCAGTCCCAGACCACCGGAGCCAGGTACACGCCCTCGGGCAGATCCTTCTCCTTGCCCGCCTCGGCGTTCTCCTTCTCGGTCTCCATCTCCTTGAACGACGTGGCGAAGCCCACGAGCTTGACGAAGTTGCGCTCGATGGCCTCGTCCTTCTTGTCGGCCAGGAACACGTGGGGCATCAGCGTGTGGCAGGTCTGCCCCTCCGGGCACACGGGCTTCTCGTAGGCCTTGGCGATGAAGGCCGTGACCGTGACCGGGGTGTCCATGGTCTTGCTGATGTGCTTGCGCAGGCCGTAGATCGAGTACGAGCCATCCCCGTAGGTCTCGGGCACGTCGGGCTTGGGGATGGTGGGGATCGGCGGCAGGTTGGGCTTGTACCCTTCCACCTTCTCGACGACCACCGCCGGTCCGCTGTCCTCCTCCTCGCAGGCCGTAAGGGCCAGGGCCGCGCCGAGGAACACGCAGGTCAACGCGATCCGTTTCATGTGGGGGCTCCTTTCTTCCCAGCAGTCCGCGGAGACTAACACAGGCCGGGCGGTCTGTTCAACGTCAACACGTCGACCGCCTCACCGATCCCCATTTTCGATGAGAGAGCAGAGCATGGGACGCAGGCTCCCC
>CAYZAI010000336.1:0-5669 GCA_964476305.1 uncultured Myxococcales bacterium
CCCGACTACCTGGACCTCGACTCCGACAGCGACGGCCTCCCCGACAGCGAGGAGTGGATCCTCGGCACCGACCCGACCGAGGCCGACTCGGATGACGACGGCATCTGGGACATCGTCGAGGTGGCCTACGGCTCGGATCCCATGGATGGCGACGACTTCCCGCCGGCCGAGGTCTTCTTCGTGATCCTGCCCTACAACGCGCTGGGCCACGAGTACCGCAACCTCGACTTCAACACCGACATTCACAACGCCGACGTGATGATCATGGTCGATCTGTCGGGATCGATGAGCGGCGAGCACACGAACCTGAAGGCCGGGATCAACAACGTCGTCATCTCGGGGATCAGCGCCCAGATGCCCCTGGCGGCCTACGGCCTGACCAAGTTCGGCACGTGGGACGACTTCAGCAGCCTCTACCAGGTGACCCAGCCGATCACCATGAACGCGAGCTCGGTCCAGACCGCCGTGAACACGATCTCTACATGCGGCGGCGCCGACGAGGGTTCCGCCGAGGCCCTGTGGCAACTCAGCACGGGCGCGGGCTACAACAACGATGGTTACGTGATCCCCGCGGCCAACTGCGCGAGCCAGCTCGGCTCCGTGGGCGGCGGCTGCTTCCGGCCCGGGGCGATGCCGATCTACATCATGTGCACGGACGAGGCGTTCCTCGGCAGCCCGCCGGGCCACACGCGCACCGAGGCCATCGCGGCGATGAACACCATCGGCGCGAAGTTCATCGGCATCGACTCCGGAGGCGGCGTCGCGAACTCGGACTTCACCGCCATCTCGAACGGCACGCTGTCGCTCAACCAGAGCAACCAGCCGTTCAACTTCCAGATCTCCTCGGACGGTTCCGGCCTCTCGAACACGGTGGTCAGCGCCGTGCTCGACCTGACGCAGAACATCCAGCTCGCCGAGGTCAACACCCAGAAGGACAGCGTGGCCAACCCGCAGAGCGTCGATACCACGCTCTTCATCAAGGCGATCACGCCCGTGAGCGCCACGCCGCCGAGCGGTGTGAACTCGTTCGACTCGACGACGTTCTTCGGCGTCGACCCGGGAACGCTGCTGACCTTCAACGTCGATTTCTACAACGACTTCTACAACCCGCCGACGTCCGAGGTCACGATGTTCCAGGCGGTGATCCGGGTCATGGGCGAGGGCATGGAGCTCGACTCGCGCCCGGTCTACATCATCGTCCCGGGCCGTTCCGGATAGGCGAGCAGGCCCGTCACGCGCCGTCCGGATCGTGGACGACGTAGCGAAGGACCGGAGGGCGCACGGCCGACACGGCGGCACGCTCGACGGCCGCGGCGCGGACCCCGGCAAGGGCTCCCCGGAGGACGACCGACCCGCCGGCTCCGGACTCGATGAAGCGGCCGACCAGCGCCCGGGCGCGCGCGTGGTCCCCGGCGAGCTGGATCCCCAGAACCTCTCCGGCCAGCCCCTCCGCGGCGGGAGCCATCTTGTCGAAATCGACAACCAGCCTCCCCTCCTCCGGCGACCAGGTCAGGGACCCGGCTTCGATGTGCCACCCGAGCTGGATCGCGGCCATCCGCCCGTGGGTGCCCGTGAGCGGCCCCCGCATCAGGCCGAGCCAGCGGACCACCGCCGAGGCCCATCGTGAGCGCTCGGTATCTGCGGTCACGGCTCCCCGGCTCTTCTCGAACCCCAGCAGCCACATCCCCAGCGCATCGGCCTTGAGCTCCTCCACGAGGATGGCCTGCCCGCGCAACGCGTCCCGGAGGGACGTGGACCGCCCCTGGGCATCGGTGATCCGCGCCTCCGGCGAGAGGCCGAGGCCGTGGGCCAGCTCGTGGAAGGCCACGTTGGCCAGCGCGGCGCCCGGATGCACCAGGGCTGCCTGATCCGCCGCCAGCATCCGGGAGGCGAGATCCCGGTCCGCTCCGGCGAACGGCGGCCCGTGGTTGGCGAGCACCACCGACCGGCCGGCCCCTTCGTCGGCGGCGCGGCCGCGGCCCGGCAGGTGGTAGGCCAGGATGGCGCCGCGCTCCCGCCGGGCGTCGCCGGCAGCGATCCAGACGTCGACTGCCCGCGGGGCGAAACGCGGGTCGGGAATTCGCCCGCCGTAGGCCTCCTGCCCGAGGAGCGCTGCCAGCGCGGCTTCCAACCCCTCGAGATCGCCGGTCAGCCGGCGGACCTCCGCGGTGAGCCCCTCATCCACCCGGCCGAGCCACATCTGGAACAGGGCCTTGATCCCGCGGGGGCAGTCGTAGGTCTCGTACGGCCCGATCGTGACCTCCCAGGGACCGTCGAGCCGCAGCCAGTCCATGTCGGAGGCGTCGAAGGGCAGCGGGCTCCCGGACTCGAGAGCGTCGGCGCGGGAGGAGAGGAACCTCTTCAGGCCCGGGTGCTGCGCCACACCCGCCGCCTCGCGCAACTTCCCGGCGAGCCGCGACATCCGGGGCCCGATCTCCGGGGCTGCCGCGAAGGGCACGGCGCGCAGCCGGCCGTCCTCGCGCCGCTCCACGACCGTGTACGGCGACAGGAGCTCACGGCCGTTGATGAGACGGCCCATCGCCTCGACCTCCGCGGTGCCGATTCCGGCGGGCCAGAGTCCCCGCCCGTACTCGCGAGGCGGCCTCCCGGACAACGCGTTGCACTCGGGATCCGGGTCGTCGAGGCACCACGGGGACTGGTAACGGTGGAAGAGACGGCGTTCCAGCTCGGTGCCGCCCCCCTCGATCCTGTCTCTCCACTCGATGTTCGACGGGTGGATCTGCAGCAGGTGGATCTCCTCCACCAGCGCCGCGGCCTCGATCAGGCGCCTCGCGAACCCGCGTTCGGCCTCGGGCAGATCCGCCACGGAGTGCTCGACGACGACGTCCTCGTACCGCTCCCACTCCCGGCGCAGGCGCTCCTGCCGCTGGTCCGGGCCAGGCACCTCCACGGCCTGATGGGAGCCGGCATCCGGCGCGCCCGGGGCTCCGGCCGCTTCGGGAGACTCTTCCACCGAGGTCGCCACCCGCGCCGGATCCGCTCCCTGCCGCGCCGTGCCGGCGACCCCCTCGATGCCACCGTCGCCGCATGCGCCGAGGGCCAGCAGCCACAGCAGCCCCGCCCTCGCGTACCCGGGTGGCAGCATCAGCCGGCGGGAGGTTCCCGCCGCTCCCGGCGGCGGCGCGGCAACGAAGCGAGCGCCTCGACGAAGCCCAGACCGACGTACATCAAGAGCAGCGAGATGAGGATGTAGGACGGGCTGAACCACAGCCAGAGCAGCCCGCTCGTGACGATGACCACCAGCAGCAAGGTGATGCTGAAGGGACTGATCCGCAGGTCCTTGAACGAGCGGAACCTGACGGAACTGACCATCAGCAGGGCCAGGACCGGCATCACCGCGGTCATCATCGGGTAGCCGATTCCCCGGACGGTCAGCCCGTATTGCGTGAGCCACGGCCAGCCGCCCATGGCGCGGGTGGCCACGACCAGGGCCACGACGAAGGCCGCCGCCATCGGGATCGGCAGGCCGAGCATGTACTTGTCGGGCTTGCCCGGGTCCTTTTTGGGTGCGTGGCTGATGACGTTGTAGCGCGCCAGGCGGATCGCCCCGCCGAGCACGTAGACGAAACACACCGCCGCACCGACGATGCCGGCGTTGTCGAAGGCGAAGCGGTAGGCGATGGCCGCGGGGGCCACACCGAACGAGATCAGGTCGGCCAGGGAGTCGAACTCGATGCCGAACTTGGACTGGGTCCGGGTCATCCGGGCCACGCGGCCGTCGAAGAGATCGAACAGGAACGCGTAGAACAACAGCAGCGAGGCCCTGAAGATGTTCTCCTCGGTCATGCCCGGCGCCATGCAGCGTGTGATGGCGAGCATCCCGCACAGCAGGCTCGCCGCCGTGAGCAGGTTGGGGAGGATGAACAGGGTCTTCTTCAGGTCCATGCCGCTGTCGTCTTCCGCCGTCAGTCCTCTTTCGAACCGCCGCTGCCGCCGCGGAAGATGCCCGAGACCCGCGCGAGGAAGCCGTCCGGCTTCTCGCCGGCGAGGATCTGGTCCAGCTCGCCGCCGTCGAAGTAGATTCCCCCGCACGAGAAGCACTTGTCGATGTGCACCCCGCGGAACACGACCTCCTGCAGCTCCATGCCGCACTTGGGGCAGCGCATGTAGTGCTGTTCCTTAAGGAACCGGCGCTCCTCATCCTCCATGGCCTGGCGGTGGACCTCGGCCTGGGCCCTCAGCTTCTCGGCCTCGTGCTTCAGGAAATACTCCTCTTCCTTTTCGCTGCGATTGTAGGGACTCATGGGTCGTCACCTCCTGGCGAGCATTCGAAGCAGCCGCGAAACCGACACCCGCAAAGCTAGTGGCTTGCCCGGGGTCCGTCAATGCGGGAATATCGCCCGTGTCGCGAGGGGGGTGTCGCGAGCGGGGGGAGCGAAGGGGGGCGATGTGGACCCGCGCACGCGAATAGCGTCTTTCTCGATTGGCTCCCTCTGATTCGACATCGTGTCGTATCTGACTACCTCCGACGGTGTCAGTACATACAATCTGCCGTTCTTCTTGTGAGGGATCGTCGAAAAGCGCGGGATGTCGATCGTCGCGAGCGCGGGGAAGCGCGTAGTTCGGTTTTTTTACCCGGGGTTTCCGAGCGTCATAGTGGTGTGATCGACGACGCCCCAAAGACGACAGCCTGGGGACGGCTGCGCCTGGAAGTATCCACTTCTATTGAGCAAGCAGCGTTTCCGACAAAGAAATCATTTCGACAGCGCCTCGCTCGAATCACTCGGCGGCGCGTCTCGCCCCGGAAGGCCTAGGTCCAGGCCAGTCCGTCATGGTGACTTGCAGCTCCCGGGTGACCGATCTTCGAAATTACCAATGTCGTAAATTTGTTTCGCGCCCAGTAACTTCACCGTTGTTGATATCAGGCGAGTCGGATCCACAAAACACCGGAATATCGCCGTGTTACCGACACGGCGCGGTTGTTGCTCTTCAGCGGCGTTGTCCCGAGATCGGGATCTGGAATCGAGTGGAACCAGTATCGCCTCGCACGACTCCCACAAGGAGGTTCTTGATGAAAGGCAGCTTCCCCCTCGCTTCAGCCATCACGTCTGCTTTCACGCTTGCGTTCCTTCTTGCGGTAGCATCGGCGCGAGCACAAGAAGACGGGGGCGCCTCACCGCCGGCGCAGGAGGAGCCGCCGGCGCAGGAGGAGCCGCCGGCGCAGGAGGAGCCGCCAGCGGAAGAAGAGCCCGTCGAGGAAGAGATCGAGTTTTCCGGAAACGTGATCGATCCGACCGGCGTCCCGGTGAAGCGCGCTGCTGTCGCCGTCCCGGAACTGGGCATCAGTGTCGTCACGGACGACGCGGGCGGGTTCGTCCTGACGGCATCGGCCGGCAGCTACACGATGCGCGTGACGGCACGGGGGCTGGTGCCGTTCGAGGAGGTTGTGCATTTCGACGAGAGCGCCGCGCTCGGTGGCATCGAGATCTTCTTGGAGTATCCGATGGAGGACGTCGTGGTCACGGGCACCAGGACGGAGAAGCTCGCGGAAACGGCTCCGATCAAGACCCAGGTCGTCGGTCGCGAGAACATCGAGCGCAAGAAGGCGACGACCCTGGCCGACGCGCTCGAAACCACTGTCGGAGTGCGCGTGGAGAACAACTGCCAGAACTGCAACTTCACGCAGGTGCGGCTCAACGGCCTCGAGG
>CAYZAI010000337.1:0-5655 GCA_964476305.1 uncultured Myxococcales bacterium
CGTAAGATGCGGGTGCTGGTGACGATTCCCACCCGCTCTTTGCGGTTGCCGCGCTCGCCCACGGCCCGAGCCAGATCCAGCACGGCGGGGATCGTCTCGAGCACGGCCAGGGGAACCATCGTCGCGCCCTTGTTCGCCTCGAGGATCGCCGCATCCCGCGCTGCCACCTGCTCCGGCTTGGCCTTGGGCAGGGCGAAGGCCCGCATCACCTCGTTGAAGGCGAACGTGTCGTCGTCCACGGCCCTGACCAGCCTGTCCTTGAGCATCTGTCCGGCCTCGGCCACGGTCTTCATCTCGCTCTCGACCTTGCCGTACCCGGACTTGCCCACGGTCAGATTGGCGACCATGGCGGACAGCCCCGCGGCCAGCGCCCCGCAAAGGGCGGCCACGCTGCCGCCGCCCGGCGCCGCCGAATCCCGGGACAGCTCGTCGACGAAGCCGGCGACGGTCGATTCCACCAGCGGGCGCCCGCTCGCGACGCGGTACTCGACGATCCGTTCGCGCGGATCGAAGGCCGATATCTGGGTGAGGCCCATCGACCGGACGGCCATCTCGACGAGATCACTCTCGGGCACTCCGGCGCTGGCCCCCTGGCGACGCAGGTAGTGACGTCCGGCCGCGAGCATCGCGTCGAGGGGCACGAGGCCGACGGCCTCCGAGCCGGTGACGCGGACGCCGAGATCCTCCGCGAGCTGGCAGACCTTGTCGTAGACCGCGTGGGGAGGGGTCACGTCGTGGTTGGTGAGGTTCATCGTGACCTGGGCGCAGCCGTACTCCTCGATGAACCAGCCCGTGGCCTTGCAGTGCTCGAACAGGCCCTTCTCGTGCTTGAGCAGCTTCCCGTCCGGTCCGCGCAGCTTCTCGCCGTCCGGCCCGCGGACCACCGCGCCGCCCTGCTCGCGGATCACGAGGCCGATCCGCTTGGCGATCTTGGCGTTGCGGGTGTTCAAGTTGATGTTGTAGGCGACCAAGAAAGGCCGCGCGCCGATCTGTGTGGCGCCGGTGCGGGCCACCGCGTCGCTCCAGGCTGGGGGTCCGAAGTCGGGGCGCCATTCGGGCCGGCCCAGCTTGCCGGACAGGGCCTCGTACTCGCCCTTGCGGATGTTCGCGAGGTTTCTCCGCTCGGGCCTGCTGGCCGCGTGCTCGTACAGGTAGACGGGGACGCCGAGCTCGTCGCCGACGCGCTTGCCGAGGGCCCGCGCCAGATCGGCGCAGTCGTCCATGGTCGTGCCGGCGAGCGGGACGAAGGGACAGACGTCGGTGGCGCCGTTGCGCGGGTGCTCGCCGCGCTGCTGCCGCATGTCGACCAGTTCGGCGACCTTGCGGATCAGGCGGAACGCCGCCTCGGAGGCGGCCTGGGGCTCGCCGACGAAGGTGAACACCGTGCGGTTGGTGGCCACGCCGGGATCCACGTCGAGCAGCATCACTCCGTCCACGGCCGAGACCTCGGCGGCGACGGCGTCGATGATCCGGCGGTCGCGGCCTTCGCTGATGTTCGGTACGCACTCGACGAGCTTCATCCGTGCCTCCCTGTCGGTTCGCGGTCGGTACCTACCTAGCTGTGCCGGAACGGGGCGTCAACGGGTTTTGCGCCGCGGTTTCCCGCCGGTTTCGGAGTCGGCGCCGGCCGGTTCCTTCAGGCGCTGGTAGTAGGAGTGGGAGGTGTACAGAGCGGCCACCGGATTGTGGCCGGTCACGCGATCCTTGGCCACGAGCACGGTCACCGGCGCCTTGGAGTGCTTGAAGAACAGGCTGTCGTGCCCCACGCACAACCCCACCACGACGTTGAGTTCCGCGCCGGCCCGATCGAGCAGCGCGGCCTGGCCGATGGGATTGCACAGGGGCTCGTATTCTCCGGGCCGGATCTGCTCCCTGTCCTCGAGTCCGAGCCGGCGCTTGTCGATGGAGCCGACCTTGCAGCACACGCTGAGCGGCTCGAAGCCGTTGGCGGCGAGGATCTCGCAGAAGAGGCGGGACTCGCGCAGCAGACCGATGCAGCTGGCCACGCCGATCCGCCGGGCGCCGATCCTCCGGGCGAAGCTCATGATCTCCCCGGCGCGCGGATCGACCCCGTACCCGGCGGCCTCGGTCCGCGCGGCGGCCAGGGCGATGGCCTTCACGTCCCCGTCGTCGAAGGTACGGCGCTCCGCCTCGTCCAGCGGCTCCCGCGGCCCGTGCATCGGGCAGTTTCGGGGCAGGGCCACGCTCCCGGGTCTTTCCCGGCAGGCAGTCGTCGCGCAATTGGCGCAGCGCAACTCGTCCATCGTCTTCCTCCCTTGGCTGTGGCGGCCTCAGCCGAGGATCATCGACCCCGACCGTTCCAGCGTCAATCGAATACCGGCTGCTGCCCGTCCGTCCAAAATCCGCTTCGAATTGCAAGCACGGGCCAGGGTAGAGTATGATCATCTAGACAATCGACCGAAGGAACACGGAGGTCCGGGCCGAGCAGCCCGGGGGATGAAGGCCATGAAAAGAATGCCGACGATGAGGGTTGCGCTGCTGCCGATGTGGGTGTTGGCGGCGGCCGGTTGCGGTGGCAGTCCAGCCGCGACAGACTGGTGCGAGTCCAACGCGGACTGCGATCCGGGGTTCTACTGCGATCCCCAGACCGCGATCTGCTCGCAGGATTGCGTCACGGACGGCGACTGCACGGGCGAACAGATCTGCGATCAGTACGGCCAGTGCACCGAGGAGCAGGACACGGATACGGGGGACACCGACCCCTGCGGCGACCCGGTGCTGCTCGTCGTCGACCGCTCGCAGAGCATGGACACCAGCGGCACGTGGGAAATCCTCGTCGAAGCGGTCTCCGGGGCGGTCGACGCGTTCGACCAGGACGTCGATTTCGGGCTGCTGGTCTTCCCCGACGATTCCTGCGTCGACAACTACAGCGGCACGGACCTGGGCAAGCTGTGCCGCGGTCCGGACAACACGACCGTGGATATCGGACCGGCGGCGGCGGTCTCGATCCACGATTCCCTCGAATCCCTGGGCACCTGCGGCGGGACGCCGACGTCCACCGCGCTCGCCAAAGCGGCACAGGTGCTGGGCTTCATCGGCGGCAACGCCCAGGTCGTGCTGATCACGGACGGACTGCCGAACTGCAACACGTCGATCTCCATCGACGACTGCGAGTGCCTGCTCGAGGCGCCCCAGTCGTGCGAGGGGGCGACCCAGCACTGCCTCGACCTCGCGCTGTCCAAGGAGCAAGCGGCCGAGCTCCTCGACGATAGCGTGGTGCTGCACGTTCTCACCTTCGGCATGGACGAGGAGAAGCAGGCCAGAATGGACGAGCTGGCGGCCGCCGGGGGAAGCGAGGCCTCGATCCCCTGCGCCGACGGTTCGGCCCTCGACGCGGCGCTGACCGCGATCTTCACTGTGATCACCGACTGCTGAACGGAAGCGGGCCTAGCGGCGGTCCTCGTCGACGGTGACGCGGATCACCTCGTCGTACGAGGTCTCGCCCTCGGCGAGCTTGCGCACGGCCGCCTCCCGCAGGGTCACCGTGCCGTCGGCGCGGGCGGCACGCATGATCGCCGTGGCGTCGGACCGGGCGCCTATCAGCTCGCGGATGGCGTCGGTCACGGCCAGAAGCTCGAAGATCGCGGTGCGGCCGAAGAGCCCCGTTCCCCGGCAGCGCGGGCAGCCCTTGCCCCGCCAGATCGGCAGCTCACGGTCCTTCCCCGGCGGGAGCTCGATGCCGAGCACGCCCTGCTGGTCCACGGTCAGCGTGGCGGGCTCCTTGCAGCTCTCGCAGATCCTGCGCACCAGGCGCTGGGCCACGACGCCGACCAGGGTCGAGGACACGAGGTGCGGGTTCATGCCGAGCTCCAGCAGACGCGTGACGCTGCCGGCGGTGTCGTTGGTGTGCAGGGTGGAGAGGACCAGGTGGCCGGTCAGCGCGGCCTGGAGGGCCTGGTTCGCCGTCTCCGCATCGCGGATCTCGCCGACCATCACGATGTCCGGATCCTGGCGCAGGATGTGCCGCAGGGCCTCGGCGAAGTCGAGCCCGATGCGGTGGTGCACGGCCACCTGGTTGAACTCCTCGACCACCATCTCGATCGGATCCTCGATGCTCGTCACGTTGACGTCCGGGCCGGCGAGGAGGCGCAGCGTGGAGTACAGGGTCGTGGTCTTGCCCGAGCCGGTGGGGCCGGTGACCAGGATCAGCCCGTTGGGGCGTTGCACGAAGTCCAGGTAGCGCGTGTACGACTCCTCGTCGAAGCCCAGCTCGCCGATCTCCTGGAAGAGGATCTGCGGATCGAAGATGCGCAGCACCAGCTTCTCGCCGAAGGCCACGGGCATGGTCGAGACGCGCATCTCCACCTCGTCGCCCTCCTTGTCGGTCTTGAAGCGGCCGTCCTGGGGGCGCCGTCGCTCGGCGAGGTCGAGCCTCGAGAGCATCTTGATCCGCGAGGCGATCGCCGGGTGGACCTGTTTGGGGATGCGGTAGATGTCGTGCAGCACGCCGTCGATGCGCATCCGCACCTGGCTGTGCTCGCGCTTGGGCTCGATGTGGATGTCCGAGGCGCGCTGGTCGAAGGCGTAGTGCAGGATGTACTCCACCGCGTTGACCACGTGCTGGTCGTTGGCCTCGATCTCGTCGATGCGGCCGAGTCGCACGAGCTGCTCGAGGTTCCCGAGATCGATGCCGGGCGCGATCTCCCGGGCGGCGCTGGCCACGGAGCGCTTGAATCCGTAGACCTCGGTGATCAACCGTTGGATGTCCCCGCGGGGGCTCAGAACCGGGACGATCTCGGCGCGGGCCGTGCGCGCCAGATCCTGGAGCAGCTGCTGGTCGAAGGGATCGGCCACGGCTACCACGAGCGCCGTGCCCTGGCGGCGCAGGGGCAGCGCCGAGTGGCGCCTGGCGAACGGGACCGAGAGCGGGGACGTGGCGAGCGCCGCGTCGACCTTCCGGGGATCGATCTTCTCGAAGGGCATGCCGCTGCTCTCCGCGAGGCAGCGCATCACCCGGTCCTCGTCGAGGACAGCGGCACCCGGCTGCCCACCGGAGAGCAGTCCCAGCGAGGCGATCACCTCGGCGGCCGTGGGCTCACCGGCGGAACCGTCCGGACGGCCGCCCGTGCTCACCGCGGCGATTCTCAGCCGCGCCCGCTGGCTCTCGGCGCGGACCTTCACGTCGCGCTGCTGTTCCTCGCTCAGCAGCCCCTGTTCGGCGAGCAACGCGGTGAGCTCGTCGACCGTGATCCGGTGGGTCCGCATGGTCATTCGCAGATCCAGGTGCAGCAGACCCGGTCGGTCTCGCACTCGTGGGTCGGCCCGAAGGGATCGCCCCAGCACCCCTCGCACGCATCGCCGAGGACGCAGTTCATGTTCTCGGTGGTGTTGCACGAGTACTGCGTCGGCGCCGGGACGCAGCAGCGCCAGTCGCAGCCCACGGGGTCGTCGTCCCCGTTGGGCTCGAACCCGGTGTCGCACATGGTCCAGGGATCCTGTGTGCAGTAGCCGTCCAGCGCCGCGCAGGCCGCGGACGCGGTGTTGGTGTCCGTGTCGGCGTCGGAGTCGGCGTCGGAATCGGCGTCGGAGTCGGCGTCGGAATCGGCGTCGGTGTCGGCGTCGGTATCGGCATCCGAGTCCGCGTCGGTGTCCGCGTCCGTGTCGGCATCCGTGTCGGCGTCGGAGCCCGTGCCG
>CAYZAI010000338.1:0-5650 GCA_964476305.1 uncultured Myxococcales bacterium
TCCACGCGAGGGTCGTGGTGGAGGTACTTGGCGAGTCCGATCACCAGCAGCAGCTTGACCAGTTCCGACGGCTGGAATCGGAAGTCACCGAACGAGAACCAGCGGGTGGAGTTGTTGACCTCCGTACCCACCGTCAGCACGGCGAGCAGCAGCAGGATACCGAAGCCGTACAGCACGTAGCCGAACCGTTCGTAGTGCCGGTAGTCGATGGCCGCGACGACGAAGGCGACACAGGCGCCGAAGACGAGCCAGTAGATCTGGGTCAGGTAGAGATCCGGCCGCTCCATCGCCCGACCGGTGCTGTAGAGGTTGACCACGCCCAGGACTGAAATGGTCACCGTCAGGCCGAAAAGCACCCAGTCGAACTCGTCGCGCAGCCGGTAGACGAGGAGCCGGGGCATCCGGAAGGTTCAGCGCTGGTGGCCTGCGGCGGCCGCCGTCGGTTCTTCGTCTTCCAGCGGAATGCGGGACCGCTTCGTTTTCTGCGCGGGCGTTCTGGCAATGAGCGGCGTCTCCCGTCTTGGGGCGATTTCGTCGAAATAGCGCCTGGCGATGTCGATCGCAACCGGGGCCGCGTGTTCGCCGCCGGCACCTCCATGCTCGATGAGCACGACCACCGCGATCTCAGGTGCGTCGGCAGGCGCGACAGCGGCGAACCAGGCGTGGTCGCGGTTCTTGTAGTAGTGCTGCTGGAGCGTGTCACCATCCCGGCGCGCGGTCTTGGCCACCTGGGCCGTGCCCGTCTTGCCCGCCACAAGGACGGCGTCGTCGCGCGCATCGTGGGCGGTGCCGTCCTCGTCCTCGACCACGCCGAGCAGCGACTCCATCATCAGGTCGAGGTGCCGCTGGGTCACGGGCACCCGCTGGCGGATGGCCGGAGGAAACTCCTCGACCAGATCGCCTTCAGGCGTCTCGATCCTGCGCACGACCTGCGGACGGTAGAGCGTTCCACCGTTGGCGATGGCGGAGTAGGCGGCCGCGACCTGCATCAGCGTGACCTTGGTATTGCCCTGGCCGATGGCGGCGTTGAGCGTGTGCCCGATCCTGAACTGCCCCGGGAACCGGCTCTCGTACCAAGCCCGGGTCGGGATGTGGCCCGCGGCTTCACTGTTGAAGCCGACACCGGTCCGCTCACCGAAGCCGAACTCACGGGCGTAACGCGCGATGCGATCCATGCCCGTCATCTCGGCCAAGTTGTAGAAGAACACGTTGCACGAGACGACCAATGCGTCGTGGATGGTCATGTCGCCGTGGGGTTTCGGGCACCTGAACGTCCGGCGGCCGAATTCGTGGAACCCCGAGCAGTGGATGACGTCGTCGGCGGTGATAATCCCGTCCTCCAGGGCGGCCATGGCCGTGAAGGGCTTGAACACCGAGCCAGGGAAATAGTTCTCGTAGACCGTCTTGTCAATGAGCGGGCGGAAGGGATTCTCGAGCAGCGCGTCGTTCTCGGTGAAAGTCAGGCCCCGCGTCATCATGTTGAGGTCGTAAGAGGGCTTGCTCGTCGCCGCCAGAACCCGGCCGCTGTTCACCTCCATCACCACCGCGGCCGCCGAGGGATGGCCGCGCAAGGACTGCTCCACGACCTTCTGCAGGGCCACGTCGATGGTGAGCGTCAGGTCGTGCCCGGCTCGGGGCTCCTGCACGCGGTTCTCGGGCAGCAGGCCCTCGGATTCGGTACGGGACAGCGGCAACCCGCGGGCATCGACCACTTTCTTGCGCCATCCGCGAACCCCCCTGAGAGCGTTCTCGAAGGAGTGCTCGATGCCCAGCCGTCCGACACGGTCCCCGGGCCGGTAGGGGTCCTCGACCTCGGCGTCTGCGCGCTCGATGTCGGCGGCCGAGACTTCGTTCAGATAGCCGATGAGGTGGCCTGCCAGATCACCATAGGGGTAGAACCTCACGGGCGTGTCTATGATGTCGACTCCGGGGACCTCGTCCTGGTGGGTCTTGAGCGCCGCGACCTGCTCGGCACTGATGCGATCCAGCAGCGTTACCTGTTGGAAGCGCCTCATGTCCTTGGGATCGGCCAGCCGTTCGGAGATGCGGCTGCCGAGGCGCTCGGCCGTTTGTTCGTCGAGCCCGAGCAGTTGCACCAGACGGGCAAACCCCTGACCCATGTCGAAGTAGTGGGGGATGGCCACCAGGGCATGGGACGGAATGCTGGAGGCGACCACGCGGCCCTTGCCATCGAAAACCCTTCCCCTGACCGCCGGCAGGAAATCGGTCCGCACCACGTTGGCAACGCTCTGGTCGTGGAACTCCGTTCCTTCGACGACCTGGAGCTGGACGAGCCGGCCGACGAACACGACGAACGTGAGCGCGACGAAAATCCTCATCCAGCGGTAACGCCGGCGGAATTCGGACAGCTCACTGCGCGGTGCTACAAACATCCACCCTCGTCGAGCGGCTACTTTCCGTCGCTCCTGTGGCGCGCCGTGGCGCGTTCAATCGTCGCCATGGCCCGAAAGACCAGGGGGGCGACCAGCGCCGTGGTAACAGCCCGTGACACTACGATTTTCAGATGAATAAGTAAACTCCCAAAATCCTCGTCGAACAATATGCGGATACCCAGCAGAAGAGCCGAAGCCAGCAGCGCCAGGAAAAAACTGAGGATGATCTCGAACAGCCAGCCTTGGAGGAAGAGCCGCAGCGCGGCGACCCTGGATACCAGGAAGATCGCCACGGCGACGAAGGTGTGCAACCCCATCGGGCTGCCCGCGAAGGAGTCCATCAAGTAGCCGATGGCGAACGATATCAGCGCTCCCCGGGCCGCGTTGTAATCGTGCAGGCCCATGTAGAGAATCACCGCCAGCGCCGCATTGGGCACGAACAGGTCGAGGGGTACGAGATGTGCGAAGGTGGACTGCAGCACCAGCAGGCCGAAGGCGAGGCCCACGATCGCCAGGCTCTGCACCTCAGTCCTCCCCGGCGATGGACGGATCTCCGTCACGCTGGAAGCCCGCGACGACGAATACTTCTCGCAGGCGCGAGAAGTTGACGGCCGGTTCCACGACGACCTTCTGGAACAGGCCGAGGTTCTCCCGCTGGACCGAGATGATGCGCCCCGCCAGGATCCCGTCCGGGAACTTGCCGCCGGTGCCCGAGGTGAAGAGCTGGTCCCCCTCGCGTACCTCGTCGGAACGCAAGAGGTACTCGACCTCGCAGGTGTAGCGGTCCAGCTCGCCCGTGCCACGCAGGATTCCCTGGGCACCGTTGCGCTGTACGATGACCGGGACGTAGCTCTTGCGATCGACGGTGAGCATCACGTCCGAGTAGCCTTCCACGAACCGGCTGAGCTGTCCCACGAGCCCGTCAAAGGTGACGACCGGCATTCCCTTCTGGAACTTCTCCTCCGACAGATCCAGGCGGATGCGGACGACGCGGAACTGCTCGGAAGGTCCGCGGCCGACGACCCGTGCCGCGAGCAGCGTGCCGGGGAAAGTCTCGCGGAAGGTGAGCATCTGCCTCAGGCGACGAGCCTCCTGTTCGGTCTCGAGGAAACGGGCATTTTCGGCCCGGAGCCGCTGGTTCTCGAAGCGGAGCCGCTCGTTCTCCTCACCAAGGCCCACCAGGAAGATGTAGTCGCTCCAGATGTCGCCGACGACCTCGGCTACCGCCGTCGCACCCCATTGGATCGGCGTCGACAGCGTGAGGATCACCCGGTCGATGGCGGTGAGCTGGCTGGGATCCTTGAGGTTGGCCTTGAGAAAGAAGAACGGCACGACGAGCGCCAGGATGCAAACGACGACATCTCGATAGCGGGACAGGAAAGGCATGGCGCCGGCCCTAGCCGGTTGTGATCTCGCGCAGCAAATCGAGATTGTCGAGGGCCTTGCCCGAGCCGAGCACCACCGCGGAGATCGGATCGTCGCTGACCATCACCGGCAGCCCCGTCTCCTCGCGCAGCAGGACATCCAGGTTCTTCAGCAGGGCGCCGCCACCCGTGAGCACGATGCCCTTGTCGATGATGTCTGCGGAGAGCTCCGGGGGCGTGTGCTCGAGGGCGACCATCACAACCTGGACGATGGCGTTGATCGGCTCGCTCAGCGCATCGCGCACCTCGTCCGAGTTGATCTCGACGGTTCGCGGTACGCCGGCCACCAGATCACGGCCCTTCACCTCCATGTGCTCGACTTCCTCGGCGGGGTAGGCGTTGCCGATGGTGATCTTGATTTTTTCCGCGGACTGTTCGCCGATGGCGAGGTTGTACTTGCGCTTCAGGTAGGCGATGATCGCCTCGTCCATCTTGTCGCCGGCTACCCGCGCGGAGCGCGAATAGACGATTCCGGCCAGTGAGATCACAGCCACCTCGGTCGTGCCTCCACCGATGTCGACCACCATGCTCGCCGAGGGTTCGATCACGGGCAGGCCGGCGCCGATCGCGGCGGCCATCGGTTCCTCGATCAGGAACACCTCGCGGGCGCCGGCGCTCTCGGCGGCTTCCTTGACCGCGCGCTTCTCGACCTGGGTGATACCGAAGGGAACGCAGATGATGATACGCGGTTTGACGAGGGTCTTGCGGCGGTGGACCTTGGTGATGAAGTAGCGGATCATCGCCTCGGTGACCTCGAAGTCGGCGATCACCCCGTCCCGAAGCGGTCGTACGGCCTCGATGTGGCCCGGTGTGCGGCCGAGCATCTCCTTGGCTTCGGTGCCAACGGCGAGCACCTTCTTGACGCCCCGCTGGTCTTTCTGGACCGCAACCACCGAGGGTTCACAACAGACAATCCCTCGCCCCCGCTCGTAGATCAGTGTCGTGGCGGTACCGAGGTCAATTGCCAGGTCATTGGAAAACAGGCTGTAGAGCCAGTCGAAAATCATTCCGTTCTTCTCCGAGGATCGAAGGGAGCTCGGCACATGAGGGCGAAACCAACCTCAAGAGCCGAAGACCCCGGCGGGCCACCCGCCGATCCAGGAACACCCAATCGACCCTGCCCGCCTGTGCGAGAAGACACACCAAACACTTGGCGACACCGCTCACCGACGCAGGGCGGGTGTGCACCTAAATGCATGCAATCATTCGCTTCTGCGGCCTTCCGGGCCTCTTTTCCCTTTCTCTTGCTAGCAGATCCCGGCTTTTCTATCAAGGAAAACGCTGTTTGGCGGCCGGGAAAGCGATTGCGTTTCATCTGGGACCCGGTAACATGTGCGGCCGCTTGCCCCCCCACACGACGAGGGGGCGCTTCGATTTGGAAGGAAACGCGCGGGCAAAGGGCGATAATCCCCAAAGCGCGCGAACAGGAGACTCCATGCTCGAATTCCTTCGTCAGAACGTGGGCGGCGTGCTCGGGCTAGCCGTCATCGGTGCGCTGGTGTTCGTTTTCGCACTGAGCTTCGGTGCCCAGAGCGAGGGTTGGGGCAAGGGCCAGACGGTGCAAGTCGCGGCCAAGGTCTACGGGACGCCGATCCAACAGGCGGACTACGACTACGCGGTCAACATGGCCGGCGGGCGCGAGGTCGATCGCGCCAGCCCCGAGTTCGGGATGATCGGGCGACAGGTTCTCGCGGGACTGGTCGAGCGCCAGTTGCTGCTCGAGCACGCCTCGCGCGCGGGCATCTCGGCATCCCGGGACGAGACCGAACAGAACATCGTCGAGAACCGTTTCCTGCTTTCCGTGGCGATTGAGGACCTCGCGAGGAGGGTGCA
>CAYZAI010000339.1:0-5610 GCA_964476305.1 uncultured Myxococcales bacterium
GGGGCCTCGGCCACCGGGAGATCGACGGCGATGTCGATATCCTTGCGGAAGGTATTGCGGCAGATCTCGGCGCAGTCCCGAACGACCTGGACCAGATCGAGCCCGGCATCCTCGAGCTGCGAGCGGCGGGTGAAGGCGAGCAGGCGCCTGATCACGCTTCGCGCCGCCTCGCCCCGTTCGCGGATCAGCTCGATCCGCGCGGCGAGCCGATCCCGCTGCCTCGCGTCGTCGATCCGCGAGAGGACCCGCGCCGAGAGGGAGGCGGCGCCGAGGATTCCGCCGAGCAGGTTGTTGAAGTCGTGGGTCAGGCCCCCCGCCAGCTGCCCGACGTTCTCCATCCGCTGCGAACGCGACAGCTGGCGCTCCATCCGGACCTGCTCCGTGACGTCCTGGACGCTGATCTCGAGGCAGGGGCTGCCCCGGTACTCGATGGGCTGCGAGGCCGTGCGCACCGGGACGGCGGCGCCGTCCGAGCGGACGAGCAGGGAAGTCTCCTTGGTGTGGGCCGGCCCGTGGGTCAGGAAGGCAGAGGCGGGCTGCCCGGCGAGGGCGTCCCTGGCGACTCCGAGCATGTCGGCGAGGCGCTGGTTCGCGATCCGGATCCGCCCCTGCTCGTCGACGATCAGCGTGCCGTCCGGGATGTGATCGAACAGGTGCAGGTAGCGGCGCTCCGAGGTTCGCAGGGAGTCGGTGACGAAGCCGATGACCACGCCGACGGTGGCCATCGCCAGTGCCTTGCTCACCTCGTCCAGGAGGTTGAGCCCGATGGCGTAGCCGTCGAGCACCGCTATCAGGTTCGTCCCCGCCAGGAAGAGGTGGAAGCAGACGGCGCTGAACCCGATGTGCACCGCGGCGGCGGTCACGCCGGCCACGATCGCCAGGCGCCGGCTGCCGCGCAGCGCGGCCAGGCCGATCGCCACGAAGTACAGCCCGGTGATCGGGCCGTGGGTGAAGTGCAGCGGCATGACCGAGACGACCGCCCACTGCATCGCCGTCACCGCCGCCAGATCGAGGCCGATGGTCAGGTACGACTGCCAGGCGCGGAGCAGGCCGCGGCGATCGACGTACAGCACGGCCGCGCTCACCGCCGACCAGGCCACGGCGATGCCGGCGCTGGCGAGCAGCGCCGGGCGCAGCTCCCGGGCGACGACGAGCCAGTAGAGGGGGATGAAGGCCAGCAGCAACCCGGCCACCAGCAGCCGGTACCAGGCGACGAGCCGCTCGCCCTCGGTCCGTGACGTGTTCTGCCGCCGCCCGGCGCGGCCGAGCCCGGTTGGCGGCGTGGGTGCTCGCGGTTTCATCGCGGACCTCGAGCCTAACGCTTCTTGGCGGCCGCGCGCCAGTCCGCCTGGGGAGGGCCGGTCAGCCGGCGGTTCAGGCCCGTCACGGGCTCGATGGAGTAGAACAGGTTCGGGTCGTGCTCGAGGGCCTCGGCGATGAAGCCCCGGGCCGCCCTGCGCCTGCAGATGATGTACAGCAGCGTCACCGGACCGTCCCGGCCCTTGCCGGGGAAGACCGTGACCGGCTGCCCGTCCGCGCGGATGCGGTCGGCGATGTCCGTTCCGGCCCGGGACGTGACGATCCTGAGCACCTCCGTGCCCATCGCGATCCGCCTGTCGATGAGGATCCCCACGCCGTTGCCGGCGGCGAACCCCGCCGCGTAGGCCACGAGAAGGATCGGGTTGTCCTTCACCGCGGCCATGACCTCGGCGATGACGAAGATCCAGATCAGCACCTCGAAGAACCCCAGGCTCATGGCGACCAGCGTTCGGCCCTGGACCAGCGAGATCGTGCGCAGGGTGCCCAGCGACACGTCGCAGATCCGCAGGCAGAAGATCGCCGCCGCAGCCAGGGCCATGTTCCCCGAGAACAGTGCTTCCAGCATGACCGGCTCCTTTGCCTCCCGTTCCGGCCTTCCCGGAACCGCCGTTCTATAGCTTCGTTTCCGGTTCCGTGCCAGCCGGCCGCGGGCCCCGAGGAGTTTTGCCCCCTGTGGCGTTATCCGCTACTATTCGTGTCATGACGTTGGATAGCATCGTGAAAGCGCTGGAAGCCGAGTCGCCTGTTCTACGGGAGCGTTTCTCGCTGCGAAGGCTCGCGGTGTTCGGCTCGGTCGCGCGCGGCACCGAGTCGGAAACCAGCGATGTGGATATTCTGGTCGAGTTCGAGCACGAGGCCCGCTTCGACGAGTTCATGGATCTGCGGTTCCACCTGGAGGATCTGCTGGGCGTGCGGATCGATCTGGTCACCGAGAAGGCCATCAGGCCTGGAATGAGGGAGTCCATCGAGCGCGAGGCGATCCGTGTCGCGTGATTCTCGCATGTACCTGGAGGACGTCCTCCGGTCGTGCGACAGAATCCTCGGATACGTGGAGGGGATGGATCTCGACGACTTCGTCCGCGATTCGCGCACCTACGACGCGGTGATCCGCAACCTGGAGATAGTCGGAGAGGCGGCCAAGAAGCTGCCGCCGGACATCAGGGAACGCCTTCCGGAGATAGAGTGGAGGAAGATCTCCGGGTTGCGCGATTTCCTGGCGCACGCCTATTTCGGCATCGACGACGACATCCTTTGGGATGTGGTTCGGAACAAGGTGCCGCAATTGGCGGCGACGGTCGGGAAGTTCCTGACCGACTGACGTCGCCGGGTCGGTTTGAGACGAAGGCGGGAGGATCCACGTCCGGTCACGCCGGGACGATCTCTCGGCGGCGGGACTCGCAGGGGTTGCCCTCGTACAGCGTGAACGAGCCCGCGGACAGGTCGAAGATCGCGGTGCCGAGGGTCCGGCCGCGGATGTCGCCGCGGGGGTGGCGGCAGGGCGAGAAGGGCTGTTCGACGGCCTCGTGGGAGGACAGGAGCTTCAGCAGGTGGTCCGCGGTGATCTCCGGGGCGGGCGGCAGGCCGCCCATCGCCCGCTCCAGCACCCGGTAGCGCGAGTCCGAGGAGCCGCCGGGCCGGTTGTCCGGCTGGGGAAGATCCCGCGTGCCGGGCAGCACGAAGTGGTTGGTCTGCAGGAACAGCCCGTCGGTCCCACGCGAGTCGAAGACGCCCCCCGGCGCCACGTCCACGGCCACGAGGCGCTTTTCGGTGAGCGAGCCGAGGTTCAGGTGGAACGAGAACGCCGCGTCCGGCGCCCGGGCCACGGCGATCGCCTCGTCCAGGGTGCGCGCCGCCAGGGTCGCCCGGCCCACGGCGTAGCGCGGCACGCCTGGCCTCGCGCCGGCGGCGCCGATGAAGTTCGTGGTCTGCACGACACCCGCGCCGTTCATCGCGGGCACGCAGCCGGGCACCACGCCGGGATAGGCGAAGGCCGTGATCGCGGGACGGCCCTCGGGGCGCAGGCGCAGGATCGCCATCAGGTCGCGGTAGGCGTCGTCGCCGTCCTCGTTGTGCAGCAGGAGGGCGCGGCCGCCGTGGACGAGGTGGAGGGTCGAGCAGGCGTCGCAGGACGCGGCCTCGGCCTTCAGCGCTCCGAGCTCGCACTGGAGGTTCAGCACCAGCAGGTCGTCCAGCGACAGTCCCGCCCCCTGGGCCATGCCCTGGATCTCGGCGAGGACCTCGGGGAAGCGTGCGCCAAGGGCGGAGGCGAACGGATCGATCCGCGCGGCGCGGTCTGCCAGCGCGAAGGCCTTGAGGTCCTCGAACCACTTCCGCCGCCGCTCGAGCCCGGCGCGGATGCGGCCCTGGGTCATCGAACCGATGGCCGCCCCGATCTCGAAGGGCGTGCCGGCCGCGTCCACCACCGGGAACGGCTTCCAGGGGTCCTCCGGGCGCGCACTCGCCGGCCGGGGCTTCTTCTCCGGGGGCGCCGCCGCCTTCCGCGGGTCCGTCCGCTCCTCGGCACAGCTCCCGAGGAGCCCCGCCCCCACGACGCCGATGGCGCCGCGGCGAAGGAAGTCGCGGCGATCGATGCGCGCTTCTGGTTGTTCCGCCATGGTCATCCTCTCCATCATTCCTGGTGCGCGGGCTCGCGCCGTCGTGGTAGGATAATGCAACCTGGAGGATGAAATGCGAAGACCAATCGGCATCGTGGTGGCGCTCGCCGGGATCGCTGTGGTGGTGACGTTCGTCACCGTGGGCCTCGCCGATCACCCGGAGTGCGAGACCTTCGACGCGAGCCAGCCGCAGCCCGGCGCGCCGGACGTGAAGCTCCTGTACACCTGGGATCCGGCCTGCGGCGAGGACCCGGCCCTCGACCCTGTGGAGTTCGACGGTGACGAGATCGACATTGCCTGGAGCCACGACACCGCGGCCACGCCCCACGAGCACGAGGCGTGGGACATCGGCGTCCCCACGGGAGTGCACACCTACAAGCTGACCGTGACGCCGGGCGGCGAGGATCCCTACGAGCTGGGCGACAGCCTGCTGGTCTCGGGAACCTCGAGCACCGACACCGACCCGGATACCGACGAGGACGACACCGACACCGGCTCGGACGGCGACGCCGACACGGATACCGGCGATGCACCCAAGGTCGGCGGCGAGGATTCCTCCGGCTGCTCCGCGAATCCCCTTGCCCCCTCCCGAGGCCTGGGCGCGCTGCTCCTGTCGCTGGACTAGTTCGGCAGAACCCCGACTACGACCACGGGATATCCTCCCGCTCGAAGCGGTCGATGCCGCCCGGTCGGTGGCGCACGCGCTCGGCGCGCTCGAGGCCATTGTGCCCGAACGTGTAGACATGGAAGGCCAGCCGGTGCTCGCCGTCCACGTCCGCCGAGGCCGAGGGCACGCCGATGATGTCGATGGCACCGCGGCGGCGACGCAGCGCCTTGTGCAGGTGGCCGTGGAGCACCGTGGCCCCGCGATTCCCGATGGCGTCGAAGAGCGCGTCGAACTCGTCGAGCCCGTTACGGTAGTGCCTGGCGAACGCGCCCTCGAGTTCGAAGGGCGGGTGGTGCATCGCGATCACGGGCCAGGGACCGTCCACGGGCAGGCGTCTCAGCGCGTCGGCCAGACGCTCGAGCTGGCGCGGATCGAGGCGCCCGGCGGCCCGGTGAGGCCCACGCCAGACGGCGGTGTCCAGGCCGAAGACGATGGCGTCTCCCACCTGCCTGACGAGCGGCCAGTCCCGTTCCCGGCGGAAGCCCGCGGGCAGCCAGGAGCGCATGCCGCGCTCGAAGGCCTCGCCGAGGTCGGCGAGGGGCGTGTAGCGGTCGTGGTTGCCCGGCAGGATCAACGTACGGGCCACGGACAGGCCCCGTTCCCGCAGCAGCCGGCCCACCTCGGCGAACTCGCTCTCCAGCGAGAGGTTGGTCAGGTCGCCGGTGATCAGCACCAGGTCCGCGCCCTCCGCGGCCACGGCGTCCAGCAGCTCGGTGAACGGCTCGAGCCTGTGCGTGTCCGAGCGCCGCAGGCGCAGGTTGGCCCATCCCAGGACCCGCTTGCCGACGAGCGCGCGCCGCGGCACGGGTCCGGGCAGCGGCAGGTGGAGATCGGAGAGGTGGCACAGGCGCATCGACGGCACTATGCCCCGCCCGGGTAAGGGGCACAAGCCGGGTACCTCACCGCTTCCCAGTTTCGGGATTCGTAAGGCAGGGCGGCCGATGCCGAGTCCGCGGTTCCACGGCGAGCCCAGCCACTTGCTTGGGACCACCAACCACCTGGAAACAA
>CAYZAI010000340.1:0-833 GCA_964476305.1 uncultured Myxococcales bacterium
GGGGACGACGGGTACGCCGACGGCGAAGCGCTCCCTGTCGCAGCGCAGGTGGCACGCGCCCCGGCCCGGGCAGTCCTCCTCGGCGCAGTCGAGGGAGAGCGCCACCGCGAACCGCGGGTGGCCGTGCAGCACCGCCGCGACCCCGCCGGCCTCGACGATGCGCAGGTGGGTGCCGAGCTCGCTGGAGGCCGTGAGCCCCACCGAGCGCGAGCCGTTCAGCGGGCAGGGATCGATGCGCCCTTCGAGGTCGTCGAGGGCCGCGCCGCTGCGGCTGATGTGGAGCACATCGCCATGCAGCAGCGAGAGGTTGCCGAAGAACGAGTCCACCAGGTCGTGCTCGACCAGGGCGCGCCCCGCCGCGGCGAGTTGCCTGTGGACCGCGGCTTCGCCCGTCGGCGGGTCCGGCTCCTCGACCCGCGGGGCTGTCGGCGTCTCCGGCAGCCCGGTGAGCAGTGCGGCCGCGAGCTCGCGGGTCCGCGTGCCGAGGGTGCCCCGGAGCGCGGCGGCCAGGGCGTCGGCCAGCAGCTTGACCGTCGTGGCGAACAGCACCGAACAGAGTGAGACGAAGGCCTGCTCCGGCGAAACCGTGCCGAAGGTGACCACCGCCGGGCCCGGCAGGATCGCGCTCTTGCGGCGGCGCAGGATGGCTATCACGGCGGCGGGGTCCGCGCTCCCGGCCACTGGCAGGTCGTGGAGGAACGTCCGCGTCTCGGTGTCCTCCGGGTGGATCGCGCCGTCCGCCGCGCCCGCCAGGTGCGCGAGGACCGACGCATAGGGCTCGGCCGGCCTGGCCCAGAGCAGCGAGTTGATGTTCAGGCCGCGAAACACCGTCC
>CAYZAI010000340.1:843-5607 GCA_964476305.1 uncultured Myxococcales bacterium
CCGAGCTCGGCGCGCTCCGGGTGCAAAGTGCTCCAGACCAGCTCGTCGTCCAGCCCGCCGATCACGATTCCGTCAGGCTCGACCAGCCCCCGCGCCACGGCCTGGGCCGCGTACTTTTCGACGAGGCTCTGCATCACTTCACGCTCCCCCTCCCCGTCTGCCGGAACTGCCCCCATCCCGGCCTTCCCCCGGTGGGGGAAGGGGAAGCAGATGGCGGCCATAGTCCACGGCCGGGGGGTGAGGTCGGCAAAAGGGCCTCCAGCCCCAGCTCCTCGGCCTTCTCCCGCGTCGGCAGGCCCTGCTCGTCGAGGCCGCGCACCCGGTAGTAGCGCGCCCTCGCGTCGAGGAACGCCGCGCGGTCAATGGGCGGCACCTCGAAACCCGGACCGGCCGTGCCGGACTCCTCGAAGAACCGGGGCGGCAGGTCGTCGTCCGCCGCGGTGAAGCCGTTTCTCGCGTTGAAGATCCGCTCGCGGAAGGTGATCCGCTCGCCGATTCGCGACAGGCCCGAGGCGCTGAATGGCTCGCCGGTCACCGCCTGGAGCGCGGCCGCGTACTCCTCGAGGGAACTCGCGAAGAACACGAACTTGCACGCTGTCAGCGAGTCGACAGCGGCGTTCGCGTCTTCGGCGATCTTGATGATACGGGCCTTGCCCGCGAACGAGAAGCGGTCCGTAGCCACGGGCTTGCCGAGGATCTCGTGGCCGATGGGGTAGGCCCGCAGGTGGCAGCCGCCGCGGGTGGACGTGACGTAGGCCAGGGCCATGCCGTAGGCGCCGCGCGGGTCGTAGGCCGGAAGCTCGAGCCCCTTGACCGAGATCGACACCTCCGGCCGTCCCGCCGCCGCCGCGTAGGCCCGAGAGCCGCGGGCCAGGGCCACGCCGATCCCGATACCCGCGCCGATGTCCCCGAGCAGACCCAGCAGCCGCTCGCCGCCCACGGGCTCGCCCGTGATCTCGGCGTGGCAGGACAGGGTCGCGGCCGCGGAGATGGTGTCGAGGCCCAGCTCGTTGCAGGCGTTGTTGGCCCGGCGCGCCAGGTCGAGGTCGTCGTTCCCGATCAGCGCAGTGAAGTGGGCCAGGGACTCGTACTCGGGCAGGGCCTCGCCGTCCGCGGCGCGGCGCTTGCAGAGGATCGGGCAACCCCGGCAGCCGGCCCGTTTCGGCTCGTAGGCCCGGCGCAACGCGGCGGCACCCAGGTCACGGGCCGGGGGATAGGCCGTCGCCGAGAAGTTGGCGGTGGGCATCATCCTTCGGGCGTCGATCAGGTCGTAGAGCGCCGCTGTCCCGAGATTGCGGATCCCCAGCTCGCCCAGCAGGATCGGCGAGGCCGAAAGCTGGCGCTGGATGTCCTCGCGGGCCTTCCTCAGCGCCGCGGGGTCGGCCACGGACACCGCTCGGTCGCCGCGCACGGTCAGGTACTTGACGCGCTTGGCGCCGAAGGCCAGGCCGATCCCGCCCCGGGCAGCGGCGAAGTGGCGGTCCACCATCAGCGAGGCAAAGGCCGCGCCGCGCTCCGCGGCGATGCCCGCCGCGGCGACGGAGCCGCGGCCGTCGAGCCGGTTCGCGACCTCGCCGAGAGGCAGGCCGAGGAGCGGCGTGGCATCGGTGAGTTCCACGCGGCCTTCGCGGATCTCGATGCCGGTCCAGCCCGCGGCCCGGCCCGTCAGCATCACGCCGTCGAAGCCGGCCTGCTTGAGTTCGGTCCCCAGGCTCCCGCCCACCGAGGAATCGCCCACGGTGCCCGTGAGCGGCGAGCGACAGAGCACGTGGGACCGGCCGGAGGTGGGCGCGGACGTCCCCACCAACGGTCCGGCGCAGAGCAGCACCGGGCTGTTCGGGTGATCCCACGGCAGCGTGGCGAAGGGGCTGAACAGGTGCCCGGCCAGGCCCTTGCCCCCCAACTCCCGGCGCAGCACCTCGGGTTCCAGCGTGAGCGTCTCGACCGAACGAGCGGTGAGGTCGATGGCCAGCAGGCGGCCGGTCCAGCCGTGCAGCATGGCGGTCTCAGTACTTGCGCTCGAAGCCGAGGGCCTTGTCCATGGCCGCGATCGCCGCCATGGCGGAGTCCGGCCGCTCGTCGGGTTGCTTGGACAGCATCTGAAACAGGATACGCTCGAACTCCTCGTTGACCTCGAGATCGGGTTTGAAGTGCCGGATCGGTGGAGCGGGCTCGCGGATGCGCTTGATCAGGGACTGGGCCACGTTGTCGTCGTCGAAGGGCACCTGCCCGGTCAGCAGACGGTAGAGCATCAGCGCCAACGAGAAGATGTCGGCCCGGTGGTCGACGGGCAGGGCCTGGCCCTGCTCCGGCGAGAGGTACTTGATCGTCCCGACGACGATGCCCTCCATCGTCAGCCGCGCCCCGCCGATGCTCTCGGGCCCGATGGCGAAGCCGAAGTCCGAGAGCTTGGGCACGATCCGCCCGTCTCCGAGCCGGTGCAGGAGCACGTTGCCGGGCTTGAGATCTCGGTGGACCAGGCCCATGGCGTGGACCGCGGCCAGGCCAGCGGAGATGCCGCGGGCATACTCCATGACGTCGGCCAGCGGCAGCGTGCCCCCGCGCTCCTCGAGCAGCTCGTCGAGGGGGTGGCCGTCCACGTACTCCATCGCCATGAAGGTCGTGCCCTTGTCGTCGGTGCCGAAGTCGAAGACCGAGACGATGTTGGGGTGCTGCACCGCAGAGGCCAGCTTGGCCTCGCGCAGGAAGCGCGCGGCCTGGTCCTTGTCGAGCATGACCTCGTCGAAGGGTACCTTGACCGCGCACTGGCGGTTCATCAGCAGATGGTCGGCGCGGTAGATCGTGGCCTGGCCGCCACGGCCGATGACCTCGATGATCCGCAGGCGGTTGCCCACGATGCGGCCCACCAGATCCTTGGAGTCTGCCCGGGCCTCGCGCAAAAGACCCGGGAACCGCGCCCGGACGGCCTCGATGGCGCCGCGCACCGTGGCCTTGAAGTCCTTGATGCTGATGTTCTTGTCGAGGGTCACGCAGTTGCCCATCGCCGCGGGCAGCGTGGGGCAGGTGTCGAGCAGCCGCTTCACGTCGGTGAAGATCACGAACTGCAGGTAGTCACGGTCCGCCGTCAGCCGCGATATGGCGCTGGCCACCTCGTCGAGGTCGAAGCGGTAGGGATCGATGAACACGACCTTGACGTGCTCTCGGTTGATCATCTCCTCGAGCCGGTCGAGGCTCTGGCTTTCGAAGACGTTGGCCACCATCTGGGTCTCGCGCAGCACGCGGCTGAGCAGGGCCTGCATCAGCGAGTCCGGGTCGATGGTCAGCACGTTGAGCAGAAGCGAGCGCTTGAGCGCGTCGCTGAGCAGGTTGTTGTCCTGGAGGAAGCCGATACCGCCAGAGGTGAGGCCCATCAGCAGCGAGTCGCGCGAGAAGGGGTTGTCCGACGGGTCGAACTCATGGGCGAGGTGGATCACCCACGCGGTGATCACGCTCTCGTCGTCGCTGGGAATCGGCAGGCCGGCCTGCTCGAGCTCGCCGACGATCATGTCGCGGGTGAAGGCCCGGCCGATCAGGCGCAGGGCTTGCGGCGGCAGGACGAACTCGTCCATCAACCCTCCTCGGCGGCCGGCGTCCGGTCCGGGCCGCGGACAGACACTTTAGCAGAGTTTTTCGGGAAAAGATGCAGGGTTGTTGGGAGGGGAGGGGCGTGGTCGTGAGTCGGGCATTGCTCGACCGCCGCCGCCGCTCCGCCGCCGCTCCGCCACTCTCCGCCGCCAGGCCCGCGCCGAAAAAGCCGCGGAATCGCCGGGCCGAGCCGGGTGGCACGGGGTTTGCTCGGGGGCGGGTGTCGCCGAATTCCGGGAAAGGAGGGCCCATGACGACGCCAGCTCCAGGCATCCCGAACCGCCTCGCACATCGGACCGATCGGTCCGCCGGGGCGGAGATCCTCGACGCCGTGGGCACGGTGCACCGGGCCGTCCTCGATTTGCGCGCGCGGCATTTCGGGCGCTTTCCGGTGCTCGGCGAGCGGACGCTGAGGGATGCGGACAGCGCCTGGGAGTTCGCCAGGCGACTGGCCTCTTCGCGCGAAGCAGTCGGGGAGGCGACGGGCGAGGTCGCGCGGGCGACCCGCGTGTTCCTGGAGTCGCTGCTCTTCGACTGCCGGGAGTTCCTACGGCAGCGAGGCCTCGGGCAGTGGAGCGCGGACGACCTGCGGGCGATGGAGGTGCGGACCCTGGCCCGCCGCGTGTCGTGGTCCCCCGGGCAGTGGGAGTGCTACCTCCCGCACCCGGAGTCCGCCGTCAACGCCGTGATCTGCCTGGTCCAGCACGCGGCGTTCCTGATCGACGATTGCTGGTTGCGGCGCGGCGGCCGTGCCCGCTTCGTAACAGTGGCCGGCCCGGCGTGCCGCCTGCTATAATCGGAGGCGTGGGAACGGCGCACAGGAGATCGGGGGACGCGGGAGCGGCGGCGATGGCCTTCCCGATGGATCAGTGCGCCGGCGGGGAAGGGCTTCACGACCACGTCACAGGACTCTGCTGGCAGGGCCAACCGGACGACGAGTCGGTCAGTTACGGCACGGCGCTGACCCATTGCCAGGGCCTGGTGCTCGGCGGCCTCTACGACTGGAGGGTGCCTTCGATCATGGAGCTGATTTCCCTGATCCGCGGCTGCACGACCGGCGAGGCCACCTTCGATCTCAGCCGGAGCGAGTGCCCGCTGTCCTCGTCGCCGGTGGATTGCCCCTACGACGACTGCCTGCTCGACGAGGAGTGCCTGTCATGCCCTTCTCTCGAGGGCCCG
>CAYZAI010000341.1:0-5023 GCA_964476305.1 uncultured Myxococcales bacterium
CCAGCCCGCGGGCTTCTCGTAGCCGTACAGGATGTCCGAGAAGAAGCACGTCCCCTCCCCGTCGCTCATGATGTTGCCGCCGGACAGCATGTGATCGTGGGAAAAGACCTCCACCGGCGTGCCGTCCGAGTTCAGCCAGTCCGAGGCGCCCATCAGCAGCGGAATCGCGTCGTCGAGGGGCCTGCCCCCTCCCTGGTAGAACGAGTCGGCGATGTACCGCGTGCCGTCCGTGCCCACGGCCCACTCGGGGCCGTAGTCGCGGATCCAGATCGAGTCGATGGGATAGTTGAGCCACGAGTATTCGCTCTGGTCGACGCCGTTCACGTAGAGCAGGGTCTCGAGCTGGTCCTTCTCGTACGCCCCGGCGATGATCCACGTGTGGCCCGCGTTGTGGTAGGTCGTCACCATCTCGGCCCACATCGTCATGAAGTCGCTGCCGTAGTTCAGCACCGCGATGATCGCCGAGTCCATGGGCTCGAACTCGCCGGGCCGCACCACGCCCGCCGGGGGTGGCGGCAGGTACGAAGGCGGCGGCATGTAGATATTGTCGTAGCGCGGGTGGTAGAGTTCGGGATTGGCCAGCTCGTGCGCCGTGACGAAGGCCTTCGGGATCAGGAGCCTCGGCTCCGGGCCCTGCTCCCCCTCCGCCGCGTGGGCACACAGCACTGGCAACGCCACGAGAGCCGCGGCGAGCAGCCCGGCGGGGATCGATGTCAGGTAAGTCCGCATGAAAGCTCCTTTGGGTGGTTCCGGGGGGTCAAGTCGTTCATCCTCGAATCGGGAGGCTACGTGGTGGCCCTTCGATACGGCAAGCTGATTGATTATTCATCGTCCATCGCGGATACGCGCCCCCGCGCTACCGACACCAGGCTGCTCGCTCCGACATACAGCGCCAGCACCAGCAGCACGACGGCCGCGACCAGCAGGGTCCAGTTCACCGGCTCGGCCGTGGCGTAGCGAAAGCCCTGCCAGACCAAGGCGCCGCAGGTCGTGACCAGCATGAACAGGGCCGGCAGCAGCGTGAACGCACCGGGTCGCCCGCGGCGCAGCAGCCAGACCGTGACCACCAGCATCGCCAGGGCCGCGACCAGCTGGTTCGACGCTCCGAACATCTTCCACAAGGTGGTGACGCTGCCAGTGGCGGCCAGGGCCCACGCGGCCAGCCCCACCAGCGCGGTCGCCAGGAAGCGGTTGCGAAGCATGGGCACCGCCGGGCCCGCAAGCTCTGTGACCACGAACCGGCCGAGACGGACCGAGGTGTCCAGCGTGGTCAGCACGAAGGCGTTGATCATCGTCATGCCGAACAGCACGCCAAAATCCCCCATGAACGGCCGGGTGAAGACGCCGAAGCCCGTGGCGAAGGCCCCAATCGGATTGGCCTTGCCCGCGGCCATGAACTGCTGGAGCGTGGGCCGGCCGACCTCTTCCTGACCCGCCCAGGCCAGTCCGGCCGTCACCGCCAGCAGGGCCAGCATCGCCAGGGCGCCCTCGGTCAGCATCGCGCCGAAGGCCACGGGCCGGCCGTGGGACTCGCGGTCGAGCTGCTTGGCGGTGGTGCCGGACGAGACGAGCGAGTGGAATCCCGAGACGGCGCCGCAAGCCACGAGGATGAACAGCATCGGCCAGATTGGCCCCTCCTGCTCCGAGCTGGCGCCGATCCACATCGGGGCGGTCACGGTCTCGTGGGTGACGAGCAATCCAATGAACCCGGCCGCCATCCCCGCCACGAGAATCCAGTAGCCGAGATAGTCGCGGGGCTGCAGCAGCAGCCAGACCGGCAGCACGGCCGCGGTGAAACCGTAGAGGGCCAAGGTCGCGATCCAGAACTGGGACGCCGCGGTCTCGCTCAGGTGCAGCAACTCGACCGGACGCGTCCCCATCTTGGCGATGACGGCCGCCGGAACATCGTGGACCGCCACCGGGATGGTGATGCCGGCCCAGAACAGCCCGGCCAGCAGGACCAGGGCCGCAGCCGTGGCCGCCGCCAGCGGCATCCTGAGCCGGTTGGTCAACCAGCCGAAGACGATCGCCAGCGGGATCAGGCCGAAGGCCGGAATCACGACCCGCGGGTCGCTCAGCAGCGTGTTCTTCGCCGCAATGGTGAACACCGCGATCACGAACACCAGGGTGACCAGCACGAACACCTGGAACAGGGCCCGGGCCGGGCGGCCGACGAGCCCGCCGGTGATGTCGGGGATCGATCGCCCGTCCTTTCTCACGGAGAGCATCAGGGTCGTGTAGTCGTGCACCGCGCCGATCACGACGACCCCGACGAGGATCCACAGCGCAGTCGGGCCGAACCCGAAGACCGAGGCCGCGATCACCGGCCCCACGATGGGTCCGGCGCCGGCGATGGAGGAGAAGTGGTGACCGAAGAGCACGAGCGGCCGCGCCGGGGAGTAGTCCACGCCGTCCCGCAGCCGATGGGCCGGAGTGGGCAGCGAGTCGTCGGGCTGCACCAGCCGTCGCGCGATGAAACGGCCGTAGACGCGATAGGCCAGCAGCAGCCAACCGATGGAGAACACTGCAACGAGGGCGCTGTTCATTCTTCCACCTCCATGTCGTCCGGCCCCACCTCGGGTCGCGGCGTCGAGGACCCATCGACGGCCGGACTCACGTCCTCGAACAGCACCTGTTCACCGGCGAAGACGCTCGAGGCGCGTACGAGCAGCACCGTTCCCAGCCCCGCCGTCAGCTCATTGGTCCGCGCCACGAACTCGCCGCCGTCCTGGGCCTCGGGCGGCCTCAATCCCATCATCGTCAGGTCGGAGTCCCCCGATGTCTCGGCGATCAATCGAGGGATCGATCCTTCGCCGCTGTCCAGCAGCATCACGTTCGGCGTGGCCCTGATCCGCGCCCTGCGCAGTATCTCGGCCAGCCGGGTCTCGACGCTCTTCCTGGATTCCGGGTCGTGCACGATGACGTTCACCCTGAGATCCGCCCGTCCCCAGCCCGGCGATGACTTCATGAAGTAGGCGAGCAGCAGCATCAGCGCGCCGTTCCGCTCGAGGCCGCCCCACCAGATGTCGATCCGCCTTTGCGCCCCGAAGCCGCGTTCGTCGTCGTGGACCAGGAACAGCAGGTTGTGGTCCATCTCGTGGAGCTCCCGCACCACCTCGGTGAACGCCGCGGGGTCTTCGCTCTCCTCGCCGAAGCCCATCAGCACGGTGTTGGGCATCATGCCCGCCAGCCCGTAGTGCCGCGCCGCGTTACGGATCCCGTCGTAGACCGTGGACACCGGTGCCAGGCGGGCCAGTATCTCGGGGTAGTTCCGCGTTACCTCGTGATACAGCTCGTGCTCCGCCTCGCTCTTCCCGGCGGGCTCCATCGCCGCGCCGCCCGGCACGAGCCGGAAGTAGGTAGCCAGCCCGCGGCCGCCGATGAGCCAGCCGGCCAGCTTGATGAGGTGCGGCCGCTCGGCAGGATCGCCGCCGAAGACCAGGGCGTTCGGCCGCCAGCTCAGCGCGTCGTCGCGCCGCTGCTGCAACTGCACCAGCGCCCGCTGGGCCACGGCCATCCAGAACCCGCGCCAAGTGTCCGACGGGGCGACCTTGAACTGCTTCTTCTTGAGAAACGCCCAGATGCCGACCATCACGACCGACGCCCCGAGCATCGCCACCATGTCGAGCTTGAACATGATCGTCAGGGCGGTGAGGGCGCCAACGAAGCTGACCCACGCCGGCGTGCGAAAATCGGGACGGAAGCTGGCGATCCCGGACCACGTCTGGATCCCCGCGGCCAGGCAGAGGAAGCCGTAGCCTGTGAGGAAGAACATCGTGGTGATCCGCGCCACCAGGTCGAGCTCGCCCACGAGGATCCCGGCCTCGGCGACGACGAACGTGACCACGGTTCCCACCCGTGGCTCGTTCAACGGGCCGTGCCCCTTGCCCAGGAAGCCGGGCACGACCCCGTCCAGGGCCAGGGCCTGCAGGTAGCGCGGGGCGCCCATGATGCTGCCCAGGGCCGAGGAGAGGGTGGCGGCAAACACTCCCGCCACGACCAGGGCCGGGACCAGGGCCACCCGGTTCCAGACGAGCTTCTCGGTGCGGAGCACCTCCGGATCGACCGAGAAGGCCAGGAAGACCGGGATGACCAGGTAGACCGCCAAGCCGACGAGGATCGCGGCCATGGTTCCCCGCGGGATCGCCTTGCGCGGGTTCTTCAAGTCGCCGGACATGGCCACCCCGGCCGTGAACCCCGTGACCGCGGGGAAGAACACGGCGAACAGCACTTCGAAGGACTCCGATCCCTCGGCGAACCAGAGATGCACCGGGCCCTGGATCGGCGCGTCGGAGGTGCCGGCGAAGAGCGATACCAGCGACAGGGCGATCGCCGCCAGCACGAGGTACTGGATTCGCAAGGCCAGGGACGTGCTCTTGAACGTGATCCCCGTGATGATGACGCAGGCGATCGTGCCGACCAGCCGGCGGCCGAGCAGGCTGTCCTCGAAGCCGAACGCGCCGAGGAACGATTCGGCGAAGCCGATCAGGTACAGGCTCGTCGACAGCGCCAGGGCGAAGAACAGGGTCAGGCCGATGGCGCCGCCGATGGGCAGGCCCAGGCTGCGGGAGATCATGTAGTAATCGCCGCCGACCCCGACCTGCCGATTGGTGGCGATGGAGACGATGCTCATGCCCGTGGCGAGGGAGATCACGTGGGCCAGCAGCACGACCAGCATCGCGCCGAGCAGCCCGCCGTTGCCGACCACCCAGCCGAACCTGAGGTACATGATCACGCCCAGGATCGTCAGGATCGACGGCGTGAACACGCCCTTGAACGCGCCGAACTTCGCGCTCGACGCGTCGGGCTGGTGCTTGACGTTCTGCCTGCTGCCGGAGAAGAGCATCGTGGCTACCATCCCTTCGGCAAACCGGGCTGACCGTACCATAGCGCCGCCAGCGCGCGAAGACCCAGGCGACACTCCAGGGACACTCCAGGGATTTGACCGCCGGGCGTTCACGCCGTAGGCTCCCGTCTCCGGCGACCGGACCGGTGCTCAGGAACCGCGCCGGAGGCCCCGGGA
>CAYZAI010000341.1:5033-5568 GCA_964476305.1 uncultured Myxococcales bacterium
GCATGAAGATCCAGCCCGACACCATGGTAGCCATCGAGTACACGCTGAAGCTCGACTCCGGCGATGTCGTGGACAGGTCAGACGCCGGCAATCCCCTCGAGTTCGTCTTCGGCCGCGGCCAGATCGTCCCGGGTCTCGAGAACCGGCTCGCCGGGATGGAGCAGGGGCAGCATGCCGCCGTCACGCTGGAGGCCGCGGAAGGTTACGGCGAGGTGAACGAGGAGCTCTGGAACGACCTCCCCCGCACCGAATTCCCCGCCGATGTCGAGATCCAGGCCGGGATGGTGTTCAACGCCGAGACGCCCCACGGGCCGATCCGCTTCCGCGTTCGCGAGGTGGCCGGCGACGTCGTCGTCGCGGACTTCAACCACCCGCTGGCCGGCCAGCGCCTGCACTTCGACGTCACCATCGCCAGTGTCCGCGCCGCGACCCCGGACGAAATCGCGAGCACCGAGGGCTGCGGGCAGCACGCGAGCTGCAGCCATTGCGGTTACCACTGAGCCGTTCGGAGCCGGGTCAGGAGATCTCGTAGAAG
>CAYZAI010000342.1:0-5563 GCA_964476305.1 uncultured Myxococcales bacterium
CAGGTCCCACTGGTAGGTCTCGGCGTTGACGTCCACGAGCACGACGTAGTCGAACTCGAGCCCCTTCACCTGGCGCACGTCCGTGACCTCGACTCCCGGGGCGAACGAGAAGTCCTGGTCCGACACCAGCCGCAGCCGGGGCACCTCGGCCCGCTCGAGGCCGCGGTGATAGAGCTCGGCCTGGGCCGGATGGCGGGCGATCACCGCCACGCTGGCCAGGGTCTCGCGGCCGGCCAGGTCGCGCAGTGCCGAGCCCAGGAAGTCCACGGCCTGACCGGGGTCCGAAAAGCGGTGCGCCTGCACCGGGGCGCCGTGGCGTCTCGCCTCGGGCGCCTCGCTCGCCAGGGGGCCGAGCACCTCGAGGGCCAGTTCCATCACCTCGACGGTCGAGCGATAGGCGATCTTCAGCGGCTCGATCCGCGTGCCGCTGCGGCCGAGATCGGCGAGCAGGTCCTCCCAGTCGCCGAATCCCGATTCGAGGCTGACGCGCTGGGCCGTGTCCCCGGCCAGGGTCACGGGCCGCCCGGCGGGCACCGTGTCGAGGAGCACGGCCATCTCGAGTGCGCTCCAGTCCTGGGCCTCGTCGATCATCAGGTGCTCGTGCTCGATACGCCCGGACGGGCCCCTGAGCCAGCCGCGCTGGAGCTGGTGCAGCCGCAGCAGGATCGCGTTGTCCTCGGCGTCGATGACCGGCGCCTCCCGGTCGTCCTCCGGGGCCTCGCCCTGCCCTCCTCCGTCCTGCCCGTCCTGGCGCGCCTCGTCGATTCGGGCCCACTGCCTGGCGCACCAGGCGTGGACCGAGTCGAGCTCGCCATCGGTGAAATTGCCGGCGGCGTGGACTCCGAAGGCGTCGCCCAGTGCACGGCGATCCGTGAGCAGCTCGGCCCAGGTGGCGACGACGTCCGCGGTGGCGGCCTCCATGCGCTCCAGCGTCCGGGCCGCGGCCAGCTCGGTGCGTGTGTCGAGCCGCGCGCCATCGTCGCGGCCGATGCGGGCCTCGCCGTCGATCCAGCGCAGCATCCGAACCCTGCGGGCGTCCGGCGGGATCCGCTCGAGAGTGCGCCAGGCACCGACAACCCTCCCCGCGTCCGGGGTCCCGGCGACGGCGCGTTCCAGCTCGGCGCCCAGGCGTTCGTCCAAGCGGTCGACGACGTCGTCCAGGATGCCGAGCCAGGCCGGGTGCTTCTTGAGCCGCGTGACCACCGAGGGCGTCCACTCGCTGTATCCGCGGGGCAGCCCCGGGACGTTGCGCCGTCGCTCCCGGTCGGCCCACTCGTCGAAGACGGCCACGCGCACGCCGTGCACTCCCAGGGCGGGGAGCACGCCCGAGACGTAGGCCGCCAGGCCCCGGCCCAGCACGGCGACCATCATCTTGCGGGGCTGGAACCGCCTGGGGTTGCGGTAGGCCAGGTAGGCGACGCGATGCAGGCCCACCGTGGTCTTGCCCGAGCCGGCGCCACCCTCCACAACCAGCAGCCCCGAGTCGTCGCACGAGATGGCCTCGAACTGGGCGCGGTCCAGCAGGGCCGAGATCTCCGGCAGGTGCCGGTCGAGGCGCTCCTGACCGTCACGATCGACGCCCAGCGTCCCGCGCACGGGCCGCAGGATCTCGGCGCGCACGGCGCTGCGCTGGCCCCCCGCGAGGCGCGGGCCGTCACCCTCCAGTCGCAGCCAGTCCCCGCGCCTGAGCACCCAGGTGCCCTCGGTCGACGAGGCGACCCGGAGCAGCCTGGCGTCGGCCACGGTCACCGAGCGCCGGGCCGTGACCTCGCCGCGGCGGACACGCCCGCCGAATTCCTCTTCGTAGTCGTCGCCCGCGTCGTAGCGGTAGTACATGCGGCTGACCGGCGCGTTGCGCCAGTCGACGATGCGGATGCCCGCCTCGGGATCCAGGTAGGTGCGCTTCCCCAGCAGCACGTCGCGCACGCCTCCGTCCTCGGCCAGGCGCAGGTGCCCGAAGTAGGGGCTCCGCGGATCGACCGGAAGCTCCTCGCCCATGCCGCGCTGGGCGGCCAGGGCCTGGAGACGGGTCATCTGCTCGACCAGAGGGGGGACGTCCTCGGGCCGGGCCTCGGATATCTGGTCCCGAAGATCGATCAGCTCCGCGTCGTAGGAGTTGGTGCCCGGACGCCCGCCCCGCGCCCGCAGGTGCGAGGTCACGTGCTCGAGCAGCTCCAGTTCCTCGGCCACGGACTCCGCCGGGCCGCCCTGGCCAATCGTCCGCTTCGCCTCTTCGCTTCCGTCGGTCATGCTCTCCGCCGCCGGCGGGCGCCCCGCCGGGATCGGACAGCATACCACGAACCCCCACGCCCGAGGCCCGGGTTTCGGCAACACGGACGCTGTTCCGGCTCGGCCTCGACCGGCCGGTTTTGGGGGCCGGGAACCGGCCGGAGAGCTTGAGCCGCCTTCCCGGCGGTGGTACCTTGTTCCCGCTTGCAGTGGAGCCGTCGACGAGGCCCCGACCGTACGATGTGTCACCGACTGGACCAGCGGTTTTTCGAGGAACTGGCCGCGATGGCTCCCGCGGACGTGTGCCGGCGGGCGGCATGCGAATGGGACCGCACCAGGGAGTGCTACCGGCTCGCGGCCTGGAACTCGGTCTATGAGGTTTTCCCGGCCGCGGAGGCAATCCGCTCCACCGATGTTTCCCGGCCTCCCGTCGACATCGAAACCGGGCTCTCGATCGTCTTCTACCTCCTGCGCGCCAGGGACGCTCCCCTCAGTGGCGAGTGGGTATCGGAAAAAGACCTGGCCGGTGGGGTGGCCTTCTTCCGGGGACCGCACGCCCTGCCGGTGCAGCTGATCCGCGAGCACTACGGGAACGACCTCGAGGGTTTCGGCCGCGCCTGCCGAAGCCTGGGGGGAGAGCGGATCGCAATGGCCGACGCGGCCTTCTCTTTCCGCGTCCTGCCGCGGGTACCGGCGGCGGTGCTGTATTGGCGGCCGGACGACGAGTTCGATGCCCGGGTCCGTTTGCTGTTCGACCGGACCATCGGGCTGCACCTGCCGATCGACGTGATCTTCGGGGTGGGCGTGGAGATCTGTTCGCGGCTGGCCGCCGCCGACACCGCGTGAAATGATTTATTCAATCTTTGATTCAGCTTGTTTATCAGTTAAATATTAAACTAAATCCTTATGGTAATCGTCGCTTCAATCCACGAAGTTCTCGTGGACCTCGTGGATGAAGTACCACTGCTCGGGGTGCTCGCGGATGCGGCGCTCGTACGAGCGGAAGAAGCTGGCGACGATGTCGCCCCCGGCCAGGCTGTGGCGGTCGACCTCGTAGCGGAAGGTCTCGTCCGAGGTGCGGATCAGGAAAGGCGTGACCACGACGCAGTTTTCGTCCGTGAAGCGCTCGAGGATGCGGTCCATGCCCGTGCCGCCACCGACCTTGCGGCCCAGCAGCGTGACGTCCCGGCAGAAGCGGTTGTGCTCGTCGTAGACGTTGGTGACGACCTGCCGCCGGATCAGCGCCGTGATCATCTCGGTCGGCACGTCGACGTTCCTGTCCGCCAGGTTGAGCAGCCTCGCCCGGGCCGTACCGTACTTCTCGGTCATGGAAGCCATGTTGGCGGCGAGCAGGCTCCCCACGGGCTCGGGGAAGTTCCCCACGGTGGTCACGTCGATGCCGCCTACCATCAGCACGCTGGCCATCAGGTACGTGGCGCCGAAGTGGCTCTGGCCCGCGAACACGGCCTTGCCCGCTGCCCGGGCCTCGCGGAAGGGCTCGAGGGCGTCGCCCGTCTCGACCCGGTTGGCCGCGATCCAGTACGCCTCGTAACCCTTCACCAGCACGAACAGCTTCTCGAAGTAGTGGGCGACGATCCCGGCCAGCACCTCGTCGAGGAAGGCCCCGTCCCGGGGGAACCCGAAGTGTGCGAGGTTCCGCGCGACCAGCTCGACGTCTCCCGGGTGGGCCTCGTAGTAGCGCAGCCCCAGGTCGAGGATCTCGCGGCGCCCGTGCTTCCAGGGGCGCCGACGCACGAGCTCCAGGGTCTCGGTGGAAAGCAGGTGGGCGCCGATACCGCTGGCCATGCCGTCACCTCTCGGGAACCGGCCCGCCGGGTTGGGCCAGATCGCCCATGCTGAGATCGACCACGGGCCTGGGCACCGGCACCAGCCTCTCCTCGTCGTCGCGGAACTCCACGTCGGTGAGCGCGTCCGTGAGCAGCCTGCCCGTGGCCTGCTCCACGATGCGCTGGCGGAAGGTGAGCCGGTGGCTGGAAACCTCGATCACGCCCGTGCGGACCTCGACCCGGTCGCCGAGGTGTGAGGGGTTGAGATAGCGCACGTCGACGCTGGCCACGCCGGCCCGGAAGCGGCGCATCCAGGCGTCGGTGGGCATCTCCGGCCAGAGGGTCCGGGCGAGATCGAAGAGCGCCCGCTCGCAGAACCGCACGTACGACACGTGGTAGGTGATCCCCTGGGCGTCGGTGTCCTCGTAGTAGACGCGGAAGCGGTTGCGGTAGGGCAGCTGATCGTCCTCTCCCAGGGGCACCATCCGCGGCCTGAGCCCCACGTCGTCGCTCTCGACGGAGGCGAGATCGGAGGGCACTTCCACGAGTCGCCGCTCCCCGTCGAGGAAGGCGACCTCGACCACGCCGTCGACGACGATCTCGCCGCTCGTGGCGCTCACGATGCGCTGGTCGAAGGCCGCCCGGTGGGAGGACGTTCGGCGGATTCCGGTGCGGACCTCGAGCCGGTCCGAGAGCCGGGCCACCGTCGCGCAGCGGATGTCGATGCGGTAGACGTTCACCATGTACTCGGTGAGCCAGGACTCGTGCCCACGGACCGCGCAGACCTCCTCGATGGCCTCGCAGCGGCCGCGATCCATGAACCTGAGGTAGGCGCTGGCGTCGACGAAGCCCCGCGAGTTCAGGTCCTCGCCGTAGACCGTCACCGGCAGGCGGAACCGGTAGCGGGCGTCGTCCGGGGCGCTGTACCGCCGGGCCTCGGGCTCGCGTCGCGTGCCCGGGAAACTGGGATCCGACAGCGGCGCCGGGGCGTCCGCGTGCAGCCTGACCCGGGGTGCCGTACGGGCGCGGCCGGATTCCTCGATCACCGCTGTGGCGGTCTGCAGGCCGCTCATCATCGCGCCCTCGTACCCGCCGCCGGACCAGGTCCAGGCTCCGGTGAGGAACAGCCCGTTCAGCGGCGTGCGGTTGCGCAGCCGGCGGCTGTTCGACTGCTCGACGGTCTGCGCCAGGCCGTAGACCGCGCCGAGCCGGTTGCCGGTGTAGCGCGTCATGGTCCGCGGCGTGGCCAGCTCGCTCACGACCACGCGCCTCGAGATGCCCTGGAACCGTCTCTCGGCCTTGGCCAGCATCAACCGTTCGACCTCGGCCTTGCGATCCCGGTAGGTTTCCTCGTCGAGCTGGTGCCAGTCCGCGGCCGGCGTGATCTCGACCATCGAGACGATCCCACAGCCGGGCGGGTACATCCCCGCCTCGGACTCGCACTCGTAGCTGGTCATGCACCAGTCCGTCCGCGCCACGTCGCCCGCAAGGGTGCGCCTCCAGGCGGCGTCGATGTCGAAGGCGGGGTTGTGGAAGTAGTTGCCCCG
>CAYZAI010000343.1:0-5557 GCA_964476305.1 uncultured Myxococcales bacterium
CGTAGAGCAGCATCAGGCGGCCGAGGGCGTCGACCGCGTGCATACAGATGCCCTTGTCCTTGTGCTCGATGGCGTTGAGCGCCACGTCGGCGAGCTGCTCGACCCCGCGCACCGCCTGTTGCCGGGCCCGTCCTGTCCGGTGCTCCGCGGCCCGCCCGCCCCGCCGGATGGCGCCCATGGCCGAGGCGGCCATGTGGTCGATGATGTTGTGGGGATCCAGGAACGCGAAGACGAACGCGAAGTACGGCAGAAGCGTGACCAGGCACACCGTGACCGCGACCACGCAGACCACGGTGCCCGTGTGGGCGACGAAGCCCTCGGCGCCGGCGGTGAGGCTGACCCAGACGCAGAGCAGGCCGGTGACGACGAAGAAGCCCAGGGTGGCCACGTTGATCGGCGATCGGACGAACAGCTCGGTGATCCGCGGCGTGTAGCGGTTCGCCGCCAGCTCGACGATGATCGCCACGACCGTGATCGCCACGCCCAGCACACCGGTGATCACCTCGGGCATGTTGCCGAGGGCCTGTTGCGACTCCGGGCTGAACAGCAACCGGACCAGCCCGACCAGGCTGGCATCCTCCGTGTCGACGAAGTAGGTGACGAGGTAGATCGCCGCGCTGACCGATGCGATGGCGACGAGCGCGATCAGCCAGCCCAACGAGTAGGTCTTCTTGCCGCTGCTCCCGTCCATGGCGCCCGGGGAAGTTATCCCGGCCGCCCGCCGGGGTCAATCTCGCAGGCTCGCGTTCCTGCCGGGCTACAACTCGCTTGCCAGCGACGCGACGTCCGTCCACGGAAGGATGGCGATCCCGGCCTCGTTCCAACCGGCCTTCCCGCCGTATACCAGGGTCGGATCGACGGTCTCGTCGCCGGCCAGGGAGAGCCACCTCCTCATCGGTGCGAGCCAGTCGCTCGCCAGCGTCGCCCCGGACTTGATCTCGATCGGCCGCAGCCCGTCCGCCTGCTCGGCCACCAGATCCACCTCGAGGCCGGTGTTGTCGCGCCAGAAATGCAGGTTGTTCTTCCGTCCGCGGTTGAAGCGACCCTTGACGAGTTCGACGACGACCCAGTTTTCGAAGAGGCTTCCGCGCAGGGGATGGGTTTTGAGCTGGTCCGCGGTCTCGATGCTAAGCACGCGGGCGGCGAGCCCGACGTCCCAGAAGTAGATCTTGGGGGTCCTGACGATCCGCTTTCGATAGTTCCGGTGGTGCGGAGCGAGGCGGAAAGCGATGTAGGACGCCTCGAGGATCGAGAGCCAGCTTCCCGCGGTTCCGTGGTTGATGCCGCAGTCGCTGCCGATCCGGCTCGCGTTGAACAGCTGCGAGACGTTGCCCGCGCACAGAGAGACGAATCGCTGGAAGAGCGCCGTGCTCTGGACGTTTACGATCTGACGGACGTCGCGCTCGACGCAGGTGGTGAGATACGAGTCCAGCCACGACCTCGGGTCGATGCGCTGGTGGAACACGGGCGGGTAGGCGCTGCTCCACATGAGCTCGTCGATGTTCGAAGAGGCATATCCGCCCCGCTCCAGCTCGTCCACGGAGAAAGGCAGCAGCGAGAGTATCCCGACACGGCCGGCGAGGCTCTGGGAGACCTTCTCCATCATGCCGAACTGCTGCGATCCGGTCAGGATGAACCGCCCGGGACCCGGGTGAGCATCCATGTCTTCCTGGAGGTAGGAGAACAGATCCGGAGCGCGCTGGACCTCGTCGAGGATCGCCCCGTCCGGAAACCGCGACAGGAACAGCCGCGGGTCTCCCGTCGCCCGTGCCCGCTCGTCGGGCGCCTCCAGGGAGACGTAGCGCTTGTGGGGAAAGGTCATCCTGGCCAGCGTGGTCTTTCCCGACTGACGCGGCCCCGTGATGGCCACGGCTTTGAATTGCCCGGCCATCGCCTCGAGGGTGGGTTGGATGTTCCTGGTGATCATGAAGAGTTCTTACAATTTGATAATCATATTGTCAATTTGTATTACCTCTCCGGCGACTCCCTTGCCCCACTCGTCGATACCGGCCGCGCCCCGCCGCGATGGGCGTTCCGGCGCAGATCAGTACAGCCTGCGGGTCTTGCCGCCGTCGATGGGGATCGCCGCGCCGGTGATGTAGCCGTTTCGCGGCGAGCAGAGGAACGCGGCCAGGTCCCCCACCTCGCGCGGATCGCCGGCCCGGCCCAGGGGGATGTCGCCGGCGAACTCGGCCAGGTACTGCTCCACGGTGATGCCGCGGGTCCGGGAGCGCTCGGCGGCCAGCTCGCGCATGCGGTCCGTCATGAAGATCCCCGGGCAGATCGAGTTCACCAGGATCCCGTGCGGCGCGACCTCCCGGGCCAGGGCCTTGGCAAAGCCCAGCACCGCCGGCCGCGAGGCGTTCGACAGGATCAGCCCGTCCACGACCTCCAGCCCGGCGATGGACACGATCTGCGCGATGCGGCCGAAGCCCTGCCGTTTCATGCCGGGCAGGACCAGGGCCGCGAGGTGGGTCACCGAGCCCAGGGCCAGGTCGATGGCCAGCTGCCAGTGCTCGGGCGGGTGGCTCTCGAAGGGTCCGGGAGGGGGGCCACCCGCGTTGGCCACCAGGATGTCCACGCCGCCGAGCTCGCGTTCGGCGGTCTCGACGAGCCGCTGTCTGTCATCGGCGCGGGTCACGTCCGCGACCGCCGGCACCGGCGCGTTCCCGGTCTCGGCGCCGAGCTCCGCCGCGGCGCGTTCCAGCGCCTCCCGGCCCCGGGCGGCGATGACCACCTTGGCGCCCTCCGCCAGCAGCGCGCCGGCCACGGCACGCCCCAGGCCCTTGCTCGCGCCGCAGACGATGGCGCGCCTATTCTCGAGATCCAGCTTCATCGCTCGCCTCCGACAGGATGGAAAGGGCCGCACCCACGCGCAGGCCGTTTGCCGACACCACGAACTCCTCTCGTCCGAAGTGGCCGAGCACGCGGTCGAGAACGACGAGTCCCGCGGGGAAGACGTCGGAACGGCCCGCGCTCACGCCGAATCGCTCCGTGCGCCCCGCCGCATCGTGCTCCAGCATCCGGCCGAGCCAGGACGCGAGCCTCCCGCGGTCCATGCCGAGGCCGTGGATCCGCCCTCGGTCGAAGGAGCCGCCGCCCAGCTCGAGCCGGGCCAGCGTCGTGGCCGTGCCCGCCACCGCCACCAGCGTCCCGGTCGGATCCCGCGGCACCCGGTCGGCGAGCTGCGCCGACACCGCGTCCCCGAGCGCCGCGAGATCCCGTGGCCGGGGCGGATCGCGCTTCAGGAAGCGCGCGGTCAGCGCGACGACGCCGAGCGGCAGGGAGACCGGGGTCCACCCGCCACCTCGCGACGACCAGCACAGCTCCGTGGACTGGCCGCCGATGTCGAGCACGATCCGGGGCCCACCACCCGGCAGGCCGAGCAGCGCCCCGCGGACCGTGAGCAGCGCCTCGGTCGCCTCGTCGATGATCTCGACGGGCGCGCCCAGGATCGCCGCCGCCGGCCCGGTGAAGGGGCGCGGATCCGCGGCCATCCGCAGCACCGCGGTGCCCACCGCGCGGATCGGCCGCCCGGGCAGTCCGAAGTCCGAGACCAGCCGCTCCAGGGTCCTCAGGCCGCGGTCCACGGCCGCCGGCAGCAGCGCCCCGCCCGGTGCGAGACCCTCGGACAGCCGCACCGGCACCGAAGTGTCCCCGATCACCGCGGGCGCGCCGTCTGCGCCACGCCCGACGACCGCACAACTGAAGGTGTTGGAACCGATATCGAGGCCGCAGACGAAAGAGGCCACGTCACTTGGAGCGGCTCTGCAGATCCCCTTCCAGGTCGCCGAGGTCGGGAAGCTCGTCGAGGTTGGGCATCAGTACGATTTCGATGCGGCGATTGGTGGCCCGGCCCTCCTCGGTCGCGTTCTCGACCGAGGGCTGGTACTCGGAGTACCCGGCCGCCGAGAGGCGCACCGCGTTGACGCCGGAGTCCTGGAGGAACTTGACGACGGAGACGGCGCGATCCGCGGAGAGCTCCCAGTTCGATTTGTACTTGCCCGACGAGATCGGAACGTTGTCCGTGTGCCCGGCGATCTGGAAGTCCCGGTCGGGGATGGTCATCAGGATCCGGCTGAGCTCGCCCAGGGCCACTTCGCCCTCCTCGGACAGCTTGGCCGTGCCCGATGGGAACAGGATGCTCGAGGCCATCTCGACCACCATGCGCCCGCGGACGATGCGGATCTTGAGCTTACCCGAGGTCACCAGGGATCTGAACTTCTCGATCACGTGCCGGTACTTGGCCAGGCGGGCCTGTTGGGCCTCCTGCTCCTTGCGCAGCCTGGCCTCGCGGTCACGGGTCTGGGCCAGGTCCGAGGCGAGCATGCTCTTCTCGCCGAGCAGCTTCTCCACGTCGTCGCCCAGCTCGCCGAGGCGGTTCGCCAGGGTCTTGTTCTCGGCGCGCATCTGGTCGAGCTGTTCGGTCAGCACCGAGTTGGAGCGGGCCGCGGCGTCGAGATCGCGCTTGAGCTTCCCGATCTCGACGAGCTTGGCGTTGTACTGCTCTTCGGGGATGCCGCAGGCGACCAGGCAGATCGCGCCGGCAAAGCAACAGATGGAAAGAGATGCGTGTTTCATCGAAGAATCTCCTTTGGGGTGGAGGCCTGCGATCAGCTGCCGCGCTTGAGCTCGGTGAGCACGAGCTTGGCCACGGCCTTCAGCGTGTCGAAGACCCCCTGGCCGTTTGAGGCCACCGACTCGAACTCCGGGATTCCGGTCGGGTTGAGCAGACTCCGAAGCTCGTCGATTTCGGCCACGTTGGGCAGGTCCCGCTTGTTGTACTGGATCACGTAGGGCAGCCGATCCAGGTCGTATCCCTGCTCCTGCAGGTTGAAGCGCAGGTTCTCGATGGACTCGATGTTCGCCTCCATCCGGTCGATCTGCGAGTCCGCGACGAACACCACGCCGTCGACGCCCTTCAGGATGAGCTTGCGCGAGGCGTCGTAGAACACCTGTCCGGGCACCGTGTAGAGGTGAAACCTGGTCTTGAACCCGCGGATCTCGCCCAGGGACAGGGGCAGGAAGTCGAAGAACAGGGTGCGCTCGGTCTCGGTGGCCAGGGAGATCATCTTGCCCTTGGCATCGGGGTTGGTCCGGTTGTAGATGTACTGGAGGTTGGTTGTCTTGCCACACAGACCCGGCCCGTAATAGACGATCTTGCAGTTGATTTCGCGCGAGGAGTAGTTGATGAACGACATCGGCCGGACTCCTTGGCTAGTCGTTGAACAGATTGTCGATGTCGTCGTCGGTGATCTCGGCGAAAGGTGAAGAGCTGCTGGGGTCCTGCACCTTCTGCAGCAGCACTTCGAAGATACGGTTCAGCTCCTCGTTGGCCTTGCGTACCCGCAGCCGCACCAGGCCGAGGGAGGAGCGCTCGTCGAAAATGACGACGAGGATCACCCGCTGGCCGACGATCTGGATGTGGATGTTCTGGTGCTCACCCTCGTGAAACTGCGTGGCGAATTCGTTCTCCTTGAGCAGCTTGGCCATCCCGCCGGTAGCGGCGATGTTGCCCGCGGTCAGCGAGGCGAGGGACGTCGTGTCGAGGTGTTCG
>CAYZAI010000344.1:0-5498 GCA_964476305.1 uncultured Myxococcales bacterium
CACAGCGCGGTGATCCCGCCGGCGGTCCTTCTCGCCGTGGCCGCCAGCTAGGGTCCGGAGCTTCCCCCCATGGAACGGACGGACATGCCCAGAGAGACGCCCCGGGTGGGGGTGGACATCGGCTCGGTGAACATCCACCTCTTCGCGGACGGCGGGGACGGCCGGCAGGGGAGCTGGTCCCGGCCGATCCAGGGTCGCCCGGTCGAGGTCTTCGTCCGGCTGGTGGACGAGGTGCTGTTGCCCCTGCTCGGGGCCGGCCCCGTGCGCCTGGGGGTCACGGGCCAGGGCCGCGACATGCTCGCCGGCGAGGTGCCTTGCGCTCCGGTCAACGAGGTGGTGGCCGCGGTGGCCGGCGTCCGGGCCGGGCACCCGCGGGTGCGGACCGTGATCGACCTGGGCGGCCAGCTCAGCAAGTGGATCCTGGTCGGCGCCGACGGCGACATCGACGACTTCTCCACCAACGGCCTGTGCGCCGCGGGCTCGGGAGCCTTCCTCGAACAGCAGGCCTCGCGGTTGCGCGTCGACGTCGAGGAGTTCGGTCGGGTGGCCGCGGCGGCGGCGTCCGGCGCCAAGGTGGCCGGGCGCTGCTCGGTCTTCGCCAAGTCGGACATGATTCACCTGCAGCAGAAGGGCACGCCCTTCGAGAAGATCGCCTACGGCGTGTGCCAGGCGCTGGCGAGGACCTTCGCGGCCACGGTGCTGGAAGGGCGCACCCTGGAGGCCCCCGTGGCCCTGGTGGGCGGCGGCGCGGCCAACCCTGGCCTGCGTCGGGCCATGGCCGAGGCCTGCGGCGTCGACGAGGCCGGCTTCCTCGTGGTCGACGCCCCGCTGGCGGCTGGCGCCCGGGGCGCCGCGATCCTGGCGGGGCGGGCCCCCGAGGTGTCCCTGGAACGGCTCGCTGGCATGGACCCGGTCGCGCTCCGGCTCCGGCGCGGGCGGCGGGCCGCGACCCTGGCGCCGCTGCAGCGGGCGGGGGACGCCGATCGCGAGACGATGGGCAGGGAAGGGGCGGGCGGTGATGTGGGGAATGGGAAGCCTGGGAGTGAGGGGAGCGTCGAGGCGTGGCTCGGGGTGGACGTGGGCTCGGTCTCCACGAACCTGGTGTTGCTCACGCCCGAGCTCGAGCTCATCGAGGGTCTCTACCTGCGCACCCGTGGTCGGCCGGTCGAGGTGCTTGGCGAGGGGCTGGGCCTGCTGCGCGAGCGCTTCGGCGACAGGCTTCGCGTCCTGGGATGCGGCACCACCGGCTCGGGCCGGCACCTGGCGGCCCGGGTGCTGGGAGCGGACGTCGTGCGCAACGAGATCACGGCCCAACTCGTCTCCGCGACCCACTTCGTCCCCGACGTGGACACGGTCTTCGAGATCGGCGGCCAGGATTCGAAGTACATCGGCCTGCGCGACGGGCACCTGGCCGGTTTCGAGATGAACAAGATCTGCGCCGCTGGCACGGGCTCGTTCCTCGAGGAGCAGGCCGAGATGCTCGGCGTGTCGATCTTCGACGAGTTCGCCGCCCTGGCCCACGAGGCCGGGGCGCCGCGGGATCTCGGGACCCGCTGCACGGTCTTCATGGAGGCCGAGCTCAAACGGGCGCAGCAGGAGGGCGCGTCCCTGGCGGACCTCTGCGCCGGGCTCGCCTACTCGGTGGCCCGCAACTACCTGGACAAGGTCGTGGCCGGCCGGCCGGTCGGCCAGTGCGTCGTGTTCCAGGGGGGGACCGCGTCCAACGCCGCGGTGGTGGCCGCCATGGGTGCGGTGCTCGGCCGCGGGATTCGCGTGCACCCGCACAACCGCGTCTCCGGCGCCATCGGCATGGCACTGCTCGCCGCGCGGGAACGGGCCACCACCGGCTACCAGCCGGGGTTCCGCGGGCTCGACGCCTGCCGGGGGGCCTCTTCCGACGGCTTCGAGTGCCGGGCCTGCGAGAACCGCTGCCAGGTGAGCCGCATCCGGCTGGAGGGGCGCACCCTGCACTTCGGCGACGCCTGCGAGCGCTTCGCCGGCCGCGACGCCGAGGCCGAGAGCCGCGAGCGCCCGTTCCCCGAGGCGTTCGCCGAGCGTCAGCGGCTGTTCGACCGCGCGGTGGAGCGCGCCCGGGATCCCGGCCGGCCGGGCAAGTGCGGGGAGATCGGTCTGCCCCGTGGGTCCATCTCGCACGAGCTGATGCCCCTGTGGGCCGGCATCGCCCGGGGTCTGGGCTACGAGCCCGTGCTGTCGCCCACGACCGACGAGCGCATCGCCGAGGTCGGCGCCCGGGGCCTGCCGGCCGAGGTCTGCCTGCCGATCAGGATCGCGGCGGGGCACATCCACACCCTGGCCCGGTCGGCGCCGGATCGCCCGGTTTTCGCACCGTCCGTGATCGATCTGCCCCGGGCCGACGAGGGCGAGGAGACCTTCACCTGCCTGCTGACCCAGGAGCTGCCCTTCATGCTCCCGCCCGAGCTCGCCCCGCGACTCAAGCGGCCCCAGTTCGGCCTGGGCGGCGGTGCGGCCGATCTGCTCGAGGCCGGTCGGTCCCTGGCGCGGGAGCTGGACCAGCCCGCCCACCGGGTCGTCCGGGCCCTGTGGCGTGGCCTGGCCGAGCAGCGCCGCTTCGACGAGGAGCGCCGCGAGCTGGGCCGCCGGATCCTGGCCGCGGACTTCGACAGGGCCGTGGTCGTGATCGGCCGGCCCTACAACCTCCACGACTCCCACGCCAACCTCGATCTGGCGCGGTACCTCGACCGGATCGGGTTGCCCGCCATCCCCCTGGACCTGCTGCCCGTGGACACCGACTCCCTCGACGAGCGCTGGGCCACGGTCCCCTGGAAGTTCGGGCGCCAGGCCCTGCGCGCCGTGGAGTTCGTCCGCGGCGATCCCAGGCTGTTCGCGGTGGTCGTCTCGAGCTTCGGCTGCGGCGTGGACGGCTTCGTGCTCAAGCACCTCGAGGAACTCCTCGCGGGCCGGCCCCACCTGCTGCTGGAGTTCGACGAGCACCGGGGCGAGGCCGGGCTGGTCACCAGGCTGGAGGCCTTCGCCGACGAGATCGAGAGCCACCTGCGCGGCGGCAACCCGCCGGCCCGGCCGTCGGTCGTGCCGGGCTCGTCCAAGGTGCCCACCGGCAAGCGCCTGTTCGTCCCGCACCTCGAGCAGTTCTCGCGGATCTACTCGGGCGCCTTCCGCGCCGCGGGCTACGAGACCGTGGTCCTTGGCGAGCCCAGTCCCGAGACCATCGCCCTGGGCGAGGTCCACTCGTCGGGGCGCGAGTGCCACCCCTACACCATCTTCGGCGGCCAGTTCGCCTCGCTGTGGACCCGCGAGGACCTGCGGCCGGATGACGTCTTCCTCTCGCCCAGTTGCTCGGTGCCGTGCCTGCTGCGCCAGTACGGCGACGGCTACCGTATCGCCAGGCAGCGCGCCGGGTACGACGCCCCGGCCGTGCTCGACGTGGTGGCGAGCGAGATGGATCGCTACCTGGGCCTGGCCGGCGTGTTTCACTTCTACCAGGGGCTCTCGGCCATGGAGCTTCTGATGGTCCTGGCCAGGCGGGTGCGACCGTACGCCGAGCGCGTCGGGGAGCCGCTCCTGCTGCTCGACGAGGCCGCCCGGAGTATCGAAGAGGCGCTGGCGCGGATGCGGCCCGTCCGACCGGTGCTGGCCGAGGCCGCGGCCGCGATCTGGGCGCTCGCCGTCAATGGCCGGCCCGGGGATCGCCCGGTTGTGGGCGTGACCGGCGACCTGTACACGCGCTTCGCCCAGGCGGGCAACGCCGGGCTCTTCGACCGGCTCGAATCGCTTGGGACCGAGGTCTGGATCAGCCCGTACTACGCGCCGTCCACCCAGCTCTCCGAGAAGGCGGATCAGTCCCGCTGGGTCAGCCGTTCCGAACTGGGCCGCGCCGCCAAGAGCGCCCTGGCCTCGGCCACGGCCGAGCGTCTCTACCGCGGGCTGGTCCGGTCCCTGCCGGCCGAGGTGGCACCCCTGGTGGCCGAACCGACCCCGGAGACGCTGATCGCCAAGTCCCGCGCCTATTCCGGGCCGTCGTCCAACTGGCTCCAGCGCCTGTCCGTGGGCAAGCTGGTGGACTTCGTCGAGCGCGGCGCGTCAGGGGCCGTGAGCGTGGCCGGGGTGAACTGCATGGTGGGCGCGGCCACGGCCGGGGCGATCCCGGCCATCCGCCAGGACTTCCCGAACGTGCCGATGATCGCGCTGTCGTACGGCGGGGGGGAGGGCCCGGCCCAGCGCATCCGCCTCGAGACCTTCGTGCACCAGGTGATCACCCGCGCGGGTCGGTAGGGCGCCGATATCTGAAGCGCGCGGGAACGGCCGCGCCCCTTCCCATCAGGGTCCTTGCTTGACGCAGCGGAATCCCAGGGAGGCGGATTGGCCCGACGGGTCGGCGTGGCTGCGGACGGCCGCTGGTGGGTCGTAGGCGTCTTGTCCGCAGCCGCCGCCGTGAAAGACCCGGTCGGAGCCGGGCGGGTCCTCCCATGCACTGCCGTCAATCGGTGCGCCAGTGTAGTCCGAGTGGTACCAGTCCTGCACCCACTCATACACATTGCCGGCCATGTCACACAAACCCTGGTCCGTGTTCCCATTCGTCTTCGAGCATACCGCCCACGTCCTGCCCGTGTCGCAGCCGCTCGAATCTTCGTACATCACCGCGTATTCGCACGTCGCCGTCTCGTCGCCCCACGGGTAGTCGATGTCCTGCCCGCCCGATCTCGCCGCGTACTCCCACTCCGCCTCGCTCGGAAGCCGCCCGCCGACCCACTCGCAGAACGCCACCGCCTGACTCCAGTCCACGCAGTTCACCGGGTGATCCTCGTACCCGCTCTCGTTCCAGTTGCAGCTCCCTCCCGTGTTCGGCGCCGTACAATCCCCGGCCGTCACGCACTCGACGTACTGCGCCACCGTCACCTCGACCTGCGTCATCTCGAACGAGGGCACCGCCACCGCGTGCACCGGAAGCTCATTGCTGCCTCCCTCTGTCGAGCCCATCTGGAATGTCCCGCCGCACACCGTCACCCATGTCGTTCCGCCATTGCCCGATGCCGTGGCACCGTCCACGCATTCATCTGTGTCTGTGTCCGCGTCCGTGTCGGCATCCGTATCGGAATCGGTGTCGGTATCGGCATCGGCGTCGCCGTCCGTGTCGGCATCCGTGTCCCCATCGGTATCGGCATCGGTGTCCGCGTCGCCGTCCGTGTCCCCATCGGTGTCGGTGTCCCCGTCGGTATCCGCGTCCGTGTCAGTGTCCGTGTCGGCGTCCGTGTCGACGTCGCTGTCCGAGTCCGTCGCGCCGTCGTCGTCACCGGACGACCCGCCGGAGCAGGCGGCGAGGGCCAGGGCGGCGACGAAGAGAACATTCCAGGTCGACTGCCCGTTCACGGCTGTCTACCGGTTCTGGCCGGTCGCATGGGGCGGAACCCGCACTGGCTTGCCGTCGATGGCCTGGCTCAATGCCGGGCCAGTGGCGGCCGCCAACTCTTCGGCGCGGCGGCGCGCCCGCCGGAGTGCCG
>CAYZAI010000345.1:0-5494 GCA_964476305.1 uncultured Myxococcales bacterium
GGTCTTGCTCAGATCTTCGTCCCGGACACTGCGGATCTGCTTGGCGTTGTCATCGTGCTGCAAGAGACTCAGGCAGAGCTCGGCCAGCATGAGATCTACCTGATTGACGAGAACGGAACGGAGCCGGAGATCATGGCGGCGTGGAATGTCGATGTGCCGTTCAATGCGACATCCGCCGCGGAGTACTGCCTCGATGTGGGCGATCTGGACTTCCAGGCGGATGGAGACTACTCAATGAGGCTCTTCCCTTCCAGTGATGTCACGTCGTCTGCGACAGTGGCCTGGTGGGCCGATGACCCGGGTACCTACGCAGACGGAAGCGCCTACTACTTCGACGGCTCGACTTGGTCGGAAATCGCCTACGATCTCTTTCTAGAATTCTATTGATCTGATTCCCCTTTCTGCCTTTCACAATTCCCGAACAAGTGGGACGATCGCTGGATATTCCATTGGACATTTCCAATGGAAACGTGCTAGGAATACCAGTCAATTGGTGACAATCGGCATTGCCAGGAGGTATCAGATGCCCCGAAACACGCTCGAACAGACAATCGAGAAGGCGGCCGCGGATTTCGCGCTGCAGGTCGTTGCGGCGATCAAGTCGTCGTCGTTGCAGGAGTTGATGGCGCTCCAGGCGGGCGGGACGCCTTCAAAACCGGGTCGCAAGCCGGGTCGCAAGCCGGGTCGCAAGCCGGGCAGGCCCGCGAAAAAGGCGGGCCGCAAGCCGGGCAGGCCCGCGAAAAAGGCAGGCCGCAAGCCGGGCAGGCCCGCGAAAAAGGCGGGTCGCAAGCTCAAGGCGACCAAGGCGACCAAGACGACCAAGGCTTCTGCCGCGGAGAAGACGCGCAAGAAGCGCGTGGTCAAGAACTACCCCAAGTGCGCATTCCCGGGCTGCGGCAAGAACCGGTTCGTGCGCGGCAAGGGATTCTGCGGCGAGCACTTCAAGCAGTTCCAGGAAGGCAAGATCAAGGACGCTGCCTCGTACAAGAAATAGCCTTCAAATCCGGCGTCGTCGCAACAGGCGCCCGAGATCACGCATGTCATGCAGGAACCGCGCCGGCATTGCACCGGCGGCCACCGGACCCTTTCCCGCCGGTTCGTTCTCCCAGTAGTCCGCCGTGCCGAGCAGGATTGGAGCCCACGACTCGCCCTGGAAATCCAGGGGGAGCGTGTCGTCGATGCAGGACATGTCCAACTCGCCTGCGGGATCTCGCAGGAAATCGACGAAGAGTTGCTGCCCGCAATGCATTGCAGTGATGTCGGCGTCCACCGGGGAGCCGCTCGCGACGTTGTGGGTCGCGAAAGGGAAGGAAGCCCAGTGCTGGTTCAGGCCGTCGAAGTGCTGTCCGACCGCCTGGGCGAAATCGTGGGGCGTCGACGGATCGATCTGGCCCTGGAGCATCAGCATCGGCACATCGGATTCGGCCCAGGTGTCGTCATTGGGATCGACGTACCTCGGCCACATCTGATAGTACTCGTTGCGCTCGAGACCCATTCCCATGGTGACGAGGCCGTTTTCCTCCACGCTCTCGAGATAGTCGACGAGCGCCCCGTTGTCGGGGAAGGTGGTGTGCTCCCACAGCTCGGACCAGCCCTCGTTGAAGAACACGAGGTTCGAGAAGGCATGCTCGTCCTCTTCCTGTCCCCACATCAACATGTAGAAGTTGTATATGGCGCCTATGTCCCCGTCGTCGCACCGGTCCATCCGGTAGATGAAGGCCGGCATGAACTGGTTGGTGGGGAAGTAGTAGTCCATCCCTCGGATGAAGGACTTGACGCCGGCGGTGTCGATTCCCAGCTCCGAGCAATGCCCGCCGTCGAGCTTCGCGTACAGCCCGAGCAGGGTCCCCTCCGGGTCGGGCAGCTTCGAAGCGCAGAATTCGTCCTGTGAGCACATCTCCAGGATCCTCCTGGCGATCCGGTCGTCGTACTCGTCCTGGAAGACCAGGCTCTCGTCGGGCGGGACGATGCCCTCGATCACCACTCCATCGGCCTGGTCCGGGAAGAACTGGAGATAGCGCTGGGCCCAGAACGTGCCGCCGGAGCCGCCCCAGATCAGCACCTTGCGCCCCTCGACCCTGGTGTTGTGGATCAGCGCGGCGAGGTCGATGGCGGCATGGGTCGCGTTGTAGACGCCGAGGCGGTCGCCGTAGGTCTCCTCGACGTGCTCGACGCAGGCGGGGAGTTCGTCGAGGGTCACCCAGCTCCCGTATTCGCTGGACGGAGCCTCCTGGGCCGGGCAGCCGAGCCATTCGGACCAGCCCGTTCCGCGGGCGTCCAGGGTATAGAGGTCGATTTCCGGGGCGTAGTATCGCATGTCCTGCATCATCCAGGGCAGGCCGACAGTGCCGGAGCCGCCCGGGCCGCCGTGCAACAGCCAGAGTTGCCCCTCCGGCTGTGCGGCCTGGCTGAGCAGGCGCTTGGCGTACGTGTCGAACGTCCCTGTGTCCGCCGGGTCGAGCCATCGGAGGGGCATGGTCACCATCGCGCACTCGGCCAGCCCGTCGTCCGCTCCGGGGATCAGGGAGCACGGCACCCAGACCACCTCCAGATCGTCGAAGCCCCAGGGCGAACCGGTGCCTGTGCCCGTGTCCGTGTCGGTCCCCCCGTCGATTTCCGCGCCGCTCCCCGCGCTGCAGGCGGAAAACAGCAGGATCGCCGCGGCCGACCGGCCGAGGCGGCCGGCAAGTGCTCCGAGACGGATGGGCTCGCGGGCATGTTGGTGGATGGTCATGGCCGGCTCCTTCCGGGGTCTGGCGTCCCCATCGGGGGGATGCTTTCACGCACCGTGCCAAGACCGGTACGGCGGACGGGCAGGGCGCGTGACGGAGTCCGCCTTGCGATGGCGCTTCGCAATGGCAATTGAAAATCCGTGGCTCCGGGCCTAGCATCTCTTCAAACGCACGCGGGTGCCGAACGCGGGAGGGTTCCATGGGACGGTTGCAGCTTCTCTTGTTGTCGGCGCTGGTCGGCGCGGCGCTGCCTGGCTTCGGCTGCGGCGGTTCATCCCCCGGCGACGACGACAGCGATACCGGCGACGCGGGGACAGATGCCGACACGGACGCGGACACGGACGGTGACACGGACGGCGACACGGACACCGACACCGGGGAGTGCATTCCCGGCGGCGCGGACTCGATGGTGATGGACGTCCCAGTCGGGCTCTCCGACCCGGAGGCCGGGCTCGTCACCGTTTCTTTCGCCACGGCCGAGCCCGTGTTCGTCGACATCGGCACCGCCATTGGCGAGAACCAGGCCCAGCAGTTCCAGCTGTTCAAGGATCTGCAGCGGCCGATCTTCGCCTGGATCGAGCCCGGTACCCGGATCGTCATCGACGTGATCCAGACCATTGAGGGCCAGGTGGCCTCACTCACGCCCATGGAGGAGGAGATCCAGGTCACCCTGGTGGCATCCGCCGCGATCCACCACCTGTGGAACGACAACGAGTGTTTCGACCACCTGTACGACGAGTTGCAGGCCGCCCTCGACGACCAGACCGATGTCGAGGTCTCTGTCGACGACGAACTGGGGATCGTCGACGTCCGCCCCGCCTTCGGTCCGTAGCCCCGATCCCGGGTCCGCCCTACCTCGATCCCGAGGTCTTGTCGTCGATGTACTCGAGCAGAACGCCGTTGGTGGCCTTGGGATGGACGAAGGCGAACTGGCAGTCGCGGAAGTCGCGCAGCCCTCCGATGACCGGATAGCCCTTGCCCTTGACCTCGTCGATGGCGGCGGCGGTCTTGTCCACGTTGAACGAGATCAGCATCACGCCCTCGCCGCTGCGCTCGATGAACTTGGCGACGTCGCCATCGGGGGTCGTTGACTCCATCAACTCGAAGCCCACCTCGCCGACGTAGTAACGGGCCACGTTGATCTTCTCGGGCTCGTCGACGTAGGCGTCGTCCGGCTCGGTCTTGCCCAGCAGCGGGGCCCACTGCTTCTTGGCCTGTTCCAGGTTCTTCACCGCGATGCAGATGTGGTCGATCCTGTTGAGCTTCACGTCGTCCTCCTATTTTCCGGGGTTGCCCTCGCCATCGTAGCCGCGGGGCACGCCGACCGACCACGCGCCCGGGTTGGGCAGGTACTCCCGCGGCGTGCGGTAGGCCTCGAATGTGGCATCGACGCCCTGGTTGGGCAGGCGGAAGTGGATCGCGCCGATGGGGCAGGCCTCGAAGCAGATCCCGCATTCCTCGCAAAGGTCCACGAGGATCGCCGCCTTCTTCTTCACGATGCCGATGACCTGCGGCGGGCAGTGCTTGACGCAGTCGCCGCAGCCGTCGCACTTGAACACATCGATTTTCGGTATCATCTCATGACCTCCTCGAAGCGGGGCACCCCCGCCGTGGCGTTTCGTCGGCCCCCATCCCGGCCTTCCCCCGGTGGGGGAAGGGGAAGCTGAAGGCGGTCCGCATCAGAGGCGCATCCCCATCTTGTAGCCGTCGAGCACCGCCGAGTTCCCCCGGCGCGGGGTCAGGGCGTCGCCGATGGTGTAGATGCCCTTCTTGGCCTTGGACAGCGCGTTCACCGGGCTCATGTCCGCCAGGATGATCGTGTCCGCCTCGACTTCGACATCACCGTCCTTGGTCTGTACCTTGATGATATTGCCCTTGATCTCGACGGGCTTGGCGAAGCGCACCTGCTGGACGCCGCCGCCCTTGAGCTTGCTCATGTAGCGCCAGATGTAGCTGGGGTTGACGTCCGGGCCCGGCTTCTTGCCCCTGTGCACCAGGGTGATGCTCTCGCCGAGCTTGCGGTCGAGCAGGAACAGGGCCGTGGAGATGGCCACGCCCCCGGAGCCGAGGATCGCGACCTTGCCGGCGACCTTCGCCTTGCCATCCATCACGTCGAGGCACGAGACCACGTTCGGGCCGTCGGCTCCCGGGATTTCGCTCTTCGGGACCGCGCCGGTGGCCACCACGATGTGGTCCGCGTCGCTGCTTTCGATGTCAGCGGCGCTGACGGTGCGGCCGAGCTCGAACTTCACGCCGCCCCGGTCGCAATAGCGCTTGAGGTAATTGACGAGGCGCATGAACTCCTCGTCGCCCCACGGTCCGTTGGCCGCCGTGGCCGACTGGCCGCCGACCCGGTCGCGCTTGTCGGTGATCGTGACGCTGTGGCCCTTCTCGGCGGCGATGGCCGCCGCCTGCATCCCGGCCAGCCCGGCGCCGATGATCCAGACCTTCTTGGGGTGGGTCGCCTTGGGGAAGCCGTAGAAGCCGAACTCGGGTTCGGATTCGTGGCCGAGGGAGGGGCGGACCATGCAGTTCAGCTCGGCGTCGCGGAAGAGCCGGGCCAGGCAGATGTTGCAGGCCATGCAGGGAATGACCTCGTCCTGCCGGCCCTCGAGGATCTTCTTCGGCATGAACGGGTCCGCGATCATCGCCCGGCAGGACTCCCACCAGTCGAGGTAGCCGTCGCGGATCGCCTCCTCGGGATACTCGGGCAGGAACAGGCGGTAGGCCATGGCGATGGTCGTCTCGGGTTTGAGCACCTT
>CAYZAI010000346.1:0-5407 GCA_964476305.1 uncultured Myxococcales bacterium
GTCGGACCTGTCGCCCCTGGCCGGACTCGGCTCCCTGGTGTTGCTCGACGCCAGCAGTGCGCAGATCGAAACGATCCCGCCCCTCGACGGCATGATCTCGCTCGAGGAGTTGGACCTGAGCCAGAACCAGATCGCGGATCTCTCCGGGCTATCTGGATTGGTGGGTTTGAAGCGGTTGGTACTCAGCGGGAACTCGGTTTCTGATGTGTCTTCACTGTCTGGGTTGATGGCTTTGCAGTACCTCGAACTCGGGCTCAATGATGTCCATGATGCTTCGTCTCTCGGTTCGTTGAACCTTCTTGAGGAATTCCACATCTATTCAAACGACCTGAGTGACCTGTCGTTCGTGAGCGGGATGACTTCCCTGCGGGTGCTGGTGGCGGATGGGAACTCCATCGTTTCGTTGGAGCCTCTTTCGAACGGACTCGCGGAGATCGAGCAGATCTGGCTGGCCTCCAACCTCATCACCGATCTGACTTCGCTGGTCGAGAACCCGGATATCGGTGCTGGGGTTCAGGTTCGGCTCGTGCTCAACCCATTGGACTGCGGCGCCCAGGAGGCCAACATCCAGGCCCTGCTCGATCGAGGGGTATGGCTCAGTTGCGATTGCGACCAGTGCTACTGATGCTTGCACCGGCATCGCAAGGAAGAGGGCAAGAACCTCCAGCCGACCATCGACAAGATGAACGCGCTGGCCCAGCGCTACCACGACCGCTCGCGGCCCGAGTACTGCGCCAAGCGCGGCTTCGTCGACGAGACCGTGAAGCTCCCCGACCTGCGCCGCTACCTCGTGGCCTTCGCCTCGGGCTGCCACCAGAACCCCAAGGGCTTCTGCCCCCTGCACCAGATGATCCTGCCGCGCTCGATCAAGGGCTGAGCCGACCGGCGCGGGAAGGGGAAAGGACTCCTCCCATGGACCGGCTGATCGCCGTCTGGTTCTCTCCTACGGGCACGACGAAACGGGCGATCGAAGCGGTCGCCGCGGGTATCGACGCGGGTACCACGATCCACGTGTCGCTCGCGGCCGGGGAGCCGCTTCCCGGCGAGATGGATGCGGAAATGGTTCTCATCGGGGTTCCCGTCCACGGCGGGCGCGTCCCCGCGTTCGCCAGGCAGGCTCTCGAGAGAACCCTGCCCGGGCTGGGGCCCGCGCCGGCGGTCCTGGTCTGCGTCTACGGGAACGCCAAGGTCGGCGACGCGCTTCGCGAGCTGGAAGATCTGGCGCGGCGGGCCGGTCTGGTTCCGGCGGCCGCGGCATCGTTCGTCGGCGAGCACTCCTTCTCGACCGCGAGCCGCCCCATCGCGGCAGGCCGGCCCGACCGGGAGGACATCGAGGTGGCCGAGTCCTTCGGCTCGTCCATCGCGAGGCGGTTCCGGGAGGCGCCCGACCACCGGGCGCCCTGGTGCCTTCCCGAACTGCCCGGGAAGGTGCCCGAGGGCGCGGCGGCCTTCCTGGATGCCTCCCCTCCGACGATGGACGAGGCGCGCTGCGCGAAGTGCGGGACGTGCGTCGCGGTCTGTCCGGTGGGTGCCGTCTCGATGGAACGGCTTCCCGTCAGCGACGCGAAGAGGTGCATCCACTGCTTCGCCTGCGTCAGGAGCTGCCCGGAAGGCGCCCGCCGGAACCTCGATGCCAGGCTGGAGGGGATCGCCGAGCGCATCCACCGCACCTGCGCCGAGCCGAAGAAGCCGGTGCTCTACCTCGGATGAGCCGCCGTCCATCCGCCCTCGCGACACCGATCGCGCTCCTGGTCGTGGCCCAGGGCGCCTGCTCGGGCCCGGCGCGGCCCCGCCGGACGGCAGCGGCCCGTAGCGCCCGCCCGCTGTTTGACAAGGCCGCCGCGTTTCGCTATCGGTTCGGCCCATGTACGAGAGCTTCAAGGAACGCTTCCAGACACTCGCGGACAAGGTCGACGGCCTGAGGAGGCATCTTTGACCTCGCGGGCAAGGCCGCGCGCATCGAGGAACTGAACATCAAGGCGACGGCGTCCGGCTTCTGGCAGGACAACGAGGCGGCCCAGGTCGTGCTGAAGGAGCGGGCGCGGCTCGAGGCTGTCGTCGATGCCATCGAGCGGCTCGACGCGGACGTCGCGGCCTTCGGCGAGTCGGTGGCGCTGGCCGAGGAGCTGGCCGACGCCGCCCTGGGCGCGGAGCTCGAGCAGCAGGGCGACGAGCTGGACACCCGGGTCGAGGCCATCGAGACCACGCGGCTGCTCGGCGGCCTCCACGACCGCGGCAACGCCTTCGTCCAGTTCTCCCCGGGCGCGGGTGGCATCGACTCGGCGGACTGGGCCGGGATGCTTGTCCGGATGATCGCCCGCTTCGCCGAGCGCAAGGGCTTCGATGTCCAGGAGGTAGACCTTCAGGAGAACGAGGAGGCCGGGATCAAGAACGCCACCCTGCACGTCGTCGGCGAGTTCGCCTACGGCCAGCTCAAGTCCGAGCGCGGCATCCACCGGCTGGTCCGGATCTCGCCGTTCGACGCCGCGGCCCGCCGCCATACGGCCTTCGCCGCCATCGACGTCACCCCGGAGATCGACGACGACGTCGATATCGAGGTCCGGGACGAGGATCTGCGGGTGGACACCTACCGCGCCGGCGGCAAGGGCGGCCAGCACGTCAACAAGACCGACTCCGCCGTGCGTCTGACCCACCTGCCCTCGGGCATCGTCGTCCAGTGTCAGAACGAGCGCTCCCAGTACAAGAACAAGTCCCAGGCGATGAAGGTGCTCAAGTCGCGCCTGTACGAGGCCGAGATGGGGAAGCGAAGGCAGGCTGCGGACCAGCGCAACTCGAGCAAGAAGGAGATCGCCTGGGGCAGCCAGATCCGCTCCTACGTGCTGGCCCCCTACCGGCTGGTCAAGGACACCCGTACCGGCGTGGAGACCGGCAACGTCGACGCGGTGCTGGACGGTGATCTCGACCGTTTCATCCACGCCTACCTGCTGGCCACGGCCGAGGGCTGAGCCGGTGCAGGTCGCCCACATAGTCGTCTACCTGGTGGTGATGCTGGCCATCGCCCTGCTGCTCAACATCGGCGGCTGGTGGGCCACGGTGCGGATCTTCGATGCCCTCGGCCGGCGCCTGCACTTCCACCAGTTCGTCGCGGTTCGCCACCTGCGCGGCCGCAAGAGCGGCTTCCTCACGGCCATCGGCATCCTCGCGATCCTCGGCGTGTCATTCTCGTCCTGCACACTGACAACGGTGCTGTCCGTGATGGGCGGGTTCTCCAACGACTTGAAGCAGAAGATCCTCGCAACGAACGCCCACGTCGTGGTCGACAACTACGGTGGTGATCTGGCCGGAATCCCGGACGCCGCAGGCGCCATCGAGCAGGATTGGCGCGGGATGCTCGAGCGGGTGCGCCGCGTCCCCGGAGTGGTGGCGGCGACGCCCGTGATCCAGGGCGAGGTGATGATGAACGCCCGGTCCAACAACCACGGGATCCAGCTGAAGGGCATCGAACCGGCGAGCTTCACCGCGGTCAGCCGCGCACTCGACGTGCTGGACAAGGGCGAGGTCGCCCACATCGAGAAGCCCGAGCTCCTTTTCGAGGAGGTCCGAAAGCGACGCGAGCGGCTCTACGGCGGCGGCGATCCCGGCGTCAGCCCAGGGGACGGCGGCACATCTGCCGACGCGGGACCGGCGGACGCGGGGGCCGCCCCAAAACCGCCACGGCAGGCTCGGGGCCCGCGGCAGCGGGTGCTGCCCGCGGTCTTCGTCGGCCGCGAGCTGGCCAAGTCCCTCAGGCTCTACGTGGGCGAGGAGGTCAACATCATCGCCCCGCTCGGCGACATCGGCCCGAGCGGCCCGATCCCGAAGAGCCGGCCATTCCGCGTCGCCGGGGTGTTCTTCTCGGGGATGTACGAGTTCGACAGCCTCTACGTCTACGCCGCTCGCGAGGAGGTGCAGCGCTTTCTGCGCAAGGGCGACCGGATCTCGGAGGTGCACGTGGCCGTGGCCGACCCGGATCGCGCCGACCGCGTCGCCGCCGGGATCGCCTCCGCGCTGGGCGGGAGGCTGCGCGTCCGCCCCTGGCAGGAGCTCAACGCCAGCCTGTTTTCGGCGCTCAAGCTCGAGAAGATAGTCATGTTCATCTTCCTCTCGCTGGCGATCCTGGTGGCTTCTTTCTGCATCATCGCCACGCTCTCGATGCTGGTGATCGAGAAGACCGGCGAGATATCGGTGCTGATGACGCTCGGCGCCGGGACCGGAGCCGTGATGCGCATCTTCCGCTTCGAGGGGCTGCTGATCGGCCTGGTGGGAACGGTCTCGGGCCTGGCCGTGGGCCTCGGCCTGTCCTTGAGCCTGCAGCACATCGGCCTGCCCATCGACCCCGAGGTCTGGTACATCGACCGGCTGCCCGTGAAGATCTCGGGCCTCGAGGTCTCGCTGGTGGGCGCCGCGGCGCTCATCACGACCCAGCTCGCGACACTTTTCGCCACCCATATCGCCGCCAAGCCGAACCCGGTGGAGGGACTGAAGACTGGCTGAAGGCACGAAGCTGCTGCTCGACATCCGCGACCTGCGCAAGAGCTTCTCCCACGAGGGCCACGTGATCGACGTGCTGCGCGGCATAGATCTCCAGGTGGCCCCGGGCGAGATGTGCGCCATCACCGGCGCGTCGGGAGCGGGCAAGTCGACGTTCCTGCACGTGGTGGGCACCCTCGACCAGCCGACTTCGGGCACGATCCGCTTCGGCGGCGAGGACGTGACGCGCTTCCCGCCGGCGCGGCTCTCGGACTTCCGCAACCGCTCCATAGGGTTCGTCTTCCAGTTCCACCACCTGCTGCCGGACTTCACCGCCCTCGAGAACGTGATGATGCCCGGGCTGATCCGGCGGATGCCGCGGGACGCCGTCGAGAAGGCCGCGCGGGGGATCCTCGGGGAGGTCGGCCTCGAACACCGGCTGACCCACAAGCCCGGCGAGCTCTCCGGCGGCGAGCAGCAGCGGGTCGCCCTGGCACGGGCGCTGGTGCTCCAGCCGGCGTTGCTGCTGGCGGACGAGCCCACGGGGAACCTGGACGGCGAGACCGCGGAGGGCATCCACGCCCTGTTCACGCAGATGAACGAGCGCCACGGCACCACGATGCTGCTCGTGACCCACAACCCGTCCCTGGCCTGTCGAATGCCGCGGACCCTCAAGCTCGAGAACGGCACGATCCGAGATGTCGCCGCGGCCTGAACGGCCCGTTCGTGGTATACTGTCCCCGTCGAAAGGGGTGGAAACGATGAAGAAGACCTCTCGTATTCCGGGCGGCCTGGCTGCCCTGATGCTCGCAGCCTGCGCGGGCGAGAACCCGCCCGACTACCAGACCAGCGGGACCGACGCGGACAGCGACGCCGACACCGACGCGGACAGCGACGCCGACACCGACGCGGACAGCGACGCCGACACCGACGCGGA
>CAYZAI010000347.1:0-5399 GCA_964476305.1 uncultured Myxococcales bacterium
CCAATGAGGACTTACACCTCTAAAGAAGCGTCAAGCTTCGCTTGACGCACTAACGTAGGAGCTCACCTGTCTTGAGAGGAACGCAGTGCAGAGGCAATGTCAGGTAAGCGGGGGTTTGAATGCCTCCCAATTCATACCATGCTTGCAATAAAAACAAAGCCCGCGATAACATCTAATGTGTTCATAAGAAAGTGAACGATGATTCCTATGTAGATATTCTTCTTCTTCACTGCGATTATCAGCGGTAAAAGTCCGATCGTTCTTGAAATAATCATCCAGGGAGTAAAAACATGATAAACAGCAAACAAAAAACTATGAAATAGTACTGGATATTTACCAGGCATCCGGGCTAACAAATATCCCCGGAAATATAATTCTTCAACTAAGGGTCCCACAATAGCGCCAAAGATCAACAAAGTTGAATAAGTAACGATGAGAGCAGTTTTTGAATAATTGTCATCTAATCCGCTATCCAGGGTGGGAATCCAGAAAAACACCTTATCTATTAATAGATTGTCAACGGGTTTCAGTAACGAAAATAAGGCACCAACCAATACTAATACTATCAACACCCAAATAATGTATTGCCACCAGGGAATTGATGTACGATAGCTGATGAGGTCATTTATCGTATAACGCTCGGTTGTTTGTTTCCCTTTATAAAACAAATACCCGAGCTCCACTGGTACAAGGACAAAAGTAATTGCGAGTACTAGCGCAAAAATTGAAGGATATCCGAATTCTTGCAGGGGTTGACGAATTAGAAAATAGAATCCGCCTGTCAGAATACCGGGAAACAAATGCAAAATGATGGACTGAACTGTCGAATGTTTTTCTATTTGTTGTTGATCTGTCATATATTCTCCATTGGTTCTGATAACAGCACCTATGATAATCCACAATTGCATTTAGATATAAATCAATAATCAAAATTTATATAATAGACAGGAAAAAATCAGCCTATCTCCAATAGTAAAGGAAACTTGCTATTAGTTTTGTTAATAGGCCTGGTAGGATACGAACCTGCGACTTATGGGATAAAAACCCGTATCCTGTACGGTATTTATTTAGGTATATTCTTTGGGGAAAAAAAGGTAAAAAAATGGGCCCGGCAGGATTCGAACCTGCGCCCTGGCGGATAACGGCTTAATTCCTACTCGGACATGATTAGTATATATTTAATAAAGGACTACTGATTTAAGAAACGACCAGATAATAACCTCAGGATCCAAATACCGATCACTGCTGTTATTGTTTCTATTTCTTGTGGTAGTAACCCAAGGATTGTTGCTCCCCAACTTGATGCAGTAACATAAGGAGAGAAAAATGGTGATGATGCTAATGCTAATCCTGGACGGCGTTTACGTATAGCGGAGGCTAGGATAACAAGTCCAATAGGAAGGGATTGGGGCCAAAGTGAAGCGTCAAAAGATCTTCCGATCTCAGCAAAACCCGCAGCCGGCCACCATCCAAATAAGGCAAATGAAATTACCGTTGCAACGACAACAGGTGCAAAATGGCTCACAATACTCTTAAAACCTCCTTCTCTATAGCAATCAATTAACCAATAAATTGCTAAGCCAATACCTGCTTGTGGTTTGATTAGGATGAAAAACAGGCCCCAACGTGGGGGCAGAATGAGACCTAGGTAAACTAACCAATCTATATTTCCATAAATATTTGAGAAAAGTACAGGATAAGACAAAAGGATTGCAGTAATTGTTAGTGGTTTTGCACCTAAGCGAAAAGCTATATAGCCAGTCGAAACCATTCCTATAACGAAATTAAAACCAAAACCTATTCGCTCAGGAAGCAACGCCAATGGGATGAGAGGGATTACAGCCCAGGGCGGACTATGAAATATCTCTACTGTGTAAGGTGAGCGAAGTGATAAAACGGAGAGGGTAGCTGGACGATATGTATTTATCCAATCTTTGCCACCAGGATATAGATTCCAAGCGACCGATAATGCAACTCCGATAAAAGATAATATAAGAATTGCTAGTAAAAATAGATTTTTTTTTGATATTAAGGTTTTCCAGTTTTTTCCCGTCATTAAGATATTACCTTTTAGACAGCTTATCTTGATATTGCTATTGTTAGATTTCAAATAAGTTTAATAATAACCCAAATGAGAAAGAACAATTTATGGTATTGATAAAACTACATTTACTTTAAGCTTGCGTTAGTATGAAAAATACAAATCTATAACTGTTGCGATTGAAATCTGGCGAAGAAAGGTTAATTATCTATTCTTCTCGAGCTCGGAAAAAACCGTGGATGCAACACCAAAAAACAAAATAAAAAGGGGAACATGGTTGTTGTAATCCAAAAATCGCAAGCCTACTAAAACTCCTATCCATTGGAAAGCAAGCGACGGCCCCGAGGGACTAAAAGCAAACGCTGAAGAAACGCTTTGTTGACTGGCATAAGGCAACAAAAAAAAAGATAGGAACAAGAGACTAGCAAAAAGATGATCCCGACCCCATTGGATCCAACCAATCCATCTCCCGGAAATCACGATCAGGATTGCTAGCAGCAAAGCCATCAGCCCGGGCAACAGTCCTAAGCTAGATGTTAAGGAAAGATTATTGACTGACCACCAGAATTCGTTCTGGGAATTGGAATTGAGTAAATTACCAATCCACTGGTAGAAGAGTGGCGGAGAACCCACTAAGCTGATTGGCACGGTTACTAGAACAACGATACCAAAGGGCAGGAGCATTTCCTTCCAAAGCTTGCGATAGTTCCAAGGCCAATAGATCCAAATGAAAAACATACCTTGTGGTTTGATCAACAACAGCGACATGGCTGTTCCCCATCCCAGGCTTTGCCATCGAGTACTTGTTGATAAATCCCAGATGAGAATAGGCAAAACAAATACAAAAATGTCCAGGTTACTTTTTGCCATGGTAACAAGGAAATAAGGAGAAAATACGATGGCAAAGAACTATAGCAAATTCCAACGTCGTTTTACCGCTAATAACCCTATTACCAGCACGGATAAGAATCGGGTCCCTTCAGCTCGTATCCAATAATAGGGTAGCATTAGTATTAAGCCCCAGGGAGGAAATACTTTCGCCGGGTCGGCATAAGAATTAGAGAAGGAAGACCAATAGCCATCTGTGTTCAAGTTCCAATCAACCGGTTTATGCTGGGGCATAAAAATGAAGGCCAAAGCATTACCGAGGATAATGGCATGTTGAACCCAGTTTTGGATCGGGGTATCCAATATATTCTTGAACCGTTCTGTAAAACCGACTTTTGAGGTCATATCAGAATTTTAGACTGAAAATTTATTACAAATATGGGGTTCTTGAGAGTTTCCAATATCTTTAAACTACAGACACCAACCAATATTGAACCCAGAATAATTTGGTAGATAAACGTAAATATAAAGAAGCGATCATAATTCAGGGGCGAGAACAGGCTTGTGATAATCATTGGCAACGGTAAGATTAAAATAATGACGAAGATTGGGTATTGTTGCATGGGATCTTTATCCCAAGCCCGCATATTTTTTACAGTTAGATATAATCTCACAATAGTAATCCTAACAATGAAGTACATTAAAACACCAGCTTGAAAAGTAGCCAGGTTATAGAGAATCCGGCACGCTACACAAGACCACCGCTTCCATCTTTTTGGGACAATGAACCTTGGACATTTTCGCATTTGCTCTAATATCTCTTTATCCCGCCTTTTCAACATCAGCCCTCATTGATTAATGGTGATTTTTAAAAGATATGGTAAAAGAATCAGCGCTTCATATCAATGAATTTTGGTGAGAATAGATTTATTAGGCATTTTTATATTTCTCTGACAGCCAAAGGCTAAACAACGTTACCGCTAATAAACTCCACGGAACCCACCAGAAATAAACATCATTGATTTGTCCTGACAACTTCAGTGCAATAAAACCGATAATAATAAAAAAATATCCCCCGAAGAGCAGCCTATCTACGAATACACACTTAATCTGAAACATCGTATGAACCATTAGGGGATACAGCATTACAAAATCCCAACTCCAGATATAGGGGGAAAACACAGTGGTCAGCGCTAAAATCCATAATAAAACATCCTTGTTACCAGATCGAGCTACCCAATAGAGTGCTAGAATCAGCCCAACCAAAAGGAAAGAATATCTCAGTAGCTGTCCAAACTCGTTCAGCAATGAGGGAAGAACAAAAAAAATCGACGGATGCTCCCATACTGGGTTGGACTTCAGATTCGCTACGAAATCTTCAAACCAGTTTGCGTCGGTAAGCATAACTGGCAGGCTAAAAAGCAATCCACCCAATAAAATCCAACATCCAAGCTCCAATCCCGAGCGCAATCCCCGCGAACGAATCACATAGAACAAATAAACAGGGATAAAAATTATTACGAGTTGTGGTTTCGTTAATGTAAAAGCCAACAAAAAGCCTGATGCCCATCCGGGTAATTTTTCATCAAACCTAATAACGATTACCAATGCAAGGCAGATCAAGATAGACACCTGACCCAGATTAAAGTGCGCTAAGGTGCTTGGGATTAAAAAGATGAATAACACAACAAAAATTAATCTTATCAAAGCTGGTCTTCTCTGTCCATTTACGATCATGATCAGAGCAAACAAAGCTCCAAAATTAAACAATATCCATAAATTACTAGCCTTTTGAAGATCCAGATATCCAAGAGGGAAAAACACACCCAACACCATCGGCAGCCAAACTGCATTGCTGCCATCTACCAATACATGGATATTGTAAGGACTTAGGCGCTGGAGCATTAAATAAATCGGCAGATAAAGATTATTCCTGAAATCCCGTCCAGGGGGATACTTAGAATACAAAACCCAGAGGATCGCACCACCGAGAACAAAAAGCAAAAGTACCAAATAGCGGGAATACAAAAGCCCACTTTTCTGCAAATCACTTCTTCCCATATACTCCTACTTGATTTATTAACCTGATCGACTTTAATTCAATCACAATAAAAGAACATCTGATTGATGGTTATCGTTATGCTTCAATTATTAGATAAAAAGATAAGTAATTTTCCTGCAAAGATTATGATAACTACATTTATCATAATCCCAAATTGGGTCTATCGATATATCAACCCCGAAAAACAAATCCTCCAAATACTAAGGATGCTTGCAATTAGGATCTTCTTAATAGGCCCGGTAGGATTCGGACCTGCAACCTAAGGGATAAAAGCCCGTATCCTGTACGGTATTTATTTAGGTATATTCTTTGGGGAAAAAAAGGTAAAAAAAGTGGGCCCGGCAGGATTCGAACCTGCGACCTGGCGGATAACGGCTTTATTCCAACTCAGCTATAAAATCAATCTATCAAATATCGCGGTAGAACTGCCAGTCACCCGACAGTCCCCGCACAGATCCCGGCGTGCGG
>CAYZAI010000348.1:0-661 GCA_964476305.1 uncultured Myxococcales bacterium
CTACGGGGTGATCGTGTGGGGGCCGTGGCCGCGGGGCTCCTGCACGCGGGCGGCGCCCCAGCTGCTGGTGGGGGCGCGGGCCGTCGGCACGCTGGCCGGCAGCGTGCCGAAGGCGAGCCCCCCGCGGCGCCGTTCCTGGCTGAGCGCGTGGTACTCCTCGCGCTCCCGGACCGCCACGTCGCCGAACGTCTCCTCGAAGCGGTTCCAATCCAGGGCCAGGTCGAGCTTCTCGGGCAGGGGCGGCTCCGGCTCCGGCGCGGTCGGCGGCGCCTCGAGGGCGAGATCCATCGTGGGCAGACCGGCCGGCTCCTGCGTCGCTTCCGCGGCGAGGGGCGCGGGTCGGATGGCGGCCTTGGGGGACGGCTGCGCGGGCTTTGGCTGCGGCTGCGGCTGCGCGGGCTCCGGCTCCGGCTCCGGCTCCGGCTTCGGCTCCGGCTGCGGCTCGTCCGGGGAGACCAGCGCGATCTCCATCGGCGGTTCGGGCTCGGCATCGGGCTGGCGCAACCACGGCACGAGCAGCATGAGCAGCAGCAGGTGCGAGAGGAACGAGATCAGCAGCGCCACCGAGAACCCGGAGCGGGCGCGATCGTCTCTGGGTGGTAGCGGCGTGGAACTCATGGCCGTTCGTCGAGGTCCGGTCCCCTACTCGTCGCGGACGCAG
>CAYZAI010000348.1:671-5391 GCA_964476305.1 uncultured Myxococcales bacterium
CGTCCGGCTTGACGACGCCGTCCTTGAACCGCGCGAACCATCCCTGTCCGTCGTCGAACTCGGTCGAGGCCCAGTGCAGGTGCAGGCGGGAGAGGTCGGGAAGCTCGTCGACGCCGGGGAAGGCCGAGTCGCAGAAGGCGCTGTCGAAGCAGGTGGCGCAGGTCCAGGTGGAGGTGTCCTCGTTCTCCTCGCAGCCGCCGAGCAGGCCGATGAGCTCCTCGTTGTCGGGCAGGCGGAAGGGCGAGGGGCAGGCGTCCTTGGCCTCGTCCCAGGTGCCCTCGAAGGCCTCGCCCGTGCAGGCGCCGGCCTCGTCGTCCCAGCACTCGCCGGCCAGGCAGCGGCGCCAGGAGAGGCCCGCGTCCGGTTGGGAGGTCTGGGGGCTCGGGCACTCGGTGTTGTCGGTGTCGACGTCGCCGTCCGAGTCGCCGTCCGAGTCGGCGTCGGTGGAGGCGTCCGGTCCGCCGTCGGTGGCGCCCGCGTCGTCGCCGCAGGCGGCGAGCAGCAGCGTCAGGGCCGCGAGGGCGAACAGCGGGCCGATGGGTGTGGAGCGCATCTGTCTTCTCCTTGGCGTCGGTTGCGGTCCGGATGATTCTAGCCCACGGCCGGTGGCTTGTCACTCCGAGGTGTAGCAGCCGTCCCGGAAGCGGTTGCGGACGCGCTTTAGCTCGTCCCAGGGCAGCACCATCGGCCGGCCGCCCTCCACCGGCACGTCGGCCGAGATCGCGTCGGGCTCGGCGCCGGTGGCCTCTCCGGCGATGACCTCGATGGCGAAGCCCCGCCCGTCCCTGACCAGGCGGTACGAGTTCGTGATATCGACGCCGCCGGAGCGCACCTCCAGCGCTGTGGCGAAGATCTTCTGGAACTCGCGATCGTCGCTGATGCGGTAGACCTCGAGCCAGCGCCGGTAGACGAGGCCGCTGTCCTCGGTGAACTCGAGCATCAGCTCGGGCCGCCTGTCGCCGGTGAGATCCCGTGTCTTGAAGGAGATGAGCTGCGCGGGGTCGTCGATCGGCAGCGCGGTATAGAGAAATGCTCCGGCCGGGCCGACGTCTCCGTCGTGGGCCATCAGGTAACGGTCGACGATCATCACCGTCTCGCGTGGGGCGCCGCCCGTGAAGTTCGCGGTCGTGACGAAGCGCCGGGGCTCGTCGTCCTCGAGCTTCACAGTGGAGAGGAAGGCCTCGAAGCTGGCATCCTCGCCGGACTGGAGCAGGGGCGGCAGGGTGGCGGCATCCTCGAGCGACTCGATGGGCGCGGTGCCGATCACCGTCCTGGGCGCGGGTCCGGCCGGGTCGTCGGTGTCGAAGAAGAAGACCGCCAGCAGCAGGTCGCGGCGCTGCTTCTCGCCGATGCGCAGGGCCTTCCAGGGGATGGCGACCTCGACGACGTAGTCCTCGGCAGTGCCGTGGATGCCGGCCTTGGCGCCGGCGACCCTGCCCCCGGCCTTGGCCGCGCCGGGGCGCAGCTTCCTGATCTCGACCCTGCCCTTGGGGCCCCGGGGATCGGCGAACAGGCCGACTCCCACGGCCTCGAACCCCTTGCCCTTGGGCACGCCGAGCCAGACCTGCACGTGATCCTCGGCGGCGGAAAACCTCTTCGAGCGGACGAACTGCTGGTCGCGGACCTGGAACACGACGAACAGCGCCCGGTCGTTGTGGGCCAGGCCGATGCCGCCCCACAGGTCGTCGTCGCCTTCGTGCTCGCCGTCTCCCCCGGCCCAGTCCGCGCCGGTCACCGCGGACAGCTCCGCGGCCTTGCCGCCGCCACCCCACTCGGCGATGTCGCCGTCCAGCACGGGCTCCTTGCCGCCGACGTAGACGCTGCTGAGCTCCACCACGGCCCCGGCGCTGCCGGCGAAGGCCAGCGCCGCAACGGCGAATGACGCGCACAACAAGTTTCTCATCATCGATCTTCCTCCGGGAGCGGGCGGCCCGTCCGTCCGCCTCTTTTCATATAGACGATACGTTAGCACATTTGCATCAAACCGAGGGCAGTGAGAAAGTCGAACGATCCCGCTTTGATCCACGCAGTGGGTGCGAGTTTCCTACGAGTTTCTAGGCCGGAAGAGGAAACTTTTCCCGGAAACGCCCGATCATGTGGGGGGGGTCGGCGAAGCACGGCGCGGCGGGGCCGCGGCCTGGGATTGACGTCGGAGTTGGTATGACATATCATCATACCAGGACGTCGGACATGGCACGCGCGAAAATCGCCATCACGCTCGATCCCGATCTACTCGGGGAGATCGACTCGCTGGTCGCGAGGCGCGTGTACGCCAACCGCAGCCTGGCGATCGAGGCCGCCGTCCACGAGAAGATCGATCGCCTTTCCCGGAGCCGCCTGGCCCGGGAATGCGCCCTGCTCGATCCCGCGTTCGAGAAGGTCATGGCCGAGGAGGGCATGACCGGGGAGCTTGGCCGGTGGCCCGAATACTGAGGGGCGAGGTCCGCTGGGCCGATCTCGATCCAGTCCGTGGCCGCGAGCAGGCGGGGCTGCGGCCGGTCCTGGTCCTGAGCCAGGACGTGTTCAACGAGCGCTCGGGCACGGTCATCGCCCTGGCCGTCACCAGCCAGCCCCAGCGCGCGGGCTTTCCCCTCACGCTCGAGATCGGGTCGGCACGCCTGCCCAAACGATCGTGGGTGAAGATCGGCCAGATCCGAACCCTGGCAGCTGAGCGGATCGGCCGGCGGCTGGCGCGGCTGTCCCCGGAGGAGCTGGCCCGCGTCGTCGAGGGGCTGAACGAGATCGTCGGCGGCTGATCCGCGACCCTGTTTCCGAAAGAAAAAAGCCAGTCACTGCGGCCAGTTGCGATTTTTTCCGCCTGGGACCGGAAACTTTTCCCGAAAACGTCCGATTGGGTGGGGGTGATCGGCAAGAGGCAGCGCGGTGTGGTGTACCTCGAGCAGCTCGTGCTGATCGGGCTCGTGGCCATCGGGTTCTCCGCGGCGGCGGTGACCCTCGGCCCGTTGCTGCTAGGCTACCACATGGGCATCGAGCTCGTGCTGTCGCTGCCGATCCCCTGAAACGCGCGGCCGGCGGGACCGGCCCCGACACCGGAGGAGAACATGAGCAAGCAGATCTCGACCGCCTCGCACAGCCCAGACAGCCGGAAGCCCCGCCGCGGGCTCGCCCGCGACGACCGTGGCTTGTCCACGGTGGAGTACATCATCATCCTGATGCTGATCGCCGTGGCTGGCATCGCCCTGTGGAGCGCCTTCGGCGAGACCGTCTCGGGCAAGATCGGCGAGGCCACGGGCGAGGTCGGGAGCCTGTAGTGGAGCCGCTCCCCGCCATCGCCTGGATCGCGGCCCTGGCCACGACACTGTTCGCGGCCGTGATCGACGCCCGCACGGGTCGGATCCCCAACCCGCTGACCCTGGGCGCGCTGGCCCTCGGTCTGGCGCTGGCCACGGTGCGGGCGGGACCATGGGGCATCGTCCATGGGGTCGCCGGGGCCCTGGCCCTGGCCTTCGTGCCGCTGCTGCTGTTCTGGCGCGGCGCGATGGGCGGCGGGGACGTCAAGCTGCTGGCGGCCCTGGGCGCGCTGCTGGGCATCGACGCCGGGCTCGAGCTGGAGTCCCTGGCCTTCCTGTTCGGGGCGGCCCAGGGCATCGCCGCCTGGGCGCGGTCCGGCAGGCTCCGCGCCGGCGCCCTGGCCGTGGCCGGTCTGGTGGTGCCCGTGGCGGGCAGGCACTGGCGGCGTCGCCCCGGAGTGGTCGAGGCCGCGGCGGCATCGATCCGCTTCGGACCGGCCGTCGCCGCGGCGACCGCGGCGGCTGGCGCCCTGCGGTTGTGGGGGTGAGTCATGATCGTTCGCGATCGACTGGGCGCGGCCTACGTGGAGTTCCTGGTGGTGATCGGGCCGTTCCTGGTGCTGGTGCTGGGTCTGACCCAGCTCGGCCTGCTGTACGGCGCCGACCTGCTGGTGGCTCACGCGGCGGGCAAGGCGGCGCGGGCCGCGATCGTGATCCTGCCCGACGACCACGAGGACGCGGACTACGGAGGCGTGCCGGTGAACCAGGTGGGTCCCGGCGGCGAGGGCCTCGGCGCCTACATGATGGCCCCGTCGGGGGGCAGGCTGGCCGCCATCCGCGACGCCGCGCGGCTGACCCTTTCGCCCATCGGGCCGTCGCTGGATTCCCTGGATCCGGACAGCGTGGCCGGAGCGCTGATCCAGCCCTCGGGCGTCTCGCTGCTCTCGGGCCTCATCGGCTGGACCGCCCTGGCCGTGGCCGTGACCTTCCCGGACGGTGAGGGGGGCTTTCGCGCGACCTTCGATCCCCGGGGGCCGGTGACGGTGCGGGTGACCTATCTCTTCCGCTGCGCCGTGCCCCTCGGCCGCGACCTGCTCTGCGGGGGGATCGGGAGCCTGTCCCCGGATCAGGCCGGGGCGCTGCTGCAGAACGGGGGCGCGCTGCCGGGCATCGTGGTGCTGGCGGGCTGGCGGGTCTTTGCCCTCGAGGCCGAGCGCACGCTGCCCAACCAGGGGAGGTGAAGGATGCCGACGCGCGGCGGCGCCGGGATCGCGGAAGGAGGTCGGCGGCACCGGTCTTGACCCGGCCGGGGAAACGATCATAATGTACAAGAGTGACTTCTTGTACATTGGAGCCGCCATGAACCGCATGAACGCCAGCGAAGCCAGGAGCGACCTCGCGGAGGTGCGCAACCGGGTCGCCTACGGCGGGGAACGCATCGTCCTCCACCGCCGCGGCAAGGACGTCGC
>CAYZAI010000349.1:0-3957 GCA_964476305.1 uncultured Myxococcales bacterium
CGATCGGAGTCTGGATATCTTCGACGCCCACGTCAACGTCACAACGTTCACGAAGAAACTGCTTGATACTTGTGTCAAGTCCCTTCTTGGCGGACGCTGATAGGTTTCCAAAGAACTGTGTCGCGTGGTTGTGGAAGTAGTTGCCCCGGGGCACTCCCAGGGCGCTCGGCGGGCAGTCGAGCCCGAGATAGAGCGAGTACATGGAAACGGACTGTTCCATCGAGTCGAGGCGGTGGCGGAAGACCCGGGAGACCGCGCCTTCGGGGAGCAGCTCGTCGAAGACGCGCCAGGGATCGATCCCCGCTATTACGGTCCCGGCGGCGACGCGAACGCCGCCCGCGGTCCGGACGCCCACGGCGCGGCCGTCCTCGACCTCGATGGCCTCCACCCGCTGCTGCGTGACGCACTCCCCGCCCAGCTCGCGCAGCCGGCCGACCATGGCGCGGACCAGCGCCGATCCGCCGCCCACCACGTGGAATTCCCCTTCGACGAAAGAGCTGCAGAACACGCAGGTGGAGAAGGTCGCCGTCGACAGGCTCGGCGGCAGTCCGATGTACATCCAGAGCTGCCCGAGAATCACCCGCAGTCTGGGGTCCGAGACATGGCGCTCGATCAGCTCGCCGAAGGTCCGGTCCGCCCACTCGGCCATCGGCCGTTGTTCCCGGTCGGGCTCGTCGGGGACGTCCATGTCCAGGACCGGGCCGGTGACGTCCCTCTTGAGAGCGACCAGGGCGTCGAAGAGGCGCTCGAGCGGCTCCCTCTCGGCCGGGAACAGGCTCCCGAGCTCGGCGAGGACACCGACCTTGTCGTTGGGCAGCGACACGACGAGCCCGGGGTAGTCTGCCTCGAAGAGCGCCGGCCGCCGATCCAGGCTGATCCGATCGAGAACACCCAGGCTGAAGAGCACGCCGTGGGTCAGGCCGCCGGGGGCCATCCCGCCCAGGTGGTGCAGCGAGACGTCGAAGTGCCAGCCCTTGCGGCGGAAGCCGTGGGAGTAGCCGCCCGCCACGCGGTGCTGCTCCAGGACCAGCACGTCGAGTCCCTGGCGGGCCAGCTCGAGCGCGCAGGTCAGGGAGCCGAGCCCGGAGCCGATGATGGCTACGTCCACTCGCTCGGGGAGAGGGCCGGCGCCCGGGTCCGGCGTCCCCTCAGTCATTGCGTCCGACCCCGGCGATGGTCTTCAGCACGAGGCGATCGAAGCCGAGGATCAGGCCACCGCCGGGCTCGCGCACGGCCAGGTCGGCAACGGCTCCGTCCGGGCCGTCCTCGATGCCGCGCAGGATCACCACGGACTCGCGTCCGCTGGCCCGTCCCCGGACGTGCAGCGTTCCGATCTCGAACGGGATGGCGAACACGTCGTGGGCCAGCATGTTCCAGACAGCCGCCGCCTGCACGGCCATGTCGGCCAGCACGGGGTCGAAGACCAGGCCCGCGTCCGGGTCCAGAGCCGCCCGCGCCTCGTCCGTGAGCGTCAGCAGCGCGAGGAACAGGCCTCCCTCGCTCAGCACCGAGCGCACGCCGCGGAACACCGGGCCGTTGGTCAACGCGGCGCTGAACTCGTCGTCGAGGCGGCGGTAGAACGGCGCCCCGGCCTGTCGGGACGCGGCCCTCAGGCGATCGACGGCGCCCTCCGGGAGCGCGAGACCGTCGGCGGCACACGCGCCCGCGGACGCGAACCGAGCGGAGGCGAAGGCCAGGTTGCGCAAGGCCTTTCCCTTCAGGACCGGCCGATCCGCGGGAAGGGCAAGGAGATCATCACCTTCGCTGACGATCTCGACATCCACTCCGCCCTCCGGGACCCGCAGCGGACGCCGGAAGCGCACTTCGTGCAGGGCGCCCTCCCGACTCCGCGTCGCCTCGGCGAACAGCTCGGTGACGAACGTCCCCGGAACCACGGGCTCGCCGTTCACCAGGTGCTGCGCCACCCACGAGTCGTGCCGCCGGTCGAAGCGGGCCCGGGAGGTTCCGGGGGCGAGCAGGCTCCCCGCGGGCCGGGCCGCCAGCGGCAGGTCCGTATCCGCCCGGCCCGAGACCATCGCCGCCGCGGAGTTGAAGCACGCGACCTGCGCGAGGCCGGTCCCGAGCAGTCCATCCAGGTAGGCCGCGGTCCCGGTGGCGACGTCCAGGGGGATCAGGCCCGACTGCCGGAAGCGTTTCGCCTCCTCGTCGGTCACCATCCCGGTGCCTTCCCAAGCCGTCCATTCCACGATCTGGGCCCGCACGCCGGGGTACTGACGCCCGATGCCCCGCACCAGCCAGCCGAGGAGATCGTTGGCCAGGCCGTAGTCGGACTGGCCGTCGTTGCCGAACAACCCGGCGATGGAGCCAAACGCCGACATGAGCCTCATGCGGCTCCAGTCGAGCCGGTCGAGCATCACCAGCACGGGGGTCAGCTTGGTGTGCATGGTCAGCGAGATCGCGCGGTCCTCGAGATCGGCGATGCGCTTGGACCTCTGCACGCCGGCGCCGTGGATCACGCCGGTGATGTCGCCGCGCACCCGGTCGAGCAGCGAGCCGAAGGCCGCGGCGTCGGTCACGTCGCAGACCTCGTACCCGGCGTCGATCCCCTCGGCGGCCAGGGCCGCCAGGTTGCGGGCGATTTCCCACTGGGCGCGGATCGTGACCCCCTGGCGCTTGGCCTCGCCCAGGGGGACGCCCTCCTCCCGAACGAGCCGTATCTCGATGTCGCGGATGCGCGCGCCGATGTCCGCGGGGGCCGTCCCCAGCCAGTCGGGCGAGCCCGCCGCGGGCTCGGTGCGGCCGACCAGCAGCAACCGGCACCCCGTGCGCCGGGCCAGGGCCCTGGCGCACTCGAAGGTGATGCCGCGGGCGCCGCCGGTGACCAGCACGCGCTCCCCGTCTCGCACCGGCGATTCGGCCTCGACGGGAGGTCCGACCGGCGCAATCACCGGCACGGCGAGGCCGTGGGGCGTGACACCGATCTCGAGCCGCTCCCCGGCCCGGTCCATGATCCGCTCGATGGCCTCCTCCCACGAGAGATCCCCGGCGTCCAGCAGCTGGAACGCGCATTCCGGCAGCTCGCGGGCCAGGCAGCGCACGAAGCCGGCCGGGAAGACGCCGAGCCAGCGGTGGGCGCCGTTCCCGGACGTGCCGAAGCAGCCGTCGCCGGTGACCGGCACGATCACCCGGCGGGGTTCGGCCTCGAGGATCGGCACCAACCCGCGGAACACGCGGTAGAGCCTCGCGGTCTCCTCGTCGATGACGCCGGCCAGTTCCGTTCCCCCACCCTTCGCGTCCATCGCCCCGCGGTGGGCGAGGTAGATCACCGTGTCGCAGCCGGAGAGCAGCACCCGCACGTCCTCGGGGCCGGACTCGGCGAGGACGGTGTCGCCGATGGCGTGGAACTCGATCCCGCGGGCGGCGAGCCGCTTCTTGAGCGCAGTCGTGCGAACCCTGGAGCCGGCGGTGATCGCCAGCACCCGGCGGCACTCGAAGGGCCGCAGTTCCTCCGCGTCGACGAGACGGGAGACCGTGGCGAAGAGAGCGCAGGCATCCGCCGCCGGCCCTGCCGGCGCTGTCGCCGTCGCGACCTGACCGGCGACCGGAGCATCGATCGGGGCCGGGCCGTTGCGGTCGAGGCCGGCCAGGGCCTCGGCCAGCTGGGCGATGGTGCGCACGCCGGCGGGCCGGGCCTCGGGGTCGAGCCCGTGCTCCTGGGTCAGCGCGACCCAGATCTCGGCGCGCTGCACCGAGTCCACGCCCAGGTCCGCCTCCAGGTCGAGGCCGGTCTCCAGCATCTCGGGGGGGTATCCCGTCGTGACCACCAGCTTCTCGCGGAGACGGGCGATCCAGACCTCGATCCCGGCGCCGGCCCCGGTTGGCGCGGGAGACGCACCCGCCCGGGTTTTCTCCACGACGCCCGCCTCGCCGCCGCCGTCCATGCCGGCCAGGGCCTCGGCCAGCTGGGCGATGGTGCGCACGCCGGCGGGCCGGGCC
>CAYZAI010000349.1:4057-5351 GCA_964476305.1 uncultured Myxococcales bacterium
GACCACCAGCTTCTCGCGGAGACGGGCGATCCAGACCTCGATCCCGGCGCCGGCCGGGGACGCCTCCGGCGTCTCCCTGGTCGCCGCCCTGGAGGGCCGCGCTGCCGGAGCCGCGGCCCTGGTCTCGTGGAGAGGCGCCGTCGACTGCGGTGCCGGGCGACGGCGGTCCACCACTGTGCCGCGCACGTGATCGCGGAAGCGGTCGTGGACTTCCTGGAGCAGCGCCAGCACCGCGGGCTCGTGCTCCTCCATGTACGCGGAGAAATCATCCGAGAAGATCCCCGGAAGATTGCGGCGCTCCGCCGACGACCGCGTGTGCCCCAGCGCGACCAGGAAGGCCCGGGCGCGGCGGAAGGTCTCCGTGTCGCCGACCTTGGGGTGCAGGGTCGGCGCCGCCCGATGGACGCGGCCCTCGAGAATGCCGTCGATCATCCTCGTCATCGACCAGCCCGGACCGACCTCGAGGAAATGCCCCACGCCCTCCGCGTAGAGCCGCTCGATCTCCCGCGGCAGATCGAGCCTCGTGACCAGCTGACGCGACAGGTGCTCCGCGATGTACTCGGCGTCGAAGCCCTCCGTCTTCACGTACTCGCCGGTGATGGTGGACAGGATCGGCACCCGCGGCGGGCGGCACGGCAGCTGGGCCAGTGCGGCCCGGAACGGCTCCCGCGCGGGCTCCATGTAGCGCGAATGGAACGCCGCGCCGATGGGCAGGAGCCTCGCATCGGCACCGAACGACTCGGCCACGGCCACGGCGCGCTCCACCGCCGGGCGCTCGCCGGAGATCACGAACCGACCCGGGGCGTTGATGTTCGTCAGCGCGACCTTGTCCTCCGTCAGCCCGAGGATCGACTCGAGCTGGGCCTCCGTGCAGATGACGCTGGCCATGCCCAGGGCTGGCCCCCCGGAAGAGATGATCTGCTCCGCCGCGCGGATGCGGGCCGCCACCACCTCGAGGGCGGTGTCGATATCCCAGACCCCGGCCGCGGTCAGGGCCGAGATCTCGCCGAAGCTGTGGCCGATCATCACGTCCGGCCGGATCCCGCGCCCCTCCAGCACGCGGAACATGCCGAGCTCCGCCGCGAACAGGGCGGTCTGCGCGCCGACCAGGGTGCCCAGGCGCTTCGCGATGGCCGGGTCCTCGGGATCACCGTAGATGTGCGCGACCAGATCGAAATCGAACAGCTCCTTGACGCGGGCATCCACCCGATCGATCACGTCGCGGAACGCCGGCTCTCCATCATAGAGGAACCGCCCCATCCCGACGTAGTGAGTGCCCTGCCCCGGGAAGCAG
>CAYZAI010000350.1:0-5325 GCA_964476305.1 uncultured Myxococcales bacterium
GTCGGAGTCGGCGTCGGAGTCGGCGTCGGTCGAGGTGCTGCCGCCGCCGCTCCCTTTGGCGCAGCCGACGGAAAGGGCCGCAAGCGAGATGACAGAAAGAACCAGGAGCATGACGCGAAGGACGGGATTCATGATGAGAACCTCCTCAGGAATCGAGCCGGTTGCGGGATGGCCGGACTGTCGAAGACGCGCCCGGTGGACGATGGGAAGAGATCGAGTTCACGCGAACGAGTCTGCCTCAAGATAGCGAAAGGTCAAGGATGACTGGGCTCGGAACCCGCCACGTGACGCAGGGAAGTCGGCTCGAGCTTTGACTCTCGGGGGCCGAATCCGTATATCAGGGACCCCGTGCAACGCGACGTCACCGAAGCCGTGCCTTCCCTCTCCTCCTCCGGGATCGGCCGCACCTTCGCATCGCTCCGTCATCCCGCGTACCGGATCTATTTCGCCGGGCAGTTCTTCAGCCTCGTCGGGACCTGGATGCAGAGCGCCGCCCTGGCCTGGCTGGTCTACGATCTCACCGGCTCCAAGGCCATGCTGGGCCTCGTGAGCCTCGTCGGTTCGATCCCCACGCTGCTCCTGTCGACCTGGGGCGGGGTCCTCGCCGACCGCTACCCCCGCCGCACCATCCTGGTCGTCTGCCAGATCGCCCTCGCGCTCCAGGCCATGGCACTCGCAGCGCTGGTCCTGACCGAGGGCATCCACATCGCGCACCTCATGGTGCTCGCCGCCGTCCTCGGCGCCGTGACCGGGATCGAGATGCCGGCGCGCCAGGCCTTCGTGATCGAGATGGTGGGGCGCAAGGATCTGATGAACGCCATCGCCCTGAACTCCTCGGTCTTCCACGCGGCCCGCCTCCTGGGTCCCGCGACCGCCGGGCTCCTCATCGGGGCCGTCGGGGCCGGTTATTGCTTCCTCGCCAACGGGCTGTCCTACGGCGCGATCGTCGCGGCCCTCCTCGCCATGCGCCTGACCGGCGAGATCCCCGGCAGGGCCGAGGGCTCCGCCTGGTTCCTCGCGACCGAGGGCTTCCGCGCGGTCGCGAGGATGCCGGGCGTCGTGGCCATGCTGGTCCTCCTGCTGGTGGTCGGGATCTTCGGCTGGTCCTATGTCATCCTGATGCCCGCCATCGCGCGGGACGACCTCGGCGCCGGCCCCGAGGGGTACGGCATCCTCATGTCCGCGGTGGGTGCCGGGTCGGTCGTCGGCGCCCTGACGATCGCCTCGCTGCGGGAGGTCCGGGACGGGCGCATTGTCGTCGCCGGATCGGTCCTCCTGTTCGTCGTCTCCATGGCCGTCCTGTCCGGCACGCGCCACTTCTGGGTCGCCCTCGCGGCCCTTCCGCTCGCGGGCTTTGCGCTGACTGCCTTCTTCTCGGCCACGAACACGCTCGTCCAGTCCGCGGTGCCCGACGAGATCCGCGGCCGCGTCATGGGGGTCTACACGTTCGTCGTGGCCGCGATGATGCCCCTCGGATCCCTCCAGGCAGGCGCGCTGGCCGAGGCGCTGGGCCAGGCCGTCACCATCCGGATCGGCGCGGGAATCTGCGCCGCGGCCGCCCTCGCGGCCCTGAAGTGGATGCCCCGGGACATCCGGCGCCGCTGAGGGTGGAACCCCGTGTGCAGCGTCCGCACGGTTCGATCCTACCGCCCCTGGTTCCCTCGTTCCTGTTCCTCTCGACGTAGGCCGGGACGGCCCTTGATCCTCTGGTGCAGGGCTCGAAGCACGAACAACCCACCGAGAAAGCCGGCAGCGATGCCGAGCCCCATGTTGCCGGGCGCCGACAATCCAAGTGTCCACTCGAAGGGGTTGTCGTTCACGAGGTACGTCCATGTGGAAGAGGGCCCGCGCAACCCTTCCTTGTCGAAATCGATCCCGTCGCTCGTGATCCCGGCGCGCTCGAAGCTGTCCTTGATGCCGTCTTCCACCGCGGCCTCCATGTGATCGAAGGCATCGACGGCGAGCTTGAGGTATTCGTGCAGCGGATTGCGTCCGCCGAGACGAGAGAGGTGGATGCCCTCGCGGATGTCGGCCATCGCGGCGAGGTGGTCGGCCCACCCACGATCGATGTGAAACAGGGCGATCCGGCGTTCGACCTCATCGAGCACGTCCGCGGTCACGTGATCCGCGAGGGCGGCGTGGCGCTCGGGGGCAAGCTCGCGGGCCGGGCGGTCCTCGCCAAGCAGCACGCGCTGCCTCCGCTCGGACACGAGGCGGCGCTGGCTCTCGACGAAGGAGCCGTAGTCCCATGCCGTCCGGCGGATCTGGAGGTTCTGCCACTCGATATTTCGCTGCGTGATGGCGATCTTGTCGTGGATGAGACGATGGGTGAGGGGCTCGCCGCCGCCCTCGTGGAAGAGGTGTCTCGGGACGAGATCCGTGAGCCCGTGGCGCACGAGGAGGTCGTCTTCGAGGCTCACGAAGAAGCGGCTCTCTCCCGGATCTCCCTGCCGACCCGCCCGGCCTCGAAGCTGATCGTCGATCCGCCGGCTTTCAAAACGGTTCGTGCCGATGACGTACAGACCACCGAGCGCGATGACCTGGTCGCGGCTTGCCTCGTCGGTGCCGCCGAGGCGGATGTCGGTGCCCCTTCCCGCCATGTTGGTCGATATGGTGACCGCGCCGACCACGCCCGCCTCGGACACTATCGCGGCCTCCTCCTCGTCGTTGATCGCGTTCAGCACGCGGCACGGAACGCCGGCCTCGCGAAGGCGACGGGACAGTTCCAGGGACTCGGCGATGCTCGCCGTGCCAACGAGGACGGGCCTTCCGGTTTCATGGGCGGCCGCGATGTCAGCGACGACGGCACGGTGCTTGTCTTCGACATGGGCGAAGAGAAGGTCGGGTCGGTCGACGCGTCGGCACGGTAGATGCGGTGGAATGACAGTCGTTTCGAGGCCGTAGAACAGCTTCAGCTCATGGTCCGACGGGAGCACGGTGCCGGTCATCGCGCAAACGAAAGGGTAGATGCCGACGACATGCTGGATCGTGATCGACCCGAGGATGTGGCCCGCCCCCGCACTGCCGAGGCCTTCCTTGACTTCCACCGCAGTGTGCAGGCCGTCGGGCCAATGCCGGTCGATCGCGACGCGTCCGGTGAACTCGTCGACGATCTCGATCCGGCTGCCGCGAACCACGTAGTCCACGTCGCGGGCCAGCAGCGCATGGGCGTGGAGCGCCTGCTGGACGAGCGTGGCGGTGTCGCGGTTGCACGAGTCGTGGAGATCGCCGCAGGCGAGCAGATCCTGTACGCGCTCACGCCCCTCGTCCGTGAGGAACACGTTCCGGCGGTCGGTATCCGTCTGGAAATGGCGCCCCGCCTCCAGATCACGGACGAGCGATGCGGCGACCTCCCGGCCCGCGTCCTGCGCCTCGCCCTCCGCCCCCGCGATGACGAGCGGCACGCGCGCCTCGTCGATGAGCAGGGAGTCGGCTTCGTCGACGAGCGCGAACTGGAACGGTCGCAGGGTGCACTCCCGCGGGTGGACGGCGAGGCCGTCGCGCAGCAGATCGTAGCCGACCTCGCGCAGCGTCGAGTACGTCACGTCGGCGGCGTAGGCGCGGCGTCTCTCGTCGGCAGACATCCCCTTGGTGACGTGCGCCACCGTGAGTCCCAGCATCTCGTACGCAGGCCCCATCCACCGGGCATCCCTCTTGGCGAGGTAGTCGTTGAACGTGAGAACGTGCGCGCCGCGACCGAGGAGCGCGTTCAGGAACGTCGGAAACACCGCGACGAGCGTCTTGCCCTCACCGGTCGGCAGCTCGATGACGCGGCCACGTTGCAGGGCGAGCGCGGCGATCATCTGGACATCGAAAGGGTGCAGCCCCAACGTGCGCGACAAGGCCTCGCGGGCCAGGGCGAACCCCTCGTGGACGAGACCTTGAAGGGGGACGCCGCTTGTCGCCTTGCCCCGCAGTTCCCGGGAGAGCGTGAGCAGCGCGTCGTCCGGGGAGCGCTGAAGCGCGAGATCCGCGGCGCAGGCGTCGATGGCCGCGAGCTGCCGATGGTAGAGCGCCAGATCCCATTCCACGGCTCGGCCTCGCATATGGTCGAGCAGCCTGGTGAAACGCGTCTTCGCGCTGATCTTTCCGTGGCTGTCGTTCATGGTGGCCCGGCGATGCCAATCTAGCCACGATAGCATTTCCGTAAAGGCCGATGCCTCGAAAAGTCTCGGCTCCGGGTGCGCGGGCGCCGGGCGTGTGGTAGAGTCGCGGACAGCCTGCTGACAACGGAGGAACCCATGCGTCACCTCGTGATCATCGCGATCGCTTCCTTGGCTCTCGCCGCCTGCGGGGGGAGCCAGCCGGTCGAGCCGGCGGATGCCGCCGAAGCGGCACCCGCAGGGACGGAGGCGGAGGCACCGACCGGCGCCGACCCGGCGGTCGGATACTCGGACTCGCCCAAGAACGCGCACGGCGCGACGCCGTCGAAGATCAAGGCGACAGAGACCGAGGCCGCGATGAAGTTCGTCGTGGTCGACACGAACAAGGGGCCCGTCGCGGGCGTCGTGGTCTCCATGGCCGATCCCGACGGCCAGAAGTACTTCACCGGGGAGACGGACGAGACGGGCTACTCCGAGGTGCTCGTGCCGGTGGGGAAGAAGTACGACGTGGTGTTCCTGTCCATCGGCTCACGGGATATCGTGGACACGCAGGAGGTGAGCGACAAGCCACGCCAGAGCATCCGCCTCACCCTGCTTTACACGGGCCTGCCCCCGGTGAAGGGGGAGGAAGCGCCCCGCTACGTGCTGGACGGCGTCAACTTCGACACCGGCAAGGCGACCATCCGCCCCGAATCGTTCCCGCGGCTCGACGGCGTCGTCGAGTACATGGCGCACAAGAAGAGCGTGCGCATCGAGATCTCGGGACACACCGACAACGTGGGCAAAGCGAAAGCCAACAAGACACTCTCGGAGAAGCGCGCGAAGGCCTGCCGACAGTACCTGATCTCCAAGGGCATCGACGGGAGCCGCGTCGAGGCCGTCGGCTACGGCGACGAGCGCCCCGTTGCCCCGAACGACACCCCGGAGGGTCGCCAGAAGAACCGCCGCATCGAGGCCACGGAGATCTAGAGCGGTCTCGGCAGTCGACGGGAATTCGACCCCGAACGAATGGGATCGCGGCAATCCCTCACGCAAAAAATCGGTTGCGCGCGGAGGCGTTGTAGCGGGCCCAGTCGATGGGGAACTGCGTGACGGTGCTCACGCCGCCCTGCCACCGAATCGTGAGTCCGCGCGGCGTCACGTCGCGGTAATTGCTGGATTCGGGCAGATCGAGGCAGTTTTCGCCCCCGGCCGAAAACAGCGTGTACAGGCTCGCATCGGG